>VXMN01000353.1 GCA_009841055.1 Acidobacteriota bacterium
CCGGGGCTACCCTGAGCCGCAGCTTCGCAGCTCTATAAGGATGGCTCGTAGGTGGCGTTTTACCGGGTAACCCACGGCAACCGCAGCTTCGCAGCTCTCCCTGAACTCGCAATGCTGCAAGGGGGAACGTGCTTGTTTATTGGAATATTTTCCCGGCTGGCAGTCTGGAGATTCCAGTCGATCCGCGAAGCGGTGACGGCAAGTCGTTGACCGACTGCCAAGGGGGACTGTCGGACGCGATGGGGCCCGACAGACCCCTGGCTATCCGACGGACTCCTGCTCGACTTCGGATTGGCGGGACTTGTCCTGAAGGTCGTAGAGGGAGACGAATTTCCCCGCGTAGGTGGGGATGGGAAACTCGTTCATGGTGAAGCGAGCCACCCTGCTGTGCTGCCCCCGCACCAGGCGGACATAGCCCTCGCTGGTGGCGGTGTTCTGGCCGTCGTAAATGCGGAAGGCGTCGGCAGCGCGATAGCTGAGAATGAGCGTTCGCCGCTGGTGGGAAGAGGTGTTGGGAGCCGAGGCATGGGGGGCCATGCAGTGCATGAAGATGGCGGTTCCGGCCGGGCCCTCCACAGGCACCGCTCCGGAGTCATCCACGGGTTCGGTAACCCGTCCCTGGAAGAGGCCGTCCCGGGTGTGGCTCAGCAGAGGCCCGTTGTGGCGGCCCGGAATGATCTTCAGGCAGCCGTTGCCGAGGCCGGCGTCGTCCAGGTAGAACAGGACCGCCAGCGAGTCCCGGTTGGTCAGAGGATAGTAGGACAGGTCCTGGTGCCACTCGACCACCGAGCCCACGTCGGCCGGCTTCATGTTGATCTTGCTGTACTGGATCAGCAGGTCGGGTCCGAGAAGCTGCGCCACGCAGTCCAGCAGCCTGTCCGAATCGGAAAGTCGGCCGAATTCCGGAACGTGGTGGCAGGGCTGGTAGATCCGCCTCACGCGGGTCCCTTCGGGAGGCTGGGCCGGCTCCATTTCCATCAGGGCGCTGTCGTGGTTCGCCAGGGTGTTCCCGGCGCAGATGCCGTCGATTTCTTCCCGGAATCGGTCGACCTCCCCTTCCGGCAGGAACCCCCGGCAGACGGTAAAGCCGTCGGTGCGGTACTGGCGGACCTGCTCTGGACTCAGCATGTTTCCCTCCCTTTCCAATGAGTTAGGCTACAGGCAAGACCCGGTCGAGGGCAAGCAGGATTACAACCCTCCAGACGGTTGCCAGGATGGCGGGCTTTCGATTAGACTGCCGTGGCGGCCGCGGAACCGGCGAGCCGAGGTCAGCAGGATCGGTCGCAGACCCACCAGAAGCAAGCGGAGGTTGAACCATGGGGCACAAGTATTCGGTGATTCTATGCACACTGGCGTCCACCGGCGGCAATGTCTGGGAGAAGCCCCGGGAGGTGCTGGAAGCGGTGGCCGAAGCGGGCTATGACGGGGTGGATCTGGATGCCGAGCCGGACCGTATCGAGGCCAGCCGGTTCAACGAGGTCAAGGAAATGGCCTTCTCGCTAGGCCTGAAGGTGCCGGCCCTGATCGGCGCCTGGGCGCCCTGGCACGCGGGGGAGGTCCGGGACCTGGCCTCCACAGACGAAACGGAGAGGCGTCACGGGGTGGACTATGCCAAGAAGAGCGTGGACCTGGCGGCCACCTTCGAGGAGCCTCCCGTCTTCGAGATCGTGGCCTCGCCGGGGCAGGCCGAGTACCCGGTGACCAAGACGCCGATCCACCTGCTGCGGGCCAACTTCATCGAGTCCACCCGGGAAATCACCGATTATGCGGCCGAGCGGAACGTCGATATCGCCATCGAGCCCATCAACCGCTTCGAAGGGTACGCCGGCTTCCTCAACAGCCTGGTTGAAGGCAAGGGAATCGTGGACGAGATCGACGCGCCCAACCTGGGAGTCCTGGCCGATTTCTTCCACGTGAACATGGAAGACGGTCCCCTGAACGACGCGCTGCGGGCGGCCGGCGACCGGCTCATGCACATCCACCTGGCGGACAACAACCGCCAGACTCCCGGGACCGGCCACATCGACTTTCTGGATGTGGTGCGGACCCTCAACGCCATGAACTTCTCCGGCTACATTTCACTCGACAGCGTTCCCTGCAAGCCCGACTGGAAGACCGCTCTCACCGGTACCATCGACTTCATGAAGCAGATGGAGAAAATGGCGGCCTTGCAGGAGAGAATCGCCAAGGCCGTCTGAGCTCGCTCGGCCCGGCAGGCTGAAGATCCAGGAGACCCCATGTCCCCCAATGCGCGCCACTCGCCGGAAGTGCTCCAGGCCCTGCGAGCCTTCGATACGGCCACGGTTTCCAACGCCATCGAAAAGCTGGCCCTGCGGGACCGGGTCACCGGCTTTGCCTCCAACCGGATTGCCTGCCAGTTTCCCCATCTCGAACCCATGGTCGGCTACGCGGTCACGGCGACGGCCGACAGCACCACTCCGGGGGACCGCAGACCGCCTCGGGTGGACGAGTTGCTGGAAGTCCTGGAGGCTGCTCCCCGGCCCATGGTGATGGTGATTCAGCACAACGGCCACGAACGCGAGCGCTGCTGTCTCATCGGCGACATGTTCTGCTGCGTTCTGGACAAGCTGGGCTGCGTCGGCATCGTTACCGACGTCAACGCCCGGGACAAGAGTGGAATTGCCCGCAGGACTCCCGAGTTCCAGATTTTCTCCTCCGGTTGGGTGGCTTCCCACGGGTATCCGGCATACCTCAGCTTCAACACCGCGGTGACCGTGGCCGGCCTCACCATCCACCCTGGCGATCTGCTGCACGGAGACGAGAGCGGCCTGATCACCATCCCGGAGGAGGGTGTCGATTCCCTGGCGGACGCGGCCGCGCAGGTGCAGGAAGAGGAGGCGGAATTCTTCGACCTGGTGGAAAACCGCTTCAGCCTGGAGGCATTGAAACGGCGCATGCGACCGGACAAAGCCTGAGCCGGCAAGCGTGTCGCACCGCAACCTCACCCCCCCATGAATACCGATTCTCCTGTCAGAAACGCACCGGTGAGGCCCTGGCCCATGCTGCTTGCCGTGGGACCGGGGATCGTGCTGGCGGCCGGAGTGATCGGCTCGGGCGAGCTGATCAACACGCCGCTGCAGGCGGCCCGGTTCGGCTTCGTGCTGCTGTGGGCGGTGCTGCTGTCCTGCATGATCAAGTACTTTCTCCAGGTCGAGGTGGGCCGCTATTGCCTGGTCCACAACCGGACCGTCTTCGAAGCGCTGAGTCCCTTCCCCGGCCCCCGCTTGAGGAACACCTCCTGGCTGGTGTGGGCCTTCATGCTGGGATGGCTGCTGGCCCAGGTGGGCTCCTCGGGGCTGGTTGGTGCCATGGCGGGCCTGATGCACGGGATCCGGCCGCTCTCCTCCGACGCCATCGGGTCGGTTCAAATCTGGGCGGTGATTGTGGTCGCCGGGGTCCAGCTTCTGCTCTGGCGAGGCGTCTACGGGCGGCTGGAGAAGATGTTGATCGCCCTGGCCCTGCTGCTGAGCGTCTCGGCGCTGGTGGGCCTGGTCATGCTTCAGGGTACGCCCTTTCGGGTGAGCGGAGCCGACCTGTGGTCAGGCCTGGGCTTCTCCCTGGGAGATACCGACGTTCGCCTGGCGGCCTTTGCCGTCATCAGCCTCATCGGCGCCCTGGGGGTCTCCGGTTCGGAACTGGTGGTCTATCCCTACTGGGTGCTGGAGAAGGGCTACGGCAGGCACCTGGGGCCACGGGATTCCGAGGGATGGGTGGAAAGGGCCCGGGGCTGGATCCGAATGCTCAAGGTGGATGCCGGCCTGGCCACCCTGCTGGCCACGGTGGTGACGGCGGCCTACTTCATCCTGGGGGCGGCCATTCTCTTTCCCCTGGGCATGACGCCGGCCGGCATCGGGGTGGTCGACCAGATTTCCTCCATCTTTACCGAAAGCTACGGCCCCTGGTCCAAGAGCATCTTCCTGGTCAGCGCCATGGCCACCCTGCTCTCCACCCTGCTGGCGGCCACCGCCGTCAACGGGCGGATCATTACCGATTTCCTGTGCAGTCTGGGGCTGGTCGACCGAAGCCGTCCGCAGGACGTGCGTCGATCTCAGCAGGTGGGCCAGACCGCCGTTCGGGGTTCCGTGCTCGCCCACTA
>VXMN01000103.1 GCA_009841055.1 Acidobacteriota bacterium
CCCCCCCCCCCCCACACCCCCCCCCCCAACGCCTCCTCCCCGCCATTTTTTCAAACCCCCCCCCACACCCCCACGCGGGGGGCCCCCCCCCCCCCGCTCCCGAGTGGGCCCCATTTCGTGACGTCGTCGCAGCAATAGAGGCCCACCGGTATTCGTGTCTATTCGTGTTTATCCGTGGTTCGTCTTCAACAATCATTGGCAGTTTGTTCCTCCAATGATCTGCCCGGCAGGTGAGAGGCGGAACTTGTCTGATTATAGGCGTGCCGCTCGAGAAACTCTATTGACAAAAGAGCGGGCTTGCTTCTGAATGACGGGGACCGGCACTTCGAGAAATTCATGGAGGCGATGGTCGGCAAGGCCTGCCCGGTCTCCGGCAGGGGGTGAGCGCATGGCTGCAACACCATACGGAACGATGCTCTCGGGTCTTGCGGTGGTCGGTGCTCTCCTGGCGTGGGGCGGGTCTGATTCCCGGTCCGAAAACGCATCGGCCACAAAGCGCTGGACCGTCTCCGGTTTCCTGGAGTTCAGCCGGGGAACCCTGGGAGACGGCGGCGCCAACACCTACGTCACCGCGGCCGGGGAGGTGAAGCTCATCAACCTCTGGGACCTCAACCGCGACGGTTTCATCGATATCGTCCTCCCCAACACCCACGACAACAACGAGGAGATCGATCTCTTCATCTACTGGGGCGTGGACGAGAACCACGTCGGCCGCCGCACCCGTCTTCCCAGCGGCGGCGGAACCGGCCAGGCCCTGGGCGACCTCAACCGCGACGGCTTCACCGACCTGGTGGTGGTCAACGGACGCAACGGGATCAAGAGCAACCTGGACAGCTTCATCTACTGGGGCGGCGCCCAGGGCTTTGACGCCGGGCGCAGAAGCGAGCTGCCGACCCTGGGAGGCATGGCGGCTGCCGTGGCCGACCTCAATGGGGACGGCTACCCGGAGATCGTCTTCGCCAACAGCGCCTGGGCCGGCGGCCGGCCTTCCGGCCCCGAGAACGCCTCCTTCCTCTATTGGGGTTCGAAGGAGGGGTTTTCCATCGAGCGGCGGCAGTCCCTGCCCACCGCCGCCGCCACCGACGTGGCCGTGGCCGACCTCGACCGGGACGGCTCTCCCGAGATCGTCTTCGCCAACGAGGGCAGGGGCGCCGATCTCGGCGGCGCCATGATCTATTGGTGCGGCGCAGGAGGGAGCTATTCGGCCGACCGGCGTACGTTGCTGCCCGGGCAGCGCAGCTCGGCCGTGGCCGTGGCCGACCTCAACGGCGACCGGGTTCCCGAGATCGTCCTGGCCAACCGCTACCGTCCGCTCATGCGCGAGCCCGACGACCGCAGCGAGTGGGATACCGACGTCGACAGCGAATCCATCGGTTCCTTCGTCTACTGGGGATCCAGCCGGGGCTACAGCGCCGAGCGCCGCCTGGAATTGCCCACGGTCGCGGCCAGCAGCGTGGCGGCGGGAGATATCGACAAGGATGGGCTGCCGGACCTGGTGTTCGCCAACGGGCCCCAGAAGTCCGGCCATGCCGCGCCGGGGCCGGGGAGCGGCTCGCCCATTTTCTGGAACAGCGCCGAGGGATTCGAGCCTCGCCGCCGAACCGTCCTGCCCACCCTGAACCCCACCGACTGCCTCATCGAGGACCTCAACCGGGACGGCCACCCCGACCTGGTCTTCAGCAACGAGCACAATGCCCGTTCCCACCGGGCGCCCTCCTACGTTTACTGGGGCGGTCCGGCTGGGTTCGACACGGCCCGCCGGCTGGAGTTGACCACCCTGGGAGCCGCCGCGGCCGGCAGCGCCGATTTCGATCGGGACGGCAGAACGGACCTGGTCTTCGTGAACCGCATCGACGGTTCCGCGGGCGACCCGGTGCCGGCCTACATCTACTGGGGCAACGAGGAGGGGAAATACAGCGTGGACCAGCGCCAGGATCTCTACCACCCCTTCGGCTCCCCCGGAGAGGGGTACTCCTCCGCCGATATCGACAACGACGGCTGGGTGGACATCTACATGGGAGGTCCGGAATCGGCAGTCTACTGGGGTTCGGCCCAGGGCTTCAGCTCAACCCGCAAGACCGTGGTCTCCTCCGAGATGGCCTTCTCGGCCCGGCCGGCCGACTTCAATCGAGACGGCTACCTGGACCTGGTCCTCAGCGAGTATGCCGCCAGGCATGGGACCGACCTCTACTGGGGCGGCCCCATGGGATTTGCCCGCAACCATCGCTTCACCTTTCAGGTGGAGGGCGTCCGCTGCCAGAGCATTGCCGACCTGAACGGGGACGGTTGGCTGGACGTGGTGTTCCCCACGGTCAATCGCGAGCTGGTGATCTTCTGGAACGGCCCCGACGGCTTCGACAACGCCAACAGGAAGTCGCTCCCCGCGGGCCTGGCGGTGGCCACCGAGATCGCCGACCTCAACGGAGACGGCTGGCTGGAACTGCTGGCGACCAACCTGATGTCGGCCGAAGGCGGCCGGGAGAGCGACGTTCTGGTCTACTGGGGGGCGGCCGCGGGCTACGAGGCGGAGCGGGTGACCCGGCTGCCCGCCATGGGGCCGGAGGGAGTGGCCGTGGCCGACCTCAATGCGGACGGCCTGCTGGACATCGTGGCCACCAGCTACCATGCGGGCGAGACCCGCTCCCACCCCTCCTACATCTACTGGAACGCCGGCGGCAGGTTCGACGCCTCCCGAGTTACCCACATCCCCACCCACTCGGGCTCGGGCGTGATGGCCGCCGACTTCAACAACGACGGCATCACCGATCTGCTCTTCGCCTGCCACAAGCTGGAGAGCGCCCACCGAAACCTCTCATTTCTCTACGAGGGAACCCCCCGGGGTTTCTCTCCCGAGAGGCGCCAGCTCCTGCCCGGACTCGGACCCCATTTCCTGGCCGGGGTGGACGTGGGGCACGTCTCCGATCGGGGCGACCGCTACGACTACATTTCAGAGGTCTTCGACGCCGGCGGCCCGGTGCGCTTCCAGACCCTCGGTTGGGAAGGGGAAACGCCCTTCGCCTCGGCCGTCGAGTTTCAGGTGAGGGGGGCCGAGAGTATCGAGGCTCTCCGCCAGACTGCCTGGAAGGGGCCCGACGGAGAAGGCAGTGTCTACGCCGGCCGCCGTTTCTCGCTGAAGGGATTGGAGACTCCGACCCGCTTCCTGCAGTTCAAGGCCGCGCTGGTCGGCCCCAACGGCACCGGGGCCCCGGTGCTGCGTTCCGTGTCCATCGATTACCGCTGAACCTCCGCGGGAGCAGCGGAACTGGAGGAGACTCACCCATGAAGGAGCTCAAGGGAATCTATCCGGCCATCATGACCCCGTTCGACGCCCGGGGCGCCGTCAGCGAGCCCGGCCTGCGCAAAATGGTGAGGCATGCCCTGGACGTTGGCGTGAACGGCTTTTACGTCTGCGGGGGAGGGGGCGAAGGCCTTTTGCTGACGGTGCCCGAGCGCCGGCAGGTGCTCGAAATCGTGCTGGATGCCGTCCAGGGGAAGGTTCCGGTAATGGCCCACGTGGGGGCTTTCCAGAGTCCCGACGCGGTGAGCCTGGCCCGTCACGCCGGCCGGGCGGGAGCCGACGCGGTGGCCAGCATGCCCCCGGCCTATTTCTATCAGCCCGACCTGGACGGACTGGTCGATTTCTACCGGCAGTTGGCCGAGGCGGCCGAGCGTCCGGTGCTGGCCTACAACATTCCCGGCCGCATTCCCATCAACCTGGACACCCGGATCTTCGAGCGGCTCATCCGCATTCCCGGCGTGGTGGGCCTCAAGGATTCCAGCGGCAACCTGACCCAGATCACCCTGACAGCCGCCATCGACGACGGCAGGATCACCGTGTTCAACGGCGAGGACCAGGTGCTCTGGTACGGCTTGATGGCCGGCTGCGTGGGCGGAATCGGTTCCACCTATCCGGTGATGCTGAAGGTGTTCGTGGAACTCTACCGCGCCTTCCTGGACCGGGACTGGGAACGGGGCCTGGAACTGCAGCGGGGAATCAACCGGACGGTCCGGGTTCTGACCTCTTTCAACGTCCTGGCCGCCCTCAAGCAGATTCTCAAGTGGCTGGACCTGGATTGCGGCGACCCCAGGCCCCCCAACCGGTCACA
>VXMN01000338.1 GCA_009841055.1 Acidobacteriota bacterium
TTCCGGAGGCGCAACCTGAACCTTCTTCTTACAGCCGCCCGATGCTGCGATCAGGAGCGCGAACAGGCACAGGGCAGCCAGGTTCAAGAACTTCCTGTTTTTCATAATTTCCTTCCTCCGTTCGAAGATGGGTGTGGAAGCGTAAAGATATCCCGAAACTTTAATAGCGAGCCCTAGTCTATAAAAAATAAATCCAGTGTAAAACAAAAAAATCAACGCTGAAAGTAATTGGACCAGGCGGGGGAGGTGTTTTGGCCCTGGCGGGTGAGTTGCTCCTTTTGAGTGCCGTCGGCCAGCATGATGAAGATCTGCCGGCTGCCGAAACGGTTGGATTCGTAGGCAATGTGACGGCTGTCGGGCGACCAGACCGGATGCTCGTTGTTGGCGCCGTCTCGAGTGAGCTGGCTGAACCGGCCGCTGACCACGTCCAGCAGGTAGATGTCGAATCGTCCCGTTAGTCGCCTCCTCCAGGAAAAAGCGAGGTGCACGCCGTCCGGACTCCAGGAGGGACTCACGGCTTCGCCGCCTTCGTTGATCAACCGCCGCAGGTTGGAGCCGTCCTCATCCATGATCCAGATCTGCGGGGAACCGCTGCGACCGGAGACGAAAGCGATCTGCCTTCCGGACTTGGGGTTCCAGACGGGCGAGATGTCCACGCCGCGGGCCCGGGTCAGACGCCTGAGGTGGCGGCCGCGGAGATCGGAAACATAGATTTCGGGGTCACGGGTCTTGCTGGAGCTGAAGGCGATCCTTTCCCCGTCGGGAGCAAAGGCCGGCGTGGTGGTCAAGCCGCCGCGCAGGGAGAAGGGAATGAGCCTTTGGTCGTAGACGGTACGAAAATACAGGTCGGGGTTGCCCCGGTGGTAGGAAGTGTAGGCGATGCGTGAGTTGTCCAGAGACCAGCGGGGGGTCAGGCTGATGGACCGGTGGTTGGTGAGCGCCTTCTGTCCATAGCCGTCGTAGTCCATGGTGAAGATTTCCTTGTGGCCGTTGCGGTTGGAGACAAAGGCAATCCGGGTGGAAGCGATGCCTCGAACCCCTCCGCCGATGCGGAGCACGATCTCGTCGGCGAAGCGGTGGGCCAGGGATCGGACGCCCTCCTCATCCGGATCGACCCGGTAGCGGTTTCCGATAATGGACTCCCGCGTGTTCACGTCGATCAAGCGGGCCTCGACGACAAACTGGCCGCGTTGCATGTAGGAATTGCCATAGACCAGGTTTTGAGCCTGCACGTCTTCGGCGGTCCACTCTTCGTAGTTGACCTCGTAGGGTTGCGAGGGCAGTTGCAGGGGGTAAAAGCTCTTGGGGACCAGTTCGAACACCCCGGCCCTCCGCAGATCGTTCCACAGGACGTCGTCGAAGAGGCGGCTGTGCCGCTCCAGTTCCTCCTGGGAGCCGCGTCGCTGAAAATCGGCCACGGCCACCCGGGCCCTGACTCCCTCGGTCACCACGACTCGGACCTGGCTGTCGCTTTCCTGGGCGACGGCCGGCGATGGGCCACTGAGGAATGTCATCGTCAGCAGGCAGGCAGGGGCAAGAAATTTGGTCATGGAATATCCGTTATTTGTTGAGCCTTTTGCGAAATTCTTCGTTTAGCGCCTATTCGCGTCCGTCTCCTACCCGCGGAATTTTGCAAAAGGCTCTATTGTCCTGTCGGTGTCCTGTCTCGGAAGTACGACTACCTGGAAAACTCGAACCAGAATTCAGCCACCAGCCGCGTCTCTCCTCCGGGAAGGGGAGGGAACCGGGATGCCTTGATGGCCCTGAGACCGGAACGGTCCAGCGACGGGACCCCGCTGGACTGCTTGATGGCTTCCCTGTCAATGGAGCCGTTCCGGCGGATGGTGAATTGAACCACCACCCGCTTCGCCGTGCGCACGTTGGGACTGACCAGGTTTTTCTGCCAGTTGCTGCTGACGATGTCGCGAATCTGCCTCACGTACCAGCCATATTTCTTGCCGAAGAACCCGTCGCCCAAGCCGATGCCCCCCGACCCCGCGCCGGTTTGAAACTGCGAGTAGGAGAGATCGGGAGCACCGCCCTCGCCAAAGGGAACTCTATCGGAGGGAGGGATTTGGGCAACCTGTCTGGGAGCTTGCCGCCGGGCGCGCGGACGCTTCCGGACCCTGCGCTTCTTCTTGACCTCGAAGGCCTTGGGGTCGGGCGCCTCGGGCTCCGGAGCGGCCGCCTTGGCCTCTTCGGTCCGGCCCAGACCCTTGGACTCGGTGGCGACGTTGCTGGCGGTGGTCTGCTTGGGACGGGGCAGGTTCAGTCCGCGAATGGTCGATCCCTGCACCAGGCCCACCGATATGGAGCCGCCACCGCCCTGACTGTCTCCCCAGGGGTCGGCGCTCGGGTTGAGGTAGGAGGGCAGCAGGAAGAAACTCACTCCCACCAGCACATGGCTGGCCACTGACAAGTAGAGGTACCCACCCAGCTTTTCCTTCTGAATTTCAAAAATGGAGTGTCGCTGGACCGGCATCGATTCTCAGGACAGGACAGGGCGGGAGCAGGCTTTCGGCCCGCGCCGGCCGGCGGGGCCGAAAGCGCCCTGGCTACTGTTCCGGCTGGGTGACCACGTTAATGTTCTTCACGCCTGCAAGCCTGGCCCTGTCCATGACCCGGGCGATGGTCCCGAAGGGCACCTCCTCGTCGGCGCGCAAATAGATCATGGCGGTTTCGGGGTCCTTGATCCTGGCCTGGAGGCGGTCTCCCAGATCGTTGATGTTGATGGGATCGGAGCCTACGAAAAGCCGCTGCTCCCGGTTGATGCTGACCACCAGCAGTTCCTTGGTCAACTCGCTGACCGTCTTGGTCTTGGGGACACTGACCTCGATTCCGGATTGAATAATGGGCGCGGTCAGCATGAAGATGATGAGCAGGACCAGCACCACGTCGACCAGGGGAACCACGTTTATTTCGGAAAGAGAGGTCTGGGTTCTACCCTGCGAGTTGGTGAATGCCATCGGTTCACCCTTGAACCAACCTTGGACGCCCGGCCTCGGGTCCGGGTTTGTCGGATCGGCCCGGCTGACGGGTTAGAGGAAGGTCCGCTCCATCAGGTTCAGGAATTCCAGAGAAAAGTCGTCCATGGCGGAAGCGAACTCCTTGAGATGGTGCACGAAATAATTGTAGGCGATTACCGCCGGAATGGCTGCAAACAGACCGGCCGCGGTGGCGATGAGAGCCTCCGAAATGCCCGGGGCGACGGCGCGGATTGTGGCCGCTCCCTCCATTCCCAGGCCTGCAAAGGCGTCGATGACACCCAGGACCGTGCCGAACAACCCGATAAAGGGGGCCACCGAGGCCGTGGTGGCCAGCCAGCTCATATTGCGCTCCAGCTTGGTCAGTTGGACCGAGGAGGCTCGGGAGAGCGCCCGTTGAATGACGTTGATGGTCTTGAGCGTTGGAGACGGGGCGGGGCGGTCACCGGAGGGCTGGCTCATCAACTGAGCTTCCAATTCCTCGTAGCCGGCCAGAAAGACCTCGACCAGGGGAGTATGCCTCAAGGTTTCGCAAGCTGAGCTGATTTCCGAAAAGCGCTTGCTCTTTCGAAAGATACGCAGAAAGGCTTCCGAATCGGCGCGGAGCTTCTTGAGATAAAAGTATTTCTTGAAGGTGATTGCCCAGGAAAAAACAGAGAAAAATACAAGGACCAGCAGGACGCCCTTGGCCAGGGGACCCGACTGAAGGATCAACTTCAACAAGTCCATCTCGGCTCCCTGCGCAAGCACAGGGAGCAGACCGCCTGGATCTATCGTCAAGCAGTTCCCCCAGGGTATTCCCGGACAGCCGGAATGAACCTCTTTCCTACCGTGTTGTGGCGGAAGTTACCATAGACCTCTCGGGATCGTCAACCGGCGCCCGAATAACCGGCTCGGTCCCCGCCGAGCCTGGATTTCTCACCAGGTCGCGACCAATATTTCAACCTGCCTTGGCCAGGGGGGGCGACCGGGCTGGCACGGTTGTTTTCGGCACGGCCGGCGGTTGCCATCCCAGGAGCGCGGGGGGGGGGGGGGCGCCGCGCCCCCCCCCCACAGAGATAAAAAAAAGAAAGAAGAGAAACAAACAAAAAGAGAA
>VXMN01000361.1 GCA_009841055.1 Acidobacteriota bacterium
TGTGTCACTCTCGGATGGTTCAGACAAGCCGCTGCATAACGATGCCTTCTCTCTGATCTACAGCGCTGAGCCGATACGATCCTTAAGGACGGTAGGGCGGAATCCACTATTGCGGGCACAAGCATCGAATCGTGGTGTGGTTAAACTACCCCCACCGAGTCGTCTACATTCGATACATCGGAACCCATCGAATGGACGACGCCATTGACGCGCAAACGATTTGAGGACCGAACCATGGAAATCGCACCGATCAAGAGCGAACGGGACTATCGCCGCACGCTCAAGGAAATTGAGGGCCTGATGACGGCCAAGCACAACACGACCGAAGGCAACCGTCTTGATGTTCTGGTGACACTGGTCGAGGCTTGGGAGGCGCGGAATCATCCCTCAATGTTCGCGGGCCCTCATGGATCCTCTTCGTGGCATGCGCCCGATTGACAGCCTCCTCATTAGGGTGCTATATCTCGGGCACTTGCCAGGCGCAGCCAATGCACACCTTCCCTTTGAGCGACAAGGTATGCCTGGGTGGCGAAATTGGTAGACGCAAAGGACTTAAAATCCTTCGGAGGTTTTCCTCCGTACCGGTTCGACTCCGGTCCCGGGCACCAATTGACCAGCGGCATTCGTGGAGGGTGGCAGGAGCCCCGTCAATTGCCTGAACCATGGCCATGAAGCGCGTGATCGAGAAAATTGTTCTCCTGGCCCTGCTGGTGGGGGTTGGAGGGTTGATCTACACCGCCTGGCAGTGGCGAGAGGGCTCCCGGTCGGATGGCTGTCAAGTTTGCCGGCGCCACCTCCATGCGGGCAGCCAGGTGGTTGCACTGCATCAGGGGCGCAAGGAAGCGTTCTGTTGCCCCACCTGCACCGTTACCCTCGGCCGCCAGGCGGGAGAGGCGGTCACCGTGGTCGAGCTCACCGACTTCGAGACCGGGACCGGGATTACTCCCGACAAAGCCTACGTGGTGCAGGGAAGCGACATCAATCTCTGCCTGCAACATCCCATGCTTACCGATTCGCAAAAACAACCGGCCTCCATGCAATTCGACCGGTGCTCACCGAGCGTGCTGGCATTTTCCAGCCAGGAAGCGGCCGAAGCCTTTCGGCGGGAGCACGGCGGCAGGCTGCTCCCCTTCAGCGCGCTGCCACTGAACTAGCTCCTTCCGACTCATGACTCTTCACCGGTGGCATGCAGGCCGGTGAACTTCGCCCCCTTGGAAAGTCCCCGGCTTTTCCAGATGGAATAGACCAGCGGGAGTACCACCAACACGACCAGGCCGGAGGTGATCACTCCTCCTACCAGGGGAGCCGCAATCCGCTTCATCACTTCGGCTCCGGTTTCCTGGCTCCACATGATCGGCATCAGCCCGATCACGTCGGTGGCGATGGTCATCAGGATTGGCCGCAGCCGCCGAGTGGAACCGTTGCCGATGGCTTGAAGCAATCCGTTGCGATCACGATGTCCGGCGCCTTGCTGAAACTTGCGGTAGGCGCCCCTCAAGTAGAGCAACAGGACCAGCGCCGTTTCCGCATAGAGTCCGGCAAGCGCGATGATACCCACCCAGACGGCAACGCTGAGGTTGTAGTCGAGCAGGTAAAGCAGCCAGACGGCTCCGGTCAAGGCCAACGGAGCTCCCAGCAGAACCATTCCGGTTTCCACCATCGAACGAGTGTTGACGTAGATCATCACGAATATGAGGACCAGCGTGAGCGGAACGACCAGCATCAGTCGCCGGCGCGCCCGCTGCATGGACTCGAACTGCCCGCTCCAGTCGATGGTGTAGCCCGGCGGGACCGGTACGGCCTGATTGACCCGCTGCCGGGCCTCTGCCACGTAGCCGCCGATGTCCACGTTGCGGATGTCCACGTAGACCCAGGCATTGGGCTTGCCGTTCTCGCTCTTGATGCCCGCGGGACCGCTCACGTAGCGGAACTTGCCGAGCTGGCCAAGGGGGACTGTGCGCCCATTGGGCGCCGAGACCAGGGTGGCGTTCAGGGCCGGCAGGTTGTGCCGTAGTTCTCGGCTATAGCGCAGATTGATCGGGTAACGTTCCAGGCCCTCGACCGTGGTGGTGATGTTCATGCCGCCGATGGCGGACTGAATAACCTCCTGTACGTCCCCAACCTGGAGCCCGTAAACGGCCAGGGCATCGCGGTCGATCCGGAAGTCCAGGTAGTGGCCTCCCATCACCCGCTCGGCATAGACACTCAGTGTGCCCGGAACTCGACGGACGACCCGCTCGACCTCCTTGCCGAGGCGTTCCAACTCCCGCAGGTCGGGACCGGAAATCTTGATTCCCACCGGCGTCTTGATGCCGGTGGAGAGCATATCGATGCGGGTCTTGATCGGCATGGTCCAGGCATTGGTAAGACCGGGCACCTGAATGGCTGCATCCATGGCCTCGATGAGCTTGTCCGGGGTCATGCCTTCTCGCCACTGGCTCTCCGGCTTGAGCATGATGGTGGTCTCGATCATGGAGAGAGGCGCAGGATCGGTGGAGGTCTCGGCTCGGCCCACCTTGCCGAGCACCCGATCCACCTCGGGGAAGCTCTTGAGGATCCTGTCGGTCTGCTGCAAGACCTCCCGCGCCTTGGTTATGGAAATTCCGGGTAGCGTGGTGGGCATGTAGAGAAGATCGCCTTCCCAGAGGGCGGGCATGAATTCGGAGCCCAACTGGGAAAAGGGAAGCAGGCTGGCCGCCAAAATCAGCAGCGCCAACACCAACACCAGCCACTTGAAACGAAAGGCGAAACCGAGCAGGGGTCGATAAAGCGCAGTCGTCCAGCGCTGGAGGAGATTCTTTTTCTCGGGCCGGAGCCTGCCTCCGATGCAATAGCCCACCAGCACCGGGACCAGAGTCACGGTGAGAAGCGCCGCCGCGGCCATGGCGTAGGTCTTGGTGAAGGCCAGCGGCTTGAAGAGGCGCCCTTCCTGCTCCTCCAGGGTAAAAACGGGCAGAAAGGAAACGGTAATAATCAGCAGCGAGAAAAACAGCGACGGACCTACTTCCTTGCAGGCATCGCCGACAATTCGCCAGTGAGGATCTTTTCCGGCCCGTTCCCGCAATCGCCCGTGAACGGCGTCGGCCAGCACGATCCCCGAATCGACCATGGTTCCGATGGCGACGGCGATGCCGCCCAGGGACATGATGTTGACCGTCAGGCCTTGAAGGTCGAGGACAATAAAGGCCATGAGGATTCCCACCGGCAGGGCGGCCACGATCACCAGCGCGCTACGGACATGGGCAAGAAAGACCAGAGTCACCAGACCCACGATCATCAACTGCCTAGTGAGGCTCCTGGCCAATCCGGAAACGGATCTTTCGATCAGGGCCGAGCGGTCGTAGGCCACCTCGATCTCGACGCCTTCAGGAAGGCCCGGCCTTACCTGTTCGAGCTTGGCCTTGACGTCCTGAACCACCTGGTAGGCATCCGCGCCGTACCGCACTACCACGATGCCGCCCACTGTTTCGCCCTCGCCGTTCCAGTCGGCCAGTCCCCGGCGCATTTCGGGGCCCATCGACACCCTGGCCAGGTCGCCCAGCAGGATGGGGGCTCCATTGCTGCCCACCCCCAGCACGATCCTGCGGATATCCTCCAGGTTTTGGATGTAACCCAGACCTCGTATCATGAACTCCCGCTCGGCAACTTCCAGCAAGCGTCCACCGACGTCGCTGTTACTGCGTTGAACGGCGCGTCGAATCTCGGAAATGGGAATGTTGTAGGCCCGAAGCTTGTTGGGATCGACGGTGATCTGATACTGCCGTACGAAACCGCCCACGCTGGCGACCTCCGAAACACCCGGGACCGCTGTAAGCTCGTACTTCAGATACCAGTCCTGAATGGAGCGCAGTTGACTGAGATCGTGGCGGTCCGATTGCAGGACATACATGAATGCCCACCCGACCCCGGTGGCGTCGGGACCCAGAGTCGGCGTGACGTTTGCGGGAAGCTGTTGGGAGGCGGCGTCGAGATATTCCAGGACCCGGCTGCGTGCCCAATAGATG
>VXMN01000172.1:0-21259 GCA_009841055.1 Acidobacteriota bacterium
GGGGATGGGCATGGCTCCCTCCGCCGACATTGGAGATGACTTCGCCGTGTTCCAACCGGCCCACGGCTCAGCCCCCGACATCGCGGGCAGAGGGCTGGCCAACCCGCTGGCCACCCTTCTTTCCACGGCCATGATGCTGGATTGGCTGGGACATCCCGAAACCCGGCGTGCCGCCGGGGCTGTCAGAATGGCGGTGACCGAGGTGCTGGCTGGGCCGCGGAACAGAACCACTGATCTGGGTGGGCGAATGACGACGGCTGAGATGGGCAGCCTGGTGGCGGAAACCGCCGCCCGTTTGCTGTCCAGCGAAGCCGGGAACACGCCGTGAGATTAGAGACGCTCAGCCGGCCAGATTGGGATCCCACAGGGTTTCCGGAGTGCCCGTCAGGTGGCTGGCCCAACGGCTCCAGACGAAGAGCGCGTCTCCCAACCGGTTGAGATATTGAACGGCCGCCGCGGGGACGTCCTCCTCCTCACCCAGCCGGACGCAGTGCCGCTCGGCGCGCCGGCAGATGGTGCGGCAGAGGTGAAGCTCCAGGTTGAGTCGACTGCCTCCAGGCAGGACGAAGGAGCGCAAGGGCTCCAGTTCCTGGTTGGCTCGGTCGATCTCCTGCTCCAGCCGCTGGATGTCCTTCTCCGTCACCTGAGGCTGGCGGGGGTGTATGTCCTCGGGCAAGGTGGCAAGGGTTGCCCCCAGGTTGAAGAGCTCGTGCTGCACACGGACCAGGCAGGTCACCATGGCCTGCAACTCCGGGTGTCGCTCCACCTGCTCTCGAGCCGTGTGGCAGGCCGTTCCGACCAATCCGTTGAGCTCGTCCACGGTGCCGTAGGCCTCCAGGCGCAAAGATCCCTTGGAAACCCTTTGTCCTCCAGCCAGCCTGGTCTCCCCGGAGTCACCCGTCCGGGTATAGACCCGATTGATGGCCACCCTGGGTTCGTTGAATCGAGATTCCGTCAAGTCATGACCTCCTTTGGGGTTCCCCCACCTTTGGCAGATCCCTGCTGAGCCTTCTCCAAGGCCCAAGCGGTCCTTCGTAATCCTTCGTGGACCTTCGTGAATAACGCTTTTATTTACAATGTTTACCGGTATGAATCTAAAGGTCCGCCTCGAACCGGCGCACCTCCTCGAATCGGGTCCGGCCTCTCAGCAGTCTCCCCAGCCGCGGCCGGCGCCGGTTGTAAACCTCCACCGCATCGGCATCGGCGTATCGGAAGAACAGGATGCGCCGGTCTCGACCCGAGCGGTTGGGCCCCGACTTGTGCAGCGTCCAGCAGCTCATCACCAGCGACTCCCCGGCCTTCATGGGAACCGGCACGGCTTCGGACTCGTCGGCCCGGGCAGTCAACTCGGCCTTGTGCTTGACATCGGCCGCGGTCTTGCCTTGCGCATGGGCCTGCTGCCCGGTCCGGTTGCTTCCGGGAATGACCCAGAGGCAGCCATTTTCCAGGCTGGTGTCGTCCAGGGCGGTCAGGCAGGAAAGGGCGTTGTAGGGCTCCAGCTCCCCGTATCCGTTGTCCTGGTGCCAGGGAAATACCATGCGGTTGCCCCGGGTCTTGAAGGTGAGCTGGCTGGTTGCCGCCTTGAGGTTGGGCCCGATGATCTGCTCGGCCACGTCCACCAGGGGTCCGGCAAAGTAAAATTGCCGCACCAGGGCCGAGCGGTGGTGGATATTGGGCAAGAGGGCATTCTCCAACCAGGTCTTTTCGGGGTCGAACGCGTCTTTCTCCTTGTTCCAGGAGACCATGCACTCCTCGCGGATCTGCTCCAGTCCGCTTGGCGACAGGGTGGCGCCACAGACCAGGTAGCCCTCGGCGGCAAACTGTCTCAACTCTGAAGCGGCCAGCTTCCTGGAAATGAAAGGTGCCTGGTTCATGAACTATCCCCTTCCGGCCACGGCGCCGGACCCGAGTTCAATAGGTGGCCCGCGCACCGCTGATGTCCACGCAGGCGCCGTTGGTAAAGCTACAGTCGTCGCTGGCCAGGAAGTGGATGAGGGCCGCCACCTCCTCGGGCTTCCCCACCCGTCCCATTGGAATCTTGCTGATCATGTAGTCGATGGTTGCCTGCCCCACCTGGCGCAGAATGGGCGTATCGATTACCGCGGGCGTCACGCAGTTTACGTAAACGCCCTGTTGGCAGACTTCCTTGGCCAGAGCCTTGGTGAGGCAGATCACTCCGGCCTTGGTGGCCGAGTAGGGCGCCAAGGTCGGATTCCCCTCCTTGCCGGCAATGGAGGCCACATTGACGATCCGGCCGGACCGATTCTTCAGCATGGTGGGCAGCACCGCCCTGCAGCAGAGAAAGACCCCCGTGAGGTTAAGGGCCATCACCTGATCCCACTCTGCATCCGTTACCTCCACCAAGGGCTTGGTGGGGCCGGCAATGCCGGCGTTGTTCACCAGGATGTCCACCGTGCCGAACCGGTCGAGAACCCGCTCGACCAGGCCGGCCACCTCGTGGGCCTGAGTCAGGTCCACCGGCGCCACCAGGCTGCGCTCTCCCGAGCCGTCCAGTTGGTCGGCTCTTTCCCGCGCCCCTTCGGCGTCAATATCGGCGAAGACGACTCGGGCGCCCGCCCTGAGAAACCTCTCGGCAATTGCGGCGCCAATGCCCTTGGCGGCGCCAGTGACGACGGCCACCTTGTCGGTCAATGAATAAAAGTTCCGATCAGTCATTTCAGTCCCTCTTGTCCGGAACACCCGTTTAAAAACCAGTGATTAGTGGATAGCTACTTATGTCGATGGGAAAAACATCTTGTTGGTCCCGTCGCAGTCCTTCAAATAGGTGCACCCACGTCACCAGGCACTTGCCTGTTCCCGAAACCCTCCACCCTCCACAATTCTCACTTCTTACTTCAAACTTCTCACTTCAAACTTCTCACTTCAAACTTCTCACTTCTCACTTCATTAAAACGGCTGTGCCAGGAAGAAGCCTCCGGTGTCGTCCTCGATGCTGTAGACCCGCGACACGGCCAACAGGGGCACGCCGTTCAAGGACTCGATTTCCACCGGGCCGAAATTGCTGCGCACCTCCAGGCTCCCCAGAAGATCGTCCAGGTGGAGGATCCCTTTGGGGGCCAGGGTCCGGCTTCGGCTCTCGCCAATGGTTTGCCCCTGGCGGTTCCGGACGCGGACCCGAACGCGGGCCTCTTCGCCGTTTCCCGCATTGACGATGGTGATCGTGGACCGAAACTGGTTGACGTTGGTGGCCGAGGGTATCAGCAGCCTGGTGGAAGACAGCACGTCCGACCGGGCAAATCCCGGATCGCTGGTCCGGTTGCTGATCTGTGACACGAATCCCGCCACCGGCCGGTCGCCGCTCAACTGGATCCAACCCAGGGTATCGCCCCCCCCGCCTGAACCGGAAAGCCGCCGGTTGACCCGGTTCAACTGGACCAGGCCCAGCGGCGGCACCTGCTCGTTCGATGTCCCGAGAAGGGCCCCCTCGGCATCGAACAATTGAACCTGCACCCCGGCCGGTTGCTCGGAAAGGTTGGCGATCCCCAGGTTGCTGCGAAATTCCCCGCTCTCCAGGCTGATGGGAATCGCCGCCCGGCTGGAGGCGCGCTCGAGGTCCAGCCCGCGGAAGAAGCCGCTGGTCCCCGAATCCAGCGCATAGACCCGGGAGGTGGCAATCAGCGGCACCCCGTTGTTTGACCGGATCTCCAGGGGGCCGGAGACGCCGCTGATCCCGAAGTCCGCGTGCAGTTCCGGGCTCTCGAACTGGCCGCGGGCGGGGATGGCGACCTCCTGGCGGTGAAGCAACTCGCCGCCTGCATCCCTCAGCATCAGGGAAACCTCGGCCGTCGTGTCTCCGACATTCAGAACAACCAGGGAAGAACGGAACTGGTTTACTGACGTGGTCGAGAGAATCCCCAGCCGGGTGCCGCCCGACATGGCCCCCAGGTCCAGGCTGGGGTCGCTGGACCGGTTGTCGATCTGGGTGACGTAGGGAAACACCATCTGGTCGGAGGAAACCAGCACCGAGCCGGACCGGTTGGAGAGTTCATTGGACCGGGTGCCCAACAGGCGGCGAACCAGGTGGTTGAGCTGGATCAGCCCCCCTCGGGGAACGCTCTCGGTCCGGGAGCCCAGCGACTGGCCGGCAGGGTCGAACAGGGTCAGCTCCACGGCGGCTCCCGAGAGGATGTCGGCGGTGATGCCCAGGTTGGTGCGAAATTCCGCGGTGTCGGTCACCAGCGGCAGAAACTGCTCGAAGGCATAACTGCCGTCCTCGGGGTTGAAGCGAAAGAAGACGCTTCTGCCTTCGGACAGCCGCGGGCGATTGAAACCGAACTGGATGGCCCGGTCGCGGTGGTCGTTCTGAAGGCCGATGGTGGCGCTTTCTCCCCGGGTCAAGGGCCCTTGCAATGTCCGGTACAGAAAGGCGATGTCGTTGCTCCCCTCGTAAAACACCGCTTGAAAGGTCAACCGGGTCATGTAATCCGGTTCAGGATGTTCCTCGTCATCGTAGGCGCTGAAGTTCCTCCATTCGATAATCAGGCGGCGGTTGGGAGCCTCCCCCAGCACGCGGGTGTAAACGGCGCTGTCGCTCTCTCCAACCACCAGGTCGTGAAAGAAGGGGGTGATCAGGTTGCCCGGCATGTAGCCGACGGAACGGTCCGGACGGGGAACCTGGTGTCCGGGAAGCCGACCGTTTTCCCATTCGGCCGTACCGCCCACCTCGGGGCTAAGCGAGATCCAACCGTTGGTCGAAATGTTGACCGGACTCCCCTCCGGAAACGCCCTGGTGAACAGGACGAACTTGAAGGGCAAGTCGATCCGGGCGATGGAGTCGTCGGGGGTTCGGTCCTTCTCTTCGTCCAACCGGAACTCCAACCGGGAGGCTTCCGGGTCCCGGCTCAGATCCAGGTAGGAGAATCTCGGCTGGGGACGGTTTCGGCTGGGCTGCAAGGGCAGCACCCTGAACTCGCTGCTGGCGGCAACCTCGCCGCAGACCTCCACGGTGATCGGACCGCTGGCGGCCCCGAAGGGAACCAGCGTGACGATCCGGGTTTCGGTGGCCGAGATCACCTCGGCCGGATGGTTATTGAAGCGAACCCGATTGGATTCCGGCACCACGTGGAAGTCGCTCCCGGTGATGGTGACCTCCGAGGCCACCTCGGCAGATCCGGGAGTCACGGAAGCGATGGTCGGAACCGGCGAGACGGAATCGAAGGCCGATTCCAGGCGGTCACTGCTGCCGTCGGGATTGATCACCAGCAGGTTGTAAGAACCGCAGCCGTTGGGCCCGGTAGTCCCCTGAATCATCCCCGAACTCAGCCGTCTTTGGCCTTCCAGCGGAATGCCGTCGAGGCTCACGATGGCGTTGCGATCAAAGTTCGAACCCATGACGGTTACCGGAGTGCCCCCCCCGCGGGGGCCCGAACGGGGCTGGATGCCGGAAACCTCCGGGCCCGGCTCCGTCACGTCCAGGCCCCCGCTCAAGGCCGCCAGGGCATCCCCTTTCTCAACGAAAATGCTCCTCGAACCCAGGGGCGCGCTGCCGTCCACGTCAACTTGAATCTCCGCTCCGCTGCCCCCGATATGCGCTGGCGATTCCAGGACCACTCCCTCTCCCAGCAGAAAGTACCTGCTCCCGAAACCCAGTCCATCCCCAAAGACTCGAATGGATCGTTCCTCGCCCTTGTGGAGGCGAGTACCCAAATACGGGTCGTCGAGATTGAGGTGAGGTAAAGCCGGAGGCGAGACCGAGATATCCTGGCCCGTAAGGGTGGAGAGGGCAATCACCTTGACCGGCTCCCCGACCTGGCCGGCCGAGCCGCTCCCCAGGAAGGTGGTGGCGAACCGGGTGTTGAAGGACGTGGGGTCAGGGCCGCACGAGGGCAGGCGGGGTTTGATAATGTTGCGTTCCAGCACCGGCCCATCCAGGGGCTCGGCGTAGAGCCTGTAAGAACCCGGGGGCAGCCCTGAAACCTGGTAGCTGCCGTCCTTTCCGGAAAGAGCCGAGGTGACCGCCCTTCCCTCCCCGTCCAGGGCCACCACGTGCGCTCCGTAGACCCCCGAGCCGTCAAGCAGGACTCTCCCCGAGATCCCTCCGGTGGTACGGGTGAATTCGCGCTCGGGATATAGGACCGAGCATCCGATCCGATCATCGGTATGAAGCACCCGGAAAAAGGTCACTCCACTGCCCGCCGATGGATTCATGGTGGCGGAAACAATGGCCGAATGGTCCAATCCCAGGAGGTGTCCAATCTCATGGATGGCAACCGACTGCAGATCGATAGTGCCCGGAGCGCCGTCAATCGAGAAGTTCTCATTGGGATTGAAGAGGATGTCGGCGTCCACAATCGGGGGCTCTTCGGCACTACAGGGGAAAGAGGTAAGAGTCACCGCCAACACCCTCGAGCCGAAGTCGAAGCTGTCGTCCTGGAACGAGATGACGTTGGTGTAGTCCAAGGCGGCGACACCGGTCTCGGTGGTCCCTTCGTAGGAAAAGGTGATGGCCGAATCCTCTATGGCTTCCCAGGCTTCAAATCCGGCGTGAAGGGCCACGAACTCGCTGCGGTTGCCGGTCGAGGGCAGTCCGCCCTGGTGGATCTTGTAGGCAACCGGAAGGGTCCTCCACTTGGCGCCGCTGAGGAAGGGAACGAAGGCCAGGGCAGGCGTCCGGGAAATCCACCAACCGGAAATCGCCGCCAGCAGGCAGAGGGCCACCAGGCGGTGGGCCCTGCCGAGCCGGCAAGGGTTGTCCGATCGGACGCAACCTCTTATTGGCCCTCGGCCGGTCTTCCTCCTCGCTGGATCGGATGACACGAAAAACGACTCCTCAAGGGTCCATCCCAACGGTCACTTGCCGGAGTTGCCGACGAGTTGCCGGATCCTGCTCAGCAGTCGATCCAGCGCGACCCGATTGGGAATGGGTGTTTGTGGGGACGATTCGGGCGAACCGGGGATCAAGTGGAGCCCCGAGGACGCATGGTAAGCCGTCCTGACTCCCTGGCGATCGGCCGTGATGCGGAACATGCCCTGGGAGAGTCCCATGAGGATCCAGTGACCGCTCTTGCCGGCTTCCAGGAAGAGCAGCACTTCCTCGCGTTCCCGGAAACTGGGCGTTCCCGAAACCACCAGGGTCATCCCGTCGACGGTGCCGCCCACCGT
This sequence comes from Acidobacteriota bacterium, assembly GCA_009841055.1. GTDB lineage: Bacteria > Acidobacteriota > Terriglobia > Versatilivoradales > Versatilivoraceae > Versatilivorator. The sequence goes on from VXMN01000172.1 coordinate 7,123, forward strand.
CACCACCGTGGCCGTTTCCCGGAACTCTCCCTTCAAGTCTTCGGTCACCGCAAACCGGGTGGCCGTGTAGATCCGTGTTCGGTTCTTGTTCCAGTAGGTCTCCTGAGAAACGCGACGGCCCAGCATGATGCGGTGCGCCCCCCGGACCATCTGCTCCAGGCTGAGCTGCTTCACAGTGGTCGCTTCCATCCCGGAAACCAAGACCGGAACACCTATCCCGGCCAGCAACAGGGCCGTCACCAACTCTTTCCACGCTCTCGTCGCGAATCTCATGGCTGAATGCCTCAGCAAGACGGGAAGCCTCGATGTGTTTCAACCCGTTCCGTCGGAGCGGAACGGTTGAAGACCGGATTCAAACGCCAATCAAAATCCTAACCCAAGTATTCCGATTGAAAAAGGGAGAATCGGGCGTTTCAGATCCGCCGGATTGCCCGCTCGGCAACAACGCCCTCCGAGATGGCAAAAGCTCTCACGGAAGGGGCACCCGGCACCAGCAGGGAAAGAATGAAGTAGGTGCAGTCGGGATAGAAGGCCTGGGCGATATCGGTCGCCGATGGATAGGCCTCGGAAGTGGGATGGCTGTGATAGATTCCGAGATGCTGCAGACCCGAGACTCGCAGATCCCTGAAAAACTGAAACAGTTCCCGGGGAGCCATCTCGTAGCGGACGGGGCTTTGAGCCAGGTTGCGCATCCTGCGAAGCCGGGTGATCCGCCCTGCCTGCCCCATCAGCAGGCCACAGCACTCCAGCGGGGCCTCCAATCGGGCATGTTCCACCATCGAGTCGATGATGGCGGCATCGATTTGGACCCCCATGAGGTCTTCACCTGCACCGGGCCGGGAAATCCGGACCGGGCCGACCAGCTTCTCTAATCGTCGAATTTGCGGCGGAGGTATGCGGGGACCTCGAAGTCGCGCGGGTCGTAGGGACGGCCCTGGCCCGGCGGGATCCCGGATTCCGGAACGGTCACCGCCTCGGGCTCCGTGTCAGCTGGATTTGAAGACAGGCCGGAATTATCTTCCATATCCACGGAATCTCCGACCGACGGCGGCATCGTCGATTCGGCGCCGTCGCTGTCGAATCCAGTGGCAATTACGGTGATCTTCATATTGTCCGTCATCTTGTTGTCTATCACGGCGCCGAAAATGATGTTGGCATCCTCGTCGGCGGCTTCATGGATAATGGAAGCCGATTCACTGACCTCGTGAAGAAGAAGCTCCTCCGATCCCGTAATGTTGATCAATATACCCTTCGCTCCCTCAATGGAGACATCCTCCAGAAGGGGCGAGGCGATCGCTCGATTGGCGGCTTCGGCGGCACGGTCTTTGCCGCTGGCGGTTCCGGTTCCCATCATGGCCCTGCCCATGCCCTGCATAACCGCCTTCACGTCGGCAAAATCGACGTTGATGATGCCGGGCACCTGGATGATGTCGGAAATCCCCTGCACTCCCTGTCGCAGAATGTCGTCGGCCACCTGGAACGCGCGGGAAAAACTGGTGCCCCTTTCCACGGTCTGGAGCAACCGCTCGTTGGAGATGGCGATGACAGTATCCACACAGGCCCTGATGTCCTGCAGCCCGCGTTCGGCCTGAACTCTCCGCTTTTTCCCTTCAAACAGGAATGGCTCGGTCACGATGGCCACCGTCAGCGCACCCAGTTCGGCTGCCAGGTTGGCGATGATGGGCGCCGCACCCGTCCCGGTACCTCCGCCCAGTCCGGCCGCAACGAAAATCATGTCGGCCCCTTCCAGAACCTCGATGATCCGGTCCGTATCCTCCAGGGCCGCACTTCGGCCGATGTAGGGATCGGCCCCGGCTCCGAGACCGTTGGTGAGCTTGGCTCCGATCTGCAGCTTCGTCGGCGCCCGGGACGCCTTGAGAGCCTGCGTGTCGGTTTTGGCCACGACGAATTCAACGGCCTCGACGCCGGCGTCGATCATTCGGTTTACGGCGTTGGCCCCACCACCGCCAACGCCGATGACCTTGATGACGGCACCGTTGGAACGAGGCTCGTCCAACAGAAACTTGACGGAACGATCGGAATTGGTCGTATCCATGGATCCACTCCTTGGCAGGGAAGAGCCCGAGGACGCTTCTCTCGGGATGACTGGGGAAAGGGCCCGGTCCCGTTGTTTGCCGCCGGACCGCAACACCAAGCGGTCAACTCCTGTTCGGTCCAGGCATGAGGCCGTACCGAAACCGCTTCAAAACATAAGCGCTCAACCCAGTAAAATCAAGAAAAATACCCTATATTGTGTTTGCCTGTCCTTCAAGCATCAAGGTTTGGTAGTCGCCATTCAAAAACTCCCCCGCCTTGCCGCGCGGAGCACAAAAGCGACCGTCGGGCTACAAATTTCCTCCCTTGCGGGAAAACAACCTCGAGGCCCACCTCTTCAGGAAGTTGCCGCCGGCCGGATGTCCTATCCACCGGTGGGCATGGGCGCGGAAGCCGAAAAGGACCAGGCCCACGGCGGTCGAGTAGGCGGGAGCGATCAGGGCGCCCTCCATTTTCCCCGGTCCCCGGGGACTACCGATTCGCACCGGCAGGTCAAAGATCTGCTCCGCCAGTTCAACCACACCCTCGAGAAGGGCTGTTCCCCCGGTCATGACCAACCCCGCTCCCAACAGCCTCTCAAAACCCGCCTGCCGGACGTCTTCTTGAACCAGGGTGAGGATTTCCTCCATCCTGGGCTGGATGATCTCGCAGAGAATCCGCTTGCTGATGGACTTCTCCTGGCGGCCTGCAACGGTCGAAACGTCGAACTCGACATCTTCTCCGACCAGGGTCGACAAGGCGCATCCGTGGTCTCGCTTGATCCTTTCGGCCTCGAGGATCGATGTTCTGAGGCCGACGGCGATGTCGTTGGTGATCTGGTCCCCACCCAGGGGCAGAACAGAGCTGTGTCGGATACCTCCCAGACTGTAGACGGCAAGATTGGTGGTACCCCCGCCAATGTCCACCAGGGCCACTCCCAGTTCCTTGTCGTCATCGCTCAAGGTACTCTCGGCGGAGGCCAGTTGTTGCAGAATCGTGTCGGCGACGATCAGCCCGCTTCGATTGACCGCCGTGACAATATTCTGCGCAGCTGTATTCGAGCCGGTGACAATATGGCAATTCACTTCCAGCCGGGTTCCCAACAGACCCAGAGGATCGCCGATACCGTCCTGGCCATCGACCACGAACTCCTGGGGAAGCACGTGCACGATTTCACGGTCGGAGGGCAGCGACACCGCCTTGGCCGTCTCCAGAACTCGGCGAATATCGGCTCGGCCGATCTCCCGGCTCTCGGCTGTGACAGCGACCGCTCCCTGGCTGTTGAAGCTCTGGATGTGCCCCCCGGAAAGCCCTACAAACACCGACTCCACGGAAGTTCCGGCACTCCGTTCCGCCTCCTCCACCGATTTCTTGATGGCGGAGACGGCGCCGTCCAGATTGACGACCACCCCCCTGCGCAAGCCCCTGGATTCGGCCGAACCGACCCCAACTACCTCCAGGCCTCCCTCATCGTTGACCTCGCAGATGACGGTGCACGTCTTGGTGGTCCCGACATCCAAGCCAACCACATGTCTGGTCTTGCGGGCCAAGCTGACCTCCAGCCTTCAGGAATGGAACGGAACCCTGAAGTCGGTAGCGCTCAATTCAACTGTCTTCAGAAACCCTCGGGGACACTCCCTGCCGGGCCAGCTTGGGATCCAGGGTCCTGATCACGACCTGATCCCGGTAGCGCAGGTCTACCGAATCCAGGTTCCGGTATTTCTTCTTGAGCTCCCGGCTGGCGGCCAGATAACGACGGAACTTTGTCTGGAAACCGTCCCTTCCGAGGTAAACCAGAACCGTATCTCCATTAAGAATGACCGAGACATTGCCCGGGTCTTGCAGATGCACCTCCGACAGATCCCGACTCAACCCGGCGCCGCCCCGGTTCAGGGCACGAACCAACTGCAGATAGAGGGCAATCCGCTCCCGGTTGCGCCGCAAGATCTCCGGGGCGTAACCGGTTTCCATTCCCAGAATGACGGGAAAATCGGCCTGTGACAGATTCTCCGGATTGTTCTCCAGCAGGGTGCCCTCCTCATCGATCAGCAGGGTTCCCTGCCCCACACGGGCAAAGGCAATCGGCTCCCGCTCCTCGATGTCGACAATCAGCTTGTCAGGCAGAACCCGGCGAACCACCACCGTTTTCACCCATGGAATCAGTTCCAGGTTTCGCCGCAGTCGGTCCAGATCGAATCTCACCAGGTTACGGTCGGTCCGGGCCAGCTCATTGATCTTGAGCAATACCTGGTTCTGCGAAATCTGTTGCAGTCCGTTGATTTCCGTGATGGCGATATTGAACCTGGGAGAGTGGTAGAGCCTGTCTCTCACCCAGTAAAGGCCGAATGCAAGAGTGGAAGTCAGCAACAATCCGAAGGAGAGCTTGAGCGACCAGCGCAGGACTTCCCTGACGCTCCTTCCCCTGGCCTTTCCTGACGCTCTTTGCCCTTCCAGAATGGCGCTTGGCCGTCTTTCGAGATAGTCCATCGCCTTTGTCTTGCCCCTCTTCATTCAGGGTTCCTCCCCTCTTTCCGTCTCAGTGCAACATGGCTATTTGGCAGGAGTTGCCTCCGCAAGCTGCTTCAACAACGCATCCGCCAGTCGGGCGATGCTCCCGGCGCCCATGGTGAGTACCAGGTCTCCGTCTTCGAGCAGCGGCGCCACCCGTGGCGCCATGTCTTCGGCAGCACCCAGGCAACGTGCTTCCCGGTGCCCGCGCTGTCGTATCGCCTGAGCCAGCTTGTCCGAAGTCAAACCGTCGATCGGTTCTTCGCCGGCGGCGTAGATGTCCGCCAGGAGCACCAGGTCGGCCTTGTCGAAAGCTCCGGAAAACTCTTTGAAGCAATACTGGGTCCGGCTGTAACGGTGCGGTTGAAATACCACCACCAGGCGCTTGGCTCGGAGATATCCTGCCGCATGCAAGGTTGCCGCGATTTCGGTCGGATGGTGACCATAGTCATCGATGAGAGTAATCCCCCCGACCCGGCCCTTGAGTTGAAAGCGCCGGTCCGGTCCTTCGAATTCGGCCAAGGCGGAGCGCATCACCGAAGGGGCCAGACCGAGATCCAATCCAACCGCGACGGCTGCGGCCGCATTGAGGACGTTGTGGCGTCCCGGAAGGTTGAGGCGGAAGGGACCGAGGCTCCTGTCACGGAAGTCGAGCTTGAACCTGGAGCCGTATCCGGAATATTCGGCCGCGGAGACTCTCAGATCGGACTCCTGCCCGAAACCGTAGGTGATGACCCGCCGCTTGATTTGGGGAAGAATCGAGGCGACAGCTGCATCGTCCCGGCAAAGAACCGCCGCGCCGTAGAAGGGCACCTTGTTCACAAACTGGGCGAAGGTGCTCTTGAGATCGTCCATTCCGGCATAGCTCTCCATGTGGTCCTGGTCGATGTTGGTCACTACAGCCAGCGTCGGAGACAGGAGCAGAAAGGAACGGTCGCTTTCGTCGGCCTCCACGACCATGAACTCACCCGTGCCCAGCTTGGCGTTGCTTCCCAAGGCATTGAGCCGTCCACCCAACACGACCGTAGGATCGAGGCCTCCATGCCCCGTCAAACCGGCCACCAGGGAGGTGGTAGTAGTCTTTCCATGCGTTCCCGCGACCGCAATGCCATACTTCCCTCTCATCAGTTCCGCCAGCATCTCAGCCCTGGGAATGATGGGGATCTGCCTGCTCCGGGCCTCCTCGATTTCCGGATTGTCAGGCTTGACCGCCGAGGACACGACCACCACGTCCGCGGCATCCAGGTGCCCCGGGGCGTGGCCTCCATGGATGCGGGCGCCCCGTTCAATCAGCCGTTCGGTCACTGAGGTCAGCTTGAGGTCCGAGCCACTGACCCGGTAGCCTCGGTTCAGAAGCACTTCAGCGATCCCGCTCATTCCGGATCCACCGACTCCAACGAGGTGAATCCGCTGAATCCTCTTGAACATGCACGCCTCTCGCGAGCCCGGCCCGCGTTTCTTTCCGGGGACCGCAACGATTCGGCGGCGGCCTCCGCACCATTAACCCCAACCCGCCAAACGACCAATCAAGTCCACAATTCTTTGGGCTGAATCGGGCCGGGCCAATCGGCCGCTGTGAGCCTCCATCCGCTCCAGTTCCTCCCGGTGGCCAAAATAGTGCGCGACCCGGCGGGCCAGCAGCTTCCCGCTCAATTCCTCCTGCCGGATGACTTCGGCGCCTCCCGCATCCGCCAGCGATTCGGCATTCCGCAGTTGGTGATTGTCGGTTGCTCCCGGAAAAGGAACCAGCAGCGAGGCCTTGCGCGCCGCCGTCAACTCACCCAGAGTCGCGGCGCCGGCCCGGCACAGCACCAGGTGGGCCTTTGGAAACTGGCTCGGCATGTCGGTGAAGAAGGGCTTTACCAGTGCCCGAGCCCCCGCATCCCGGTAGGCCTGCTCCACCTGGACAAAATCCTGTTCACCGGTCTGGTGAATGAAATGCATCTCGCGGAATTTCGGGCGCAACCCGTCCAACGCGTCCACTACGGCACGGTTGATCGCCCGGGCGCCCTGACTGCCTCCGAATATCAACAGAACGAAGGGGCGTTCGGGAGGTCTGGTCGGACGGGCCAAAAACTCGGGGCGCACCGGAGTCCCCGTCAACACGGTTTTCCCCCGGAAAAAGGTCTCGCACTCCGGAAAAGCGGTGGTCACCTTGCGACTGAAGGAAGACAACAGGCGATTGGTGATTCCCGGCTGGGCGTTGGACTCGTGAAGCAAGGTGGGAACTCCCGCCAGTGAAGCGACCAGAACCGGAGGACCGGAGGAATATCCCCCGACCCCCAGGACGACAGACGGGCGGAATCGGCGAACGATTCTCCAGGCAGCCCACAGGCTCCCGGGAAGCTTGAGGATCCCCCGGATCAAATTCATCCCCCCGACACCCTTCAATCCCGAAACGGGCAACGTGTTCAAGCGATAACCCGCCTCTTTCAGAATACGAGCCTCCAGTGGACGCCCGCTGCCCACGAATTGAACCTCGGCGCCGGGATAGCGCTTGGCCAGCGTCTGGGCAACGGCGATTCCCGGGTAGAGGTGCCCCCCCGTACCTCCGCCGGCAATCAGCAGTCTCAGCACCCGTTCCTTGCCCGGTTGCCGGTTGCGCGATGAAGAAGACTCCCTCTTCGGCATCTTGTTCACCCGGACCTGATCGGTTCTGGATGGGCTTCCGATTGGACCTGTCCGGCCCCCCACCGCCTTAAGCGTTCCCTCAATCGGAGTGCTGAGAGATATTCAGCAGGACTCCGACACTCACCAGGCTGACCAGCAACGACGACCCACCCGAGCTGACAAAGGGCAGAGGAATTCCCTTGGTGGGCAGCAAGCTCAATACAACGCTGATGTTGACAAATGCCTGGCAGACGACCATGGCGGTCAGGCCGATCCCCAGAAAGCGTCCAAAGCCGTCCGCGGCCCTCAGGGACAGACGGACGCCCCGCCACAAAAACACCCCGAACAATCCCAGCACCGCCAGGGCGCCGACCAGCCCCCACTCTTCGCCGATGACCGCGTAAATGAAGTCGGTGTGGGGTTCCGGCACGTAGAAGAGCTTCTGCTTGCCCGCCATCAGGCCCAGGCCGGTCAATCCCCCGCTCCCCACGGCGATCATGGACTGCACGGGCTGGAATCCGGATCCAAGCGGGTCGCTCCATGGGTCCAGGAAGGCAAACACGCGCTGCATTCGATACTCATAAAAATAAACCAGGTAAAACAGCGGCGGTATGGCCAGGAGACAGGCGCCCAGCACATAGGCGAGGCGCAGGCCTGCGCAAAACAGGAGCACGAATGCCACCGCCGCGATGGCGATGGAGGTCCCCAGATCCGGCTCGGCGACGATCAGACCCAGCACCACGCCCAGCACCGCCAGACAGGGCAGGAGCGTATGGCGCCAGTCGTTCACCCGGTTCGCCTCTTTTTCCAGCAGAGAGGCCATGAAGATGACCAGAGCCGGTTTGCTGAGTTCCGACGGCTGAAAAGACAGGGACCCCAAGCGGATCCAGCGGTGGGTGTTGTGGTTGGGATCCATAAGAAAAACGCCAACCAGTAGCAGAACGCAGACGAACAGCCCTCCATAGACACAGAGGGGGTGGCGATAGGCACGATAGTCGATGTGCATGGCCCACCACATGCCGATCAATCCCAGCAGTGTCCAGACGCCCTGACGCATCAGAAAGTAGTAGGGGTTGCCGAACTTTTCCTCCGCCATCACGGCCGAGGCGCTGAAGACCATGACCACCCCCACAAGCACCAGGGCCAGGGTGGTGGCGAACAGCAGCTTGTCCGGAGAAAGCTTTCGCGCCATTTAAAACAATCCGTAACCTATGCAGAACACCGGGGGAGCCGTTTCCCGAATTCCCCGCGGTCGGCAGATATTACCGGAGGCGGTTCACCGCCTCCTTGAACACGTTTCCCCTATCCTCGTAGTCCCGGAACATGTCGAAGCTGGAGCAGGCAGGGGCCAGAAGCACGACCTCTCCCCGATCCGCTTGCCCGAAGGCCAGGCGGACCGCCTCCTCCATGGAGGCGGCACGAGCCACCGGAGCCGTCCCGGCCAGTTGGGACTCGATCTTGCGGCTGGCTTCACCCAAAAGGACCAGGCCCTTTACCCGACGGCTCACCTGCGGACTCAGTACGGTAAAGTCGCCGGCCTTGTCGCGCCCACCCAGAATCAGGATCAGCCGTTGCTCGAACGCTTCCAGGGCCTTTTGGGCCGAGGTCGGATTGGTTGCCTTGGAGTCGTTGTAGAAATCGACCCCTCGGATCTCGCGTACCCACTCCAGTCGGTGAGAGACTCCGCGAAAACGCGCCACGGTTTCCCGGATGGACCGGACCGATGCGCCCAGCAGGCGGGCCACGGTGACGGCGGCGGCCACGTTTTCCAGGTTGTGACGCCCCTTGATCCGGATGTCCTCCACCGGGACCACCTGCTCCCGCCTGCCCCGATTGCTGAAGACCAGGGCATCGCCTTGCAGGCAGCACCCCTGATCCACCGGAACCCGGGTGCTGAACCAGAACCTCTTGGCGGCTGAGGGCTGGTCCAGATCGCGCAGCAGCCGATCCTCTCGATTCAACACCGCAAAGTCGGAGGATGCTTGGTTGTTCAAGAGGTTCAGCTTGGCGCTCGCGTAGGCTGCCAGGGTTGGATATCGATCCATGTGGTCGGGGGTGATATTCAGAATCACGCCGATGTGAGCTCGAAAGGAAGAGACCGCCTCCAACTGAAAGCTGCTCAACTCCACCACGTTAATCGAGTCGGATGCGGAGCTTTCGACCAGGGAGATCAGGGGTACTCCGATATTGCCTCCCACCTGAACCCGAAAGCCGGCGGATTCAAGGATCTCTCCGACCAACGTGGTCGTGGTCGTCTTGCCGTTGGAGCCGGTGATCCCGACGACTCGTCCTCGAAGAAAACGGGAGGCCAACTCAATCTCGCTCAAAATCTCCCTTCCCTGGCGGGCTGCCTCCCTCAGGAGCGGCTGGTCCAGGGGAACGCCGGGGCTCACCACGATGAATTCCGCCTCGAGCAAGGATTCGAGACGATGTCCGCCGACCTCGCAACCGATCCCAAGAGCCTGCAGCGTCCGGATTTCCGGCACCAACCGGCTTTGGCCCCGGGTGTCCGAAACCGTCACCCATGCTCCCCGGGTCCGCAGGAACCTTGCGGCGGCCATTCCACTGCGGGCCATACCCACCACCAGGACCCTTTTCCCTGCAATCGATTCCGGTTCCAGTGTCATTCCGTGAGGCTCATGTCGTGTGGCAAGCCAGGCGGACCGCGCCACGAAACTCTCCCTTCGGAAGGTCAGCGCAGCTTGAGCGTGGTCAGGCTGAACAAGGCAAAGATCAGGGCGGCGATCCAAAAGCGCACCACCACCTTGGATTCGGTCCACCCCAAAAGTTCGAAGTGGTGGTGGAGCGGCGCCATGCGAAAGATCCGTTTCTTCCGCATTTTGAAGAAAGAGACCTGAATCATTACCGACAGCGCCTCCAGGACGAAAATGCCGGCGATGGCCACCAGCAGAATTTCGTGCTTGATGATCACGGCCACGGTCCCGATGGCCCCGCCCAGGGACAGTGAGCCCACGTCGCCCATGAAGAGCTCTGCCGGATGGCAGTTGTACCAGAGAAAACCCAGGGAAGCGCCCACCATGGCCCCGCAAAAAATGGTCAACTCCCCGACGCCGGCCTGATGAGGAATATCCAGGTATCCGGCAAAGGAGGCATGGCTGGTGACATAGGTCAGCACGGTCAGCGCCCCCGCGGCGATCACCACGCAGCCGATGGCAAGGCCGTCCAAACCGTCGGTGAGATTGACGGCGTTGGAAGATCCAACCAGAACCACCAGCACGAACAGCAGAAATGGAAGAAAATCCAGGAAATGAAGAGCGGAGCCGGCAAAGGTCTCCAACACCAGGTTGGGCTGCAGATCCTTGAAGAAGGGAACGGCCAGATCGGTCTGATAGGCTCCCCGAGATTTCAGAAGCAGCAGTCCTGCTGCAATGGCGCCGCTCAGGGCGAGTTGCAACCCCAGCTTGACCCGAGCCGTCAACCCCAGGTTTCTCCGCCGCTTGATCTTGATGATGTCGTCGGCAAAACCGATGGCGCCGAACCCGATCATCGAACCCAGGCCGATCCACACGAGAGGATTGCTCAGGTCGGTCCACAGGAAGGTAGGCACAATCGTGCTGGCCACGATCAGAACGCCACCCATGGTGGGTGTGCCGGCCTTGACCTGGTGGTGACTGGGACCCTCCTCTCGGATGTGCTGCTCCACCTGAAACTGGCGCAATCGGCGAATGAGCCAGGGTCCCAGGATCAGAGCCAGCACCAGGGCCGTAATGCTGGCATAGGCCGTCCTGAACGTAATGTAGCGAAAGACGTTCAGTACCGATGCGTCGGGGAAAACGTTGAACAGCCACTCATAGAGAAGGTGGTAGAGCATTGGATTTAAGCTGACCTCCGCACCGGGAAGCCCGATGCACTCGCCGGCGCAGCCGATCGACCCCAAGCCGGGACCCGACGGGCGGGCACGTCAGGCGGAAAGGGCCAGGTCCTCTTTCAGCCTTTCGATCACTGCCTCGGTTCTCACCCCTCGTGAGCCCTTTACCAGAATCAGGTCGCCGGGCCGGACACGGGGGGCCAGCCACTCGCCGGCCTCGGCTGCATCGTCGAAAAACACCGAGTGGCCGGAATCGTAGCCGACAGCCCGGGCCGAGGTCACGACTCGATCAGCAAGTCCCTGAATGCCGAGGATCAGATCGAACCCCCAGCCGGCCGCCGCCTTGCCGCACGCCTGGTGGAATCGGGCGGCGCCGGCGCCCAGCTCCAACATTTCTCCCGCGACCAGGATCTTCCTTCGATAGCCGGGGATCCCCTTGAGAAGCCTCATCATGGTCATCAGGGCGGCGGGATTGGAGTTGTAGCTGTCATCCACCACGCAGATCCCCTGCTCGAAAAACAGCGGTTTCCCCCTGCCCTGACCCGGCTCCAGGCTGAGAAGTCGTTCGGCGATGGCCGGGAAGCTCATCCCCATGCGATGGGCCAGAGCAATTCCGGGCAAGCAGTTCGAGACATTGTGAGCACCCAGCAAGGGCGAGGTCAATCGGTAGCTTCGACCGCGATGCCGAACCCTGAACTCGCATCCGCCCAACCCCCTGCGACGAATCCGGTCCACGTGGTAGCCCGCCGGCCTCTCAATGCCGAAGGTGACAACCTCACCCGCGAAGTGACGACTGAACTTGCGCACCCGGGCATCGTCGTTGTTCAGGAAGGCCACTCCTCGGACGGGAAGGTGCTCGATGAGTTCCCGCTTGGCTCTGGCAATACCGCCCAGGGAGGAGAAGAATTCCAGGTGAACCGGTTTGACGTTGGTCACCACGCCCAAATCGGGCCGGGCAATGCAACTCAACCTGGCGATTTCTCCCGGGGCCGACATCCCGAGCTCCATTACGGCAACCTGGTGCTCCCATTCCAGTTGAAGCAGCGAGAGAGGCAGACCGAAGTGGTTGTTGAAGTTTCGATCGTTCCTGAAAACCTTGAACCGGCCTGCCAGGAGGTGTCCGGCAATATCCTTGGTGGTCGTCTTGCCGACGCTTCCCGTGATCCCGATCAGAGTCTTCCCCCAATGGCGGCGCACCCAGGCGCCCAGTTGCTGAAGCGCCTGCAAGGTGTCCTCCACCTGGATACAGGGAGTCCCCGTCGCCGATCCGACGGTCTCCTTGCGGCTGAGAATCACCAGGGAGGCCCCTTTGCGCACCGCCTCGGGAATGAACTGGTGGCCATCGAATCGGGATCCTTCAATGGCAATAAAGCAGTCCCCGACTTTCAGGGTTCGGGAATCGATGGAATAACCCGACGGGGACGTCTGCCGGCAGGACGGATCGATTGAGGACCCCACCGCTCGGGCGATTTCACCGGCTGAAATCCGCATCACCATAATCCCTCTCCCGAAGGACTGCCCTGGCCACCTGGCGATCGTCAAAGGGACGGACCCGGCCGCCTTGCTGCTGGCCGACCTCGTGCCCCTTGCCGGCCAAAATGACCACGTCTCCCGATTCCGCCCGCGAAAAAAGGCGCCGAATCGCTTCCCGACGATCCGGCTCGACCTCGTGCCGATCGAACCGGAAACCGGCCTGGATCTCTCCGAGAATCGCCATGGGGTCCTCACCGCGGGCATTGTCGGAGGTGAGCATGACCCAGTCGCTGTGCTGCTCGGCGATGGACCCCATTGCCGGCCGTTTGGCCCGGTCCCGCTCACCGCCGCACCCGAACAGCACCAACACCCTCCGCGAGCCCAGTTTCCTGGCGGTGGCCAGGACGTTCCGCAACGCATCCGGGGTATGGGCGTAGTCCACGATCACCTGAAAGGACTGACCGCAATCGATTTGTTCGAACCGGCCCGGGATGGGCGGACAAGCTTCGATTCCATCTCTCAGGGCGTCCCGATCCACTCCCAGGCTGCTGGCGGCGGCAGCGGCGGCAACAAGATTGGAAAGATTGAAACTCCCCAACAACCTGGTACGTACCTCCAGATCCTCCTCATGAATCCGCAAGCGGATTCGCATGCCCCTCCATCCCGAACGACATTCGAGAACTCCGAAGTCCGCCGGACGGCTCAGGGAGAATGTGAGGCACCGGCCCGGGATACTTCCCGCCAGCTTTTGTCCCCAGACGTCATCCACATTCACAACGGACACTTCGGGCGGTCCATACCCGGTGTCTACAAACAACTGCTTCTTGGCCCGATAATAACCGTCCATGGACTCATGGTAGTCGAGGTGTTCCGGTGACAGATTGGTAAAGACGGCCACATCGAATCGGCTGGCGAAGACACGGTCGAGATCCAGCGCATGAGAGGAAACCTCCATCACCACCTGGCGGCAGCCGTTCTGCTGGAAGCGACGGAACAGCCCCTGCAGATCGAGGCTTTCCGGGGTGGTGAGCCCCGCCGGGGCCGACCATCCGGGGCTTCGATAGGCGATCGTGCTGATCAACCCTACCCGTGAGCTCCCGGTTCTCAGGATGGACTCGAGCAGATAGGCGGTGGAGGTCTTGCCATTGGTTCCGGTCACTCCCACCAGGCTCAGGTCGCGCGTGGGGTGACCGAAATAGTTGGCGGCGGTTTGCGCCAGGGCGCGGCGACCATGCTCGACGCGGATCCATGGCCGGGGGAATGCCGATGGTCTGGGATTTTCCGACAGGATTGCGCCGGCTCCACGCTGGATCGCCTGATCGACAAAACGATTGCCGTCGGTGCGGGCCCCCCGGATGGCTGCGAAGAGATATCCGCTCCTGACCTGCCGGGAATCGTAGGCGATGCCTGATATTTCCGTTTCGGGAGACTCGGCCGGATCGATGACTTCGACGTTCCTGATCAGTTCCCGGAGCTGCATGGTTCCACCGGCCGATCCTTACCTGCGTCTCTCGCCGGGGAGATCGGCGAGCCATGCGGGTCAGAGTTTTCGATTGAGCTGGACCCTCACCGTCGAGCCCGGCGCCACCTTGGAATCGGGCGCGGGCGACTGCTGCACCACCAGCCCGGCTCCCCGGGCCTCCACCTGCAATCGGGCCCGAGTCCCCTCCGTCATCACCGCTC
>VXMN01000172.1:21269-39472 GCA_009841055.1 Acidobacteriota bacterium
TCCCTATAAAGTTGGGTACGGCCACCACGGCCAGACCATCGATCGACGCATCCTCGTAGCCCCACAGATCCTGGTCCTGCCGTGCCTCCACCTTCGCCTCGGCGAGGCCCGGCGCCTGGTCGCCGTTCAGGGCGGCCGGAGTCAACGAAACCGCATCCATCAACGGTTCCTCCAGGGGATCCTTCTCGGCGCCGAGCTCCGCAATCCGGGTGTCGTCCCTCCATTCCTGCTGTGGCTGATCGGGAGGCACCGAAAGATAGTTCAGTGTCTTCTCCGCGATGTTCCTGAACACCGGGGCGGCGACCTGTCCGCCGTAATAGAGGCCGCGAGGCTCGTCGATCAACACCACGATCGAGAGAGCGGGGTTGTCGACGGGAGCGAATCCGACGAAGGAGGCTATGAATCGGGTGTGCGAGTAGCGTCCGCTCTCATCCACCTTCTGGGCCGTACCGGTCTTGCCCGCCGCGGAAAAACCCCTCAGCCTGGCCCTCCTGCCCGTCCCTTCGGCAACCACAAGAGTCATCATTTCCTTGATGGTTTCAGCCGTCCCTCTCCGCAGGACTCTCCTGCCCCCGGCCTGCGACCCGGAAGGACTCCGCGAAACCTGATCCGAGCGGACCCGCTCGACAACGCGGGGAGGAATCCAAGTGCCCCCGTTGGCTATCATTCCCGCCGCCGTGATCATTTGAAGGGGAGTCACTCCGATTCCCTGTCCCATGGAAATGGTTCCCAGGTCGACGGTGTGCCAGTCCGAAGCGGAACGCAGCAACCCCCTGGCTTCGCCGGGCAGATCCACCTGGGTGGGACGGCCGAACCCGTAGTGCCGGAGGTAGCGCTCCAGCCGCTGCTTGCCGATCCGAAAGCCCAGTTGGATGACGCCGACGTTGCTGGAACGCGCGATCACCTCGCGAACCGACAGCCAGCCAAAGGGCTTGTGGTCCCGGATTCGGTGCTTCCCGATCACGATGCCCCCATTCATGCAATGAATCTGCTCCTCGGGGGTGGTCAACCCTTCCTCCAGCGCGGCGGCTGCCGTAAAGACCTTGAAGGTGGATCCAGGCTCGTAGATATTGAGGATAGCCTGATTCCTCCAGGCGGATTCGGAATAGCGGCCATAGTGATTCGGGTTGAAGGTGGGCACGTTGGCCATGGCCAGGATGGCGCCGGTGGACGGGTTCATCACGATGGCGGCGCCACCCCGGGCCCTGCTTTTCTCAACCTGAGCCTGCAATTCCTGCTCCACCAGGTACTGGATCGACTCATCCAGGGTCAACACGAGGTCGGCGCCTGCCGTGGGAGGCCTTTCCACGCTGCTGAAGTACCGTCTCCTGGCATCGGTATGCAGCAGGATTCGACCGGGCGTGCCACGCACGTCCCGTTCATACAGGTGCTCCAGACCGGCCAGGCCCTCGTTGTCCATGCCCACATAGCCGAGGACATGGGCAGCCAGCTCCCGCTTGGGATAGAACCGTTTGTTTTCGGTCTCGAAATAAATGCCGGGCAGACCCAATTCCCGGACCTTCTGGACTTGGGGAAAGTCCACTTTTCGCTTGATCCAGCAGAAGGTTCGCGACCCTTCCAGTCTTCGCCGAACCTTGCCCGGGTCAAGTCCCAGGGTGGTGGCCAGCAGAGAGGCTGTACGCGGCTTGTCGGAGATCTCCAGGGGGACTGCGAACACCGACTCAACCTTGATGCTGACCGCAAGTTCCCGGTTGCGGCGATCGTAGATCGTCCCGCGTTTGGGGCTGATCTCGAATACCCGGGTCTGCTGTCGCCGCGCACGCTCCCGCATTTCCGGGTAGCGGACGATCTGCAGGTCGACAAGGCGAAAGACGATCAGGCAGGACCAGGCAACGAAGAAGAGAACCAGAAGGCCAAGACGGGTCTGGAATGCCTTTGGGCGTTTGGCCGACATCGAAAGTCCCGCTGCGAATTGGAATGGCTACCGTTGGAATTCGGGCTAGCCGCCCTGTATTCCTGCCCGCTGCCTGGTCCACCGATGTGAATCGGGAGTCGGGAAGTCGACTTAAGGAAGCGCTCCGAATCCGGCCGGGAGAGCCTCCATGCCACGTCCTTCCCGGGCTGCGACCATAATTTCGGTCGGTTGCGGCGCCTCGGGAGCGGGCCGGACCACGATCTGGTCGAACGAGGGACTGATGAGCCCAAGCTGTTTTCTGGCAATCAGGTCGATGCGCTGCGGGCTGCGCAGGGTGGCCCTCTCCAGCTTGAGCTGGCGATTGATCTCAGTCAGATGCTTGATGTCCTTCCGAAGCTCTTCACGCTCATAGCCCCGGCGAATGACCTCGAACTGCTGCCAGGCCAGGCAGAGCAGCACCAGCAGACACAGCATGGCCAGAATCATGAGCAGCAGGCATTCCCTGGTCTTCTGAAAATCCAACTCCTTGACCAACCGGGAGTTGTCTATCTGCTTAACCATGTGAATCTCAGTCATCGCACCTCCTTGCCTCAACCGGGCCGTCGATGCCGGACGGGGTCGCTACACCCGCGACTTCACAGTCTCTCGGCCACCCTCAGCCTGGCGCTTCTCGAACGGGGATTACCGATCGTTTCCTCCTCGGTCGGGGAAACGGGCTTGCGACAAACCAGCTTCACCAGCCTTTTTCGACCACAAGCACAAGCCGGCATCCCGGGAGGACAGATACACCCCCGAGCCATGGAAACCAGAGAGCCTTTCACGATCCGATCCTCCAGAGAATGGAAGCTGACGATTGCCAGCCGCCCCCCCTCCCTCAGCAACTCGATCGCGCCGGCGACGAATTGCCGCAGCGCTTCCAATTCGTGATTGACAAAAATTCTGAGTGCCTGAAAGGTTCGCGTCGCCGGGTGTATCTTGGACCGCCGGCGGGAACGCACCGCCCGAGAAACCACCTCTGCCAGGCTGAGGGTGTCGTGCAGGGGTCTGGCTCGCACGATAGCCCGGGCGATCCGGCGAGAACCCGGTTCGTCCCCGTAGGTGTATATCAGCCCCGCCAGCTTCGATTCCGGAAAGCGGTTGACGACCTCGGCCGCCGTCATTGGAGAGCCGGTGTCCATTCTCATATCCAGTGGACCGGACCGTTGAAAACTGAATCCTCGTTCCGCCGTTTCCAGCTGGAAGGAAGAAAGGCCCAGGTCGGCCAGGATCCCGTCACAGGTTTCGAATCGCCGGCGGCGGGCGATGTCTTTCACCTCGGCAAAATTTCCGTGGTGGAGCTCAAGACGTCCCGCGTACCCGGCCAGGGCCCGGGCAGCCCGGTCCAGGCTCTCCCGGTCGCGATCGATCCCAAGCAGCCGGCCCTGGGGGGATGACTCCTCCAGAATGGCCCGGGCATGCCCCCCCAAGCCAAGAGTCGCGTCGATATAGAGGCCTCTCGATCGAGGTCGCAGGTACTCGATGACCTGCGAAAGCATCACCGGCCTGTGAAAGCCCGCTGCCTCTCCGGGACCTGTCGTCACTTTGGGTGTCGAATCCATTGGAGCGCCTGTGGCCGCGAGACGGGTCCAGCTCATCCCGCGATCCCCAGTTCAGAGAGCTCCTCGTCGTCGCTGTCGGTCCAGGGATTGGTCTCGACGGCGCTCTTCAGGGTGTCGTCTCGCCAGATTTCCAGGTGATCCATGGAGCCCACCACCCTGACTTCATCTTCGAGCCGGGCGGACTCTCGCAACCCCAGAGGCAGCAGCAACCGACCCTGGCTGTCCATCACGGCCTTCTGGCCGTAGTAGCTGGTGGCGCGCAGGAACTTCTTGACAACCGGCTTTTTGGCGCGGCGAGTTCCAATGCTCTTTTCCAGCTCGTCCCAGACGTCAAACGGATAGAGCCGGATGTAATCTCCCCTGAGGCTTGTGATATAGAACTCGTTTCCATGTTCCCGCTCGATTTCGGAGCGAAAGCCCATGGGTAGCTTGATGCGACCCTTCCCATCCAGCTTGGTGGTTTGGCTTCCCCTGAGTTGCAACATGGGACGAAACTCCGAATTGGCTGAGATTCGGGCAACGAGAAAGACCCCAATGCGGACCTGAGATCCACACAAGACCACAAAAGTCTTTTCTAGACCACTTTACTCCACCTCAGTCTACTGGTTCCAATGGCGGAGTCAAGCAGTTTATTTGTCGGGGCCGAACTTTTTTCTGTTAGGCTGATGGCAGGCATCGGGGCAACCGTTTCAAGGAAACGGCCGGCCTGAAATCCCGATCCTGTCTCGGAGAAGTGATCGGGGCAAGGCAGATTCCGACATGAGTTCCCAATTGACTCCCAGCTTGGTCGGTTCCCGGCGGATGGTCGGCGTGTGCCTGTTCCTGCTCTGGGCGGCAACCACGGTCTCCCTGGGCCACCCTTTGCCCCCGGCAGAGCGGACCGGAGAATACCCGGTGGGGTTCCTGACCTCCAAGGGCAGCCTGCAATTGACCGGCCGGGTTGACTGGGGGCGAGGCGGACGGTCCCCATTCCCGATGATTTACGATGGAACCAGGATCCGTAGCAAGAGCGGCACAGCCCAACTGGAACTCCTGGCGGGGGGGCGACTCAGTCTCTGCCGGGACACGGACCTGACGGTTCAGCAGCCGCGGTCTCCCTTCCTCTTCACCCTGCACCGCGGCAGCGTGAACTACGATCTTCCCCGCTCTCAGGGAGACCTCTTCCTGACTCCCGACTTTCTGATCAAATTGGGCCCCGGCCGGCAGCTTCAGGGGGATGCCTACCGTGGCGAGATCAGCCTGGAGCCGGATGGAACCATCTGTGTGCAATCCGAGCGGGGCCAATTGGAAATCACCGGCCAGGACAACTCCCAGGTTCTCACCGTGCCCCCGGGTCCCGGGATGAGAGTTGCGCCCGGCCGGATTGCATCCCCGGAATATTTTCGCGACTGCCGGTGCGCCGGTCCGCTTCGTTCCGGAGAGAGGGACGGTCCGGGAGCGTCTGCCTACGGCTCTGCCAACCCCTCCGGAAAATCGCCCTGGAAAACCTTCCTGAGAACTCTGGTCAGGATCTTGACCCTGGGTTTGGTGTAAACCTTGCACCCTCAGCACAGTATGCCGGTCCAGGGAGTCTCGTCGTGAAAGCCGGAATCATCGGGTTCCCTTCGTCGGGCAAATCCACCCTCTTCAAGATCCTGACCAAGCCGGAAATCGGCCCCGCTGCCCGATTCCGCAAGCGGGGAGGAACGGCGGTCGGGGTGGCCACCGTCCCCGATTCTCGCCTGGACCGGCTGTCGGCTCTTTTCCGGCCCAAAAGAACAACCCCGGCCGTGATCGAGTACCTGGATGTCCCCTCGTTCAACAGGGGCGCCGCCGCTCCGGAGATCCGGTTGGACGACTTCCGCAACCTGGATGTACTGGTGCACGTGGTTCGAGCCTTCGACCAGGAGCCTTCGCCACAGGGCGAAGTCCCGGGGTTTCCGGAACGGAGCATCACCGAGTTGGATCTGGAGCTCATCCTGGGTGACCTGACGGTGATTGAAAGACGGCTGGAACGCCTGGAAAAGGATCTCAAGAAGATGAAGAATCCGGATCTGATCGGAGAGGACCGGCTGCTTCGAAAGTGCCGGCAGTGGCTGGAACAGGAAAAGCCCCTTCGCTCTCTCACGCTCACCGGGGAAGAGAAGAAGCGCCTGCGGGGATTCTCATTCCTGTCGGAAAAACCGGTGCTGCACGTGCTCAACCTCCACGAAGGCGCTGCCGCGCGGATTTCGCGCCCGGTCGAGACCTATCGGCTCAAGACCCTGGCCGGCCAACCGAATGTTGAACTGACAGCCGTTTGTGGCAAACTGGAAGCGGAGCTGGCGGAGTTGACGGACGAGGAGGTAGAGGACTTTCTGACCGACTACGGCCTCGCCGAGTCGGGACTGGTTCGCCTGATCCGGACCACCTACCGGCTTCTGGGACTGATTTCCTTCTTTACCGTCGCCGACGAAGAAATTCGGGCCTGGACCATTCCCAGGGGCACACCGGCTCTGAAGGCGGCCGGGGCCGTCCACTCAGACATGGAAAGGTGCTTTATCCGGGCCGAAGTGATTCCCTGGAGTGTGCTGCTGGAGGTCGAATCCTTTTCCGCCGCCCGGCAACGCGGACTACTCCGGCTGGAAGGCAAGGAGTATCCGGTTCAGGACGGGGAAATCGTTCACTTTCGGCACAGCGCTTGACCGGTAGACGAGATAGCAGGCGATGCGCCCCTGAAACAAAAGAAAAAAAGAGTTATCCACGAAGACACACGAAGGACCACTAAGGACCACTAAGTTGAAAACCGTGCTAACGGACCATGGTCCTTGTTCCCGACAGACCATGAAGATTCATTGTTTTACTCTCCCATGTTCCGCACGGAAGGGCGGGGGTACGACTCATGCCTGACGAAGTTCTGGTGCTGGCGGACGATCTTTTCTTTTCGAGCAAAATCGCCTCCACGGCCCGGCTGTGCTCCGTCCCCGCCCGGCTCCTCAAGACTCCCCGGGAACTTCTCCAATTCGCAGACCCGAAGAGGGTCAAGCTCGTCATCATCGACCTCAATGGGCGGACGACTGAGCCGGTACGCGCCATTGAGGAACTCAAGGGCTCGTCCGGAGGGGACGCGATCCCCGTTCTGGCTTTCTTTTCCCACGTTCAGACCGAGCTTGCCGAGGAAGCCCGCAAGGCCGGCGCCCGCTGGATCCTGCCCCGTTCTGCATTCTCCGCCCGCCTGGCCGGTCTTTTAACGGATCTTGAATGATGGATCAGCGTTCCTGGATATACTTGATCTGGTGCTTGTAGATGAACATGTTGGCTTCGCGGTTGCGGGTCACACGGATAAAGCGCTTGTCGTAGTACTCAATCCACCCTTCGATTTCTTCGTTATTGAGCAGCTTCACCACAACCCGCCTCTTGTCGCGAACCAGATTGTTCAGATAGAGGGGTTCCGCGTGGGTCTGATCTTCCACCTGGTGGGATCGAAGAATCGCCTCCGAGATCCCGTCGCGGGACCTTCCCGGGGCATTCTTGCGACGACTTTTCTTGTTCAGGTTCAAGGCATGCTCCCTGACGCCGGGCCCCAATCCTTATCGGGACCGGCTTGAATGATGATAGTATCCCTGGTCGATCAGAAGCAAGCACGGGCCGGACTCTCTTCTCTCGATCCCGCCTCCAGCCTGCCGTCGGCCCGTTTCGCTTCCGGGCCTTGAACCGCCATGCAGCCAGGCATATCCACCTTTCTGTTCATCGAGGATCGATTGGACCTGGACAGGCTGGCGGCCCTGCGCCGCCAGGGCTTTCAACGGGTGGAAATCCTGGCCCTGAGGCCCCACTTCGACTATCGAGACAGCCGGCTCGGGCGCGAGGTGGCCGGATGGCTGCTGGATCAGGAGTCTTTTCTTCACTCCCTGCACCTGCCCCACTGTCTCGATTACCGGCCCGGCAGAATTCAAACACCGCTTTCCATCGCTGCAACCGAACCGCACCGCAGGACCCAGGCGGTAGACGAGGCCCGTAGAGCCCTGGAATTCGCCGAACGGGTTCCCTGTCCCCTGGCTGTGATACACGCGGGGGCACTCGAGGACGGATATCGCCCCCGACACCTGGACGCCATCTACCAGAGTCTGGAGATCCTGGTTCCGTTTGCCGACGACCGCGGGGTTCGCTTGACACTGGAGAATATTC
Organism: Acidobacteriota bacterium; assembly: GCA_009841055.1. Lineage (GTDB taxonomy): Bacteria > Acidobacteriota > Terriglobia > Versatilivoradales > Versatilivoraceae > Versatilivorator. The sequence continues at coordinate 28,890 of VXMN01000172.1, forward strand.
CCAACAGACTTTCTCTGGAGAGGATGGGACGGTTCCTGCGGGAAGCGGACCTGACGGGGGTCGGGATCTGCTTCGACGCCGGACACGCGCACCTGGATTCCACCCCGGCAAGCCAGATCACGGCTGCCGGGCAGTGCATCCTCACCACCCACCTCCACGACAACCACGGACTCCGGGATGAACATCTGCCCCCGTTCGCCGGCACGGCACCCTGGCCGGACATCCTGCAGAGCCTGGCAGGCTCGGGCTATGACGGCTGTCTGCTGCTGGAGTTTCACGGGAAAGAACGGGACTTCCGAGCTGCATTGAACTCGGCTCGAGAGGCCTGCGACCGTCTGGAGACCTGCTGGGAGACGGCGAAGAAAACGATAGAGAGGGAGGAGTGATGGCTGAGATCGCGATTCGGGACGCAGCCCATCACGAGGGAAAGTCAGCGACGATCCGAGGATGGCTCTACCACCATCGATCGAGCGGGAAGATCATCTTCCTGGTTGTGCGGGACGGAACCGGACTGATGCAGGCGATCATCCTCAGGAACGCGGTTCCACCCGATGTTTTCCAACAGGCCAGGGAGTTGACCCAGGAGTCCTCGCTCGAGGTCACGGGAATCGTGCGAAGAGTCCCCGAAGGCAAGACGGCTCCCGGGGGGGTCGAGATGGAGGTCACGGATTTGAAGACCATCCAGCGGGTTCCGGCCGAGCGACCTTTTCCCATCAGTCCCAAGGAACATGGCATCGAGTTTCTGCTGGACCAGCGCCACCTGTGGCTCCGGTCATCCCGACAGCACGCCATCCTCAAGGTCAGGCACGAAGTGATCGCCGCCACACGCAACTTCTTCGATCAACGCGGGTTTACCCTGGTCGACACCCCGATTTTCACCCCGGCTGCCTGTGAAGGCACCACTACCTTGTTCGAGGTCCCTTACTTCGACGAAAAGGCTTATCTGACCCAATCGGGACAGCTTTACAACGAGGCAGCGGCAGCGGCTTTCGGCAAAGTCTACTCCTTCGGCCCCACCTTTCGGGCCGAGAAATCGAAGACCCGCCGCCACCTCACCGAGTTCTGGATGGTGGAGCCCGAAGTCAGCCATGCCACGCTGGAGGATATCCTGGTTCTGGCCGAGGACCTGATATCGGAGATCCTCAACCGGGTGCTGGGCAACTGCAGTTCCCAATTGGCCACGTTGAACCGGGAACTGGAACCGCTGAGCGGAATTGCCCCTCCTTTCCCGCGCCTCACCTATGACGAAGCCGTGTCCATCCTGAAATCCAAGGGCTCGGACATCGAGTGGGGCAGCGATCTGGGCGGAGCCGACGAAACCCTGCTGGCACGGCAGTTTGACCGACCGGTAATGGTTCACCGCTACCCTTCCGAGGCCAAGGCGTTCTACATGGAGCCTGACCCCCATCGTCCGGAAGTGGCGCTTTCGGCCGACGTCCTGGCTCCGGAGGGCTACGGTGAGATTATCGGTGGAGGACAGAGGGCCACCAGCCTGGAGTTTCTCGGCCAACGCATCCGGGAGCACCGCCTGCCGGCCGAGTCCTTCGAGTGGTATCTGGACCTGCGCCGATACGGCAACTTCCCTCATTCAGGCTTCGGCATGGGCATCGAACGGGTGGTGGCCTGGATTTGCGGACTGGAACACGTCCGCGAGGCGATTCCCTTCCCCCGGACAATCTATCGGCTTACGCCGTAGTGAAGGTTGAAGTGTGAAGGTTGAAGTGTGAAAGGTGGAGAGTGGAGTGGATTCAGGCGAGTGTTTCGGGAACGAGCAAGTGCCTGATGACCTGGTTGCGCTTATTCGATGGACGGCTCCGAGACCGACAAGATGCTCGATCTATCGATCAAATAACTATCCACTGACAACTGACCACTAATCACTCGTTCTGAACCAAGGGTGTTTCAGACACGCTAATGAAAAAAATCACCGTGGGTTTGCTGTTTGGCGGCAAGTCCGGAGAGCATGAAGTCTCGTTGCGGTCAGCGGCGTCGATCTTGTCGGCCATCGACCGGGCCAAGTACGACGTCATTCCCATTGGAATTACCAAGGAGGGAGGCTGGCGCGCCGATCCAGGATTTCTGGAGGGGGAATTCACCAAGATCCTGCAGCAGGGAACTCCCGTCGTCCTGCCTGCCGAGGCGACCCGATCGGGCCAGTTGATTCAAGTGGATACTCCCGGTCCCCAGGAGGGCCGGCGGACTTCGATCGACGTGATCTTCCCGGTGCTGCACGGTCCCTTCGGAGAAGACGGCACCATCCAGGGCCTGCTCGAGCTCTCCAATATCCCCTATGTCGGTGCCGGAGTGCTGGGTTCCGCCGTGGCCATGGACAAGGACGTGATGAAGCGGCTGTTCCTGCAGGCTGGACTCCCGACCGCCCCTTTCCTGTCCTTCCGATGGGAACACTGGAGGAATCGGGCTCGGGAGTTGGAGCAGGAAGCGGCCGTCAAGCTGGGTTATCCCTGCTTCGTGAAACCGGCCAACCTGGGGTCGTCCATCGGGATCAGCAAAGCGGAAGGTGCGGAGGAGCTCTATGAAGCTCTTGCCCTGGCAGGCGAGTTCGACGAAAAGGTCATCGTGGAGAAGGCCCTGGATGCACGCGAGATCGAGTGTTCCGTCCTGGGAAACACCGATCCGCAGGCATCCCTCCCGGGTGAAATCATCCCCCGTACGGGCTTCTACGACTACCAGGCCAAATACCTGGACGATAGCGCGGAACTGGTCGTTCCCGCACCGCTCAGGCCGGACCAGGTGGAAAAGATCCAGGAACTGGCCCTGCGATCCTTCCTGGTACTCGAGTGCCAGGGAATGGCCCGGGTCGACTTCTTCCTGGAACGGACCACGGAAGACATCTATGTCAATGAAATCAATACCATCCCCGGATTCACATCGATCAGCATGTACCCCAAGCTGTGGCAGGCCAGCGGGCTGCCCTATTCAGAGCTGATCGACCGACTCATCCAGTTGGCTCTGGAACGCCATCGGCGGCGGCAATCCAGACGAATTGACGGCGGTTGAGCCCTGGACTCAGCGGAACCCCCGCTTGACCCGTTTCTTGATTCTTCTGGCCAGTTTCTCGAGGTCCTCAGCCTTCTTGAAGATTCCAATCGAGTAGGTATGGGGATTGGAATTCTGAATCATTTCCTTGAGCTGCGCGGATCCCTCCGCCAGCTTCTCCGAGTCGCTCTTCAACTTCCGAAAGGCCTCCCGCAGCCTCTGCGAATTCATCTTGGCTCTTTGATCGGCGGAAAGCCCCGTTCGGTCCGCGGGGTTGGTAGCGGTGGGAAGACTCGGGGGGACCGCAGGAACGGTCTGACCCTGGTAAGGACGGCAGAGAACCACCAGAAACACGCTTCCAAGAAAGGCCAACCCAAGCTGTGCTTTCATGAACCGGCTCCTTTTCTTCGGGTGATGACTCTGTGGAGTAAACTGTATTGTGACGGTCTTGTCAATTCGGACCTGTTTCCTGCCGGGCAGTCGTTCCAATCCGCATTCCGATCGAAATCCGATGCTGCGATGAGGGCCGCGTGAAAGAGGTTTTGCTCAAGATCCAAGGCTGGTTCCTGGCACTGACCGGGCCTCTGGGAGGTTGGGGGCTCCTGCTGATCGCGCTGGTCGACTCCTCATTCCTTTCGCTTCCGGAAGTGAACGACGTCTTGATTATCACCCTGTCGATCCGGTCCCCCGACCAGATGATTTTCTACTGCTCCATGACCACCATCGGCTCCGTTCTGGGCTGCATGATGCTGTATCTCGTCGGGCGCAAGGGCGGAGAGGTCCTGGCACGCAAAAAACTCGCGCCCCACCAGTTGGAAAGAATTGGCGGCTGGTATCGCCGGTACGGCATTCTGGCCGTGATTGTTCCGTCGATCCTGCCTCCCCCCACACCCTTCAAGATCTTTGTGCTGAGCGCCAGCGTCTTCAAGGTCAGCCCGGCCAAGTTTCTTCTGGCCATCACCCTGGGTCGAGCATTTCGCTATTTTCTGCAAGGATACCTGGCCGTCCGATACGGCCAGCAGGCTCTCTACTACATGAGACACCACTATCCCACCATTGCCTGGGCAATCCTGGTCTTGTTGATTTCAGGGGTCCTCACTCTGCTGCTGGTTCGCCGGTTTCGACGGACTCAAATCAGTTGACTCAATTCTGCCTGATTTGGTAACATGATCGTATTAAAGACGTTAGAAGCCATTTGCAAAAGGCTCGACGTTAGGTAACCCATTGCCTCCTTCCCGCCTCTCCCTGACAGTCCTCGCCGTCGCCAGTATTCTTTTCTCCTCATCCGGTTGCAGTCCGGCTCGCAGGAGTCAGGCGGTCAGGGTTCCCGCCCTTCAGGATCCCCGGCCGGCCCTGACGGCCACCAGGACAGAGTTGATAGAAAAGGCCGGCCAGGCATCGAAAGCGATTCGAACCTTGAAGCTCAAGGTTTCCTACCGGCTTACCGGCCGCAACCCCGAAACGGGAGAGACCAAGGAGTGGCGCGAGAGCGATGGGTTCATCCTGCTGAAAAAGCCTGGCGACATCCGGGTCAGGGTTCAGGTGTTTCAGGTTACGGCCATCGACATGGTGTCCAACGGAACGGAATTCTCGATCGACGTCCCTCGCAAGAACACCTTCATTCGAGGGCTCAACCACCAGGTCATCCTTCCGCGCAAGGACGTTCCCGTAAACGTCCGGCCCCAGCACATATTCGAGGCACTGGCTCTCGAGGCGATTGAAGACGCCGACCCTTCCCTGATTACCCTGGAGGAAGACCAGCGGGAGGGTCGGAAGTTCTACATCCTGTCCTGCAACCGGTGGGCCTCCGACGGAAGTCTGGCCCTGAAACGGAAGATCTGGTTCGATCGGGTCGATCTCAACATCGTGAGGCTGCAGGCGTACGCTCCGGAAGGCCGGCTGGAATCCGAGATACACTACAGCGATTTTCGCAGCGTGGACGGACAGGTCTATCCGGCGCTGGTTCGCTTCGAGAGGCCCCAGGAAGCCTACCGGATGGCGATTCGGGCCCAGAAGATAGAGATCAACCCCAACCTGGCCGCTGCCGCTTTCGTGCTGAAGAAGTCACCGGTTCGCCAGGTCGTCGACTTGACCCGAGACCCTCTGCCGGAAGCTGCCAACTGAGGGGAATTGCCGAGTGAGCGCCCAACTGGTTCTGTCCAACGTCGTATCCCGCCCGATGCGGTCGCTGGCCACCGCCCTGGCGGTTGGGGTGGAGGTGGCGTTGATTCTGCTGCTGGTCGGCTTGTCCACGGGCATGATCCGGGAAAACAGCAGACGTATGGCCGGAGTGGGAGCCGACATCGTCCTGCAACCGCCCAATTCCTCCCTGGTGCTGGCTGCCAGCACCGGGGCCATGTCGGTCAAGATTGCCGACCTGGTCTCCAGGATCGAGGGGGTGAAGGCGGTGGCCCCCGTATATCTGCAATTCAACACCAGCGGGGGAATGGGGCTCGTCTGGGGCATTGACCAGGAGAGCTTCAACCGGATTACACAGGGGTTCATCTATCGGGAAGGCACGGGCTTCCAGGGACCCGACGACGTCATTATCGACGACATTTACGCCGATGGAAGGGAGCTCCGGTTGGGGGACGACCTCAAGCTGATGAATCACTCCTTTCGCGTTGCCGGCATTGTGGAACACGGAAAGGGTTCCCGGGTCTTCATTCCCCTCGATACCATGCAGCGACTGGTGGGCACACCCGGACAAGCCACCATGATGATGATCAAGTGCGATAGCCAATCCGATATCGCCGGGATCCAGTCCGAGCTCGGACGCCGTCTGAAGTCCTACCCCACATTCGACATGAGCAGCTTCGCGGCCCACATCGAGGAAGCCAACCGGGACTTTGGACCTCTCAAATATTTCACCAACACGGTGGTGTTCATCGCCACTCTGATCGGATTCTTCATCATCTTTCTCTCCATGTACACGGCCATCACGGAGCGGACCCACGAGATCGGCATTCTGAAGTCCTTGGGAGCTCCCCAAGGCTACATCTCGCTCCTCTTCCTGAAGGAGGCCCTGGTGCTGGGAGGGTTGGGCTTCGTGCTGGGGCTGGGTCTGACATTCGGCGGCCGATTCTTTTTCCAGTTGTTGATGCCGACCCTCCAACACAAGCTTCCGCCGGAGTGGCTCCTCTACACCGGTTTGCTGGCGTTGTTCAGCGCCGGCCTGGGAGCCCTCTATCCGGCCCTGCGCGCTGCCAGGCAGGATCCTATCGAGGCCCTGGCCTATGAGTAGGCGGATAGCGAGATCCCGCCTCCGATCCGGTGAATCTCAGGTTCGCATCCGCACCTCCGCAAAACCTGTTGCAAAGCCCGTTCCGGGAGAACCCCACTTCGATATTTTTCCGGGCCGGCTTCAGAACCGGCAGTCCCTAAGCTATAATGCCGTTGCATTTAGAGGCCTTTTCCGATGAAGACCATCCTCGAATCAATAGAACTTACCAAGATATTCAAGACCGGCAAGATCGAGGTCGCCGCTGTCAGGGACGTCTCACTCAAGGTCCGGGAGGGAGAATTTATCGCCATCATGGGTCCTTCAGGATGCGGCAAGTCCACACTGCTGCATCTGTTGGGCGGGTTGGCCACACCCACGTCCGGCAGAGTCCTGGTGGACGGAGAGGAGATCTCCTCGGGAAAGGACGCCATTCGCACGGACATCCGGCGTCGCAAGATCGGTTTCGTGTTTCAGCGATTCAATCTGCTTCCCACCCTGAGCGCCCAGGGAAACCTGGAAATCGCTCAGGAGATTCATCGGAACGGCAGTCGAGACCCGCAACATGTGGATGAGATCCTGAACCTGCTGGGCCTGGAAAAGAAGACCCACCACAAGCCCTCCGAGCTCTCGGGCGGGGAGCAGCAACGATTGGCCATTGCCCGGGCCGTCATCAACAGACCCGCTATCCTTCTGGCCGATGAACCGACCGGCAACCTGGACACCCGGAACTCGATGGTGGTGCTGAAGATGATTCAGGAACTGAACCGCGCCCTGAGTCAAACCATCCTCATGATCACTCACAATCCGGAGGCCGCCGGCATCGCCAGCCGCTTGATCGAGATGAGGGACGGGAGGATCGTGTCTCAGCAGCAGGAAGGCGAGTGGAACGCTACGGAAGATCGCATGTCTCTCTAGCCTCAAGCGATCTTCGCAGGCGGAATCGCCGGCGACCGGCCGGCTCGGTGCAACACGTCAGGGCGGGGACTATGGGACGCTTCCTCGAGCGATTGGGTTCTGTCGTACTGTGGTCCTACAACCGTGGCACCTTCCCTTACGACGTCATGTGCGCCGCCATTCTACTCTTCGTTTTCCTCACGCCCGGCAGCGTATTTCACGACCAACCTTCCCCGACTCCCGTAGCGCCCGCGGGATCGCAGGACATCTCCTATACGCGGGTCGAAGAGGGCAAATGGGTATTCTTCGTAAGCGCTCGCCTGATCCCTCCCGGCCAGGATGAGGCCCGCCTGACACCCACGGCCCGGACCCAAATCGAGAAAATATTGAGTCAACCGTTTGAGGTCGCCGACATCAAACCTGTTGTGAGCGGCAACGGAGAGACGGTCGGACATTCCGTTTGGTTGAACACAACCGGGCCCGATCCCCAATAGTCCGTTCCGCTTGTAGAACCCTTGGCCGGTTGCCCTGCAATGACGCCCGACTTCGTTGCCACCCTCGATTGGTCTGGCCCAATCGATTCGGTGGGGCATGGAGATGCCATGAGAGGAAAGAACCGACACCTGACCCGGATGGTTCCTTTAATTGCAGCCCTGCTGGCGATCGGTTCCACGGGAACGATTCCGGGTCTGGGTCAAAGCAAGCTGTCGGCGGAGGCCAGGCGAGTGCTGGATCGCATGGATGCCAGGGCCAAGACGTTGACAACCCTGACTGCCGATCTGAAACAGACGAAGGTGACGATCGTGGTGGACGACCGCTCCGAAAAGTCCGGCAATTTCTATTACAAGAAGAGCCGCCGGAAGAGCACCTTCAAGGTGGACTATCAGGAACCGGTTCGCAGCACCATACTGCTGGAAAAAGGAAAGGTGCGCATCCTGGAGCCCCGAATCAAACGCTACCAGGAAATCGACACCGGCAACGGTTCGGCAACCACCAAGGTACCCCTGTTCTGGATCGGCCAATCCGGTCGCACGATCCGCAGGGACAACGACGTCCGATTCATCAAAGAGGACCGGGTTGACGGCCGTCCGACCTCGCTGCTGGAACTCAACCCCAGGTCAACCGCCGTGAAGAACCTGTTCGCGCGAATCCAACTGTGGGTGGATCACACGCACTGGATCCCCATCCAGACTCGCCTGATCGAGGCCAGTGAGGACCACCTCACCCTCCTGCTGTCCAACGTGAAGATCAATCCCAGGCTACCCGACCGGATCTTCGACCTCAGAGTCCCGGCGGATTTCGAAAAGGTCGAGCAGAAACTGCCCCCATCCCCATAACGTTCCGGTCAGGTCTTCAGCAAACCGCTCAGCACGTAGGGCAGGATGCCCTGGTGGCGGTAGTATTCAACTTCCACCGGCGTATCGATGCGAACGGTAACCGGGACCGTTTCGGTCTGGCCACCGGAGCGGTGCACCACCAGACGGATCTGTTGCCGGGGTCGGATCTCGGACTCGATTCCAACCAGGTCGAAGACTTCGCTGCCATCCAGCCCGAGTGAATCGGCGCCGGTTCCCTCCTGGAATTGGCACGGCAGCACTCCCATCCCCACCAGGTTGCTGCGATGGATGCGCTCGAAGCTGCGCGCCACCACGGCTCGCACACCCAGCAGCCGGGTCCCCTTGGCCGCCCAGTCGCGAGAACTCCCGGTTCCGTATTCCTGACCGGCCAGAACGACCAGCGGAGTGCCCTGCTCCCGATAGCGCAGGGCCGCCTCGTAGATGGTCATCCGGGTCCCCTCCGGCTGGAAGCGGGTAACGCCCCCCTCCACACCCGGCACCATCAGGTTCTTGATGCGAACGTTGGCAAAGGTGCCCCGGGTCATGATCCGGTCGTTGCCCCGGCGCGATCCATAGCTGTTGAAATCCCTGGCCCCGACCCCACGCTCCAGCAGATAGGCCCCGGCGGGCGAGGTCTGTGCAATGGCTCCCGCCGGACTGATGTGGTCGGTAGTCACCGAGTCCCCCAGAATGGCCAGAGGACGGGCGCCCTCGATGTTTCCCACCTCCCCGGCTCCGGGGGAGAAGTTCTCGAAGAAGGGCGGTTCCTGGATGTAGGTCGAATCGGGGTCCCACTCGAACAGATCGCCCCGTCCGGCGGGGATCTTCTGCCACCCGCCGTTCCGACCGGCGGCGTTCCCATACATTCGGCGAAAGGTCTCGGGATCGAAGGCAGCCGCCATCCGATCGCTCACTTCCTCCAGGCTGGGCCAGATATCCTTGAGGTACACCGCCTCCCCGTCGCTGCCCCTCCCGATGGGCTCGGAGGAAAGATCGATATCGATTCGGCCGGCAAGTGCGAACGCAACCACCAAGGGGGGACTCATCAGGAAATTGGCCTTGATGTTGGGGTGGACCCTGGCTTCGAAGTTTCGGTTGCCGCTCAAGACGCTGGCCGCAACCACGTCGTTGCCGGTCACTACCTTTTCGATCTCCGGATCCAGGGGGCCGGAATTGCCGATGCAGGTGGTGCACCCGTAGCCGACCAGGTTGAAGCCGAGCCGGTCCAGGTAGGGCTGCAACCCGGTTTCCTGCAGATAGCTGGAGACCACTCGCGACCCGGGAGCCAGGGATCTCTTGACGGTGGGGCGTATGCTCAAGCCCTTCTCTACGGCCTTCTTGGCCAGCAGTCCTGCCGCCAGCATCACCCCCGGATTGGAGGTGTTGGTGCAGGAGGTGATGGCAGCGATCAGCACGTCCCCATGTCCCAGGTCTGTGCCGCCTCCCGGCACTCCCGTCGGATAGCGCTCCCGCATTCCCGAAGGTTTCTGCTCGAAACCGCCTTGACTGAGCGGCGTGCCCAGCAACTCCCGGAATCTGGGCTTGAGCTGGTCGAGCTCAAGGCGATCCTGGGGGCGCTTGGGACCGGCCACCGAGGATTGGACCGCCCCCAGGTCGACCTCCAGCACCCGGCTGTAGTCACAGTCTCCCTGGCGCGGAATGCCGAAGAGGCCCTGGGCCTTGTAGTAGTTGCGAAATGCCTCCACCTGTTGGGGAGTCCTGCCTGTTGCCTGGAGATAGTTGCAGGTCTCCTCGTCCACCGGGAAGAAACCGATGGTTGCCCCGTATTCCGGCGCCATGTTGGCGATGGTGGCGCGGTCGGTCAAGGGCAGGGAGGCCGCTCCCTCGCCAAAATATTCCACGAACTTTCCCACCACCTTGGCTTTCCGCAGCATCTCGGTGCACTTCAGAACCAGGTCGGTGGCCGTTACCCCCTCGCGGAGACTCCCGGTCAAGTGAACCCCGACCACGTCGGGAGTCAGGAAGTAGACGGGTTGCCCCAGCATTCCGGCTTCGGCCTCGATGCCCCCGACCCCCCCGCCCCCGGCGCCCGGCCCGTTGATCATGGTGGTGTGGGAATGGGTGCCCACCCGGGGTTCCGGGTTATATACCCCAGACTTTTGCACAACCCC
>VXMN01000333.1 GCA_009841055.1 Acidobacteriota bacterium
AGGTGTGCGATTCGTACAGTCGCCAACAGACCTCGGGCCTGTCATTACCGCGGTATTCGACGATACGTGCGGCAACTTGATCCAGATCGCAGAAGAGAAACCTCAAGCGTGACGATCTTGAGCATCGCACCAGCCCCATGGGTCATGGCCGGTCGCCGATCACGGCCAAACTCTCGGGAGAGGAGTTGGTGGTTCGCCTTTTTATGGTAATCCTGATTCTTGAGACAGGATACTAGGGTTGCACAGCTGAGGCCGCCCCGCCCCGCAACCGGCTGAGAAGCCCCGAGTAACGGCGCTCCTGCTTGTTGTTCCTGACTGCTGCCTGCAGTGCCCGGGACTGCCCGATGACCACCACCAGCTTTTTCCCCCGGGTGATCCCGGTGTAGATCAGGTTGCGTTGGAGCAGCAGGTACTGCTGCATGGCCAGGGGAATGACCACCACCGGGAATTCCGACCCCTGGCTCTTGTGAACCGAGATTGCGTACCCGGGAGCCAACTGGTCCAGCTCGTTGAAGTCGTAGATCACCTTCTGACTCTCGAATCGGATGGCCACGCCCTTGTCCAGCGGATCCACCATTTCTATCCGTCCCATGTCGCCGTTGAAGACATTCTTGTCGTAGTTGTTCTCCATCTGAATGACCTTGTCCCCGACACGGAATTTCCATCCGAACTTCTCGACCTCTTGCCGTCCGGGCCGGGCGGGGTTGAGGAGGTCCTGCAACCTGCGGTTCACCTCCCGGGCCCCCAGCGACCCGCGATGCATGGGACAAAGCACCTGGATGTCCCGGATGGCGTCTACACCCAGCCGTCTGGGGATCCTTTCCCGGATCAACCGCGACATCACCCCTGAGATCTGCTCCGGATCCTCCCTCTCCAGGAAGTAGAAGTCCGAGTCGGGCGCAGATCCCGTGACCGGGGCCGGCGCATGGCCGCTGTTGACTTCGTGGGCGGTGGTGATGATCCGGCTGTCTCTGGACTGGCGAAAGACTTCCTTCAACCGGACCACCGGCACCACCCCGCTGGCGATCACATGCTGCAGCACCATCCCCGGACCCACCGAGGGAAGCTGGTCCACGTCTCCAACCAGTATCAGCGAGCCCCCGGTAGGATGGGCGGCCAGCAGATGGCTCATCAGCGGGACGTCCAGCATGGAGCACTCGTCCACCACCATCAGGTCGCACCGTAGGGGATTATGCCGGTTCCTGCCGAATCGACCGGTGGCCGGAACAACCTCCAGCATGCGGTGGATGGTCTTGGCCACCAGCCCGGTAGCCTGGGAAAGCCGCTTGGCCGCCCGGCCCGTGGGAGCGCACAACAGGCATTTCACTTTCTTGGCCCTGAGGATCATCAGGATTGAGTTCATCAGGGTGGTCTTGCCCACTCCAGGTCCCCCTGTTATCACCAGAACCCGGTGGCTCAAGGCCTGGACCAGAGCCTCTCGCTGACTATCCGCCAGGATCTTGCCCGAGCGCTGCTGGCACCAGGCAATGGCTTTTTCCAGGTCGATCGGCGGATAGTCGGCCCGCCCGCGGGCCAACCGGACGATCCTGGCCGCGATAACCCTCTCGGCGCCCGCCAGGTGTGGCAAAAAGATCAGGTCTTCCCCCTCGAGGCTCTCCCGCAGCAGCTGTCCTTGCGCAATCATCCAGGCCAGCGCCTCCTCCACGATGGCTTCAGGAATTTCGAGGATCTTTACGGCCTCCTGGTGAAGCTGTGAGGCGGGAAGCGCGCAGTGGCCGTTCTGGGTCGCTTCCAGCAGAACGTGATTGAGACCTGCCCGCGCCCGCAGGGCCGAATCCCGCGAGATCCCGACATTGGCGGCAATCCGGTCGGCCGTCTTGAACCCGATTCCCGTGATGTCCTGGCTCAATCTGTAGGGATTCTCCCGAACCTGGGCCACGGCATTGGACCCGTAGGTCCTGTAGATCCGCGCGGCCCGCCGGGTTCCGACACCGTGTGAGTGGAGGAAGAGCATGATTTGCCGGATCGCCTTCTGATCCGACCAGGCCTGAGTGATGCGCCTTCTGCGGCCCGGTCCGATGCCCTCGACCTCTTCCAGGCAGGCAGGGTGCTCCTCGATGATCTCGAAGATCTCCTCGCCGAATTTCTGCACCAGCTTTCGGGCGTACACCGGTCCGATACCCTTGACCATGCCGCTGGCCAGGTACTTTTCAATGCCTTCTGCGGTGGTGGGCGGTATGCATCTGAGTTGGACGGCCTTGAACTGCCGCCCGTGGTTCTTGTCTATGACCCAGGCGCCTTCGGCGTTGAGCCACTCTCCGGAGTTGACGGTCGGCGCCGAACCCACCACGGTCGCCAGCTCGCGCTGCCCCTTCACCTTGACCTGAAGCACGCAGAACCCGGTCTCTTCACTGAAGAAGGTGACCCGCTCAATGGAGCCTTCGAGCCGGTCGGAAACGGAAGGGGGCAATCCTGCGGGCGCGGATTGGTCCTCATTTCCAGAGGGTGAAAATGGCATGTGGTCTCAAGCCCCCTTCAGGACAGCATTGCGGTTGCAGAGGGGATTCAATCAAGGCTCCAGAAACGTCTCCATACTAATGCCTCCATCCCGAGCGGGGAACCATCGCAGGGACAAACCCCCAAGACAGGTTACCGCAGGAGCGCCTCGCAGGTCAGGAGGAATGCGCCTCCCATAGGCACTTAGGCTAAAACACTTTATCCCGCTCATCCAACCAGAGGGCCCGCTGGTGACTTTCTCCTCGCCTGCCAGCGGTCGGGTGCTTAATCTGGCAGCTGTAATAGTTTCGCAGGATTTGCAGGAAACGAGGAGGAAACGATGCGCATCGGACCGGGGCTGCTCGCCCTCGTGGCTGCGGCTGCTCTTTCACTGGCGACGCAGCCCACTCTCAAGGCACAAAACTACGGCAGCCTGACGGGCAACGTCTCTCTGAAGTCCAGCGGGGATCCCCTGCACGGCGCCAGCGTGACGATTGTGGAGTTGGGTCGGAGCACCCTCAGCCAGGATGATGGAAGCTACCGGTTCCAGCAAGTCCCTCCCGGCAGATACACGGTTGAATCCCACCTCGACAGCCTGTTTACCGAAGCCTCCACCACGGTGACCGTCGAGGCCGGCCGCGAGGCCAAGGCCGACTTCCCGCTGGTGTTGGCTCCCCCTCAGTATGAGATCACCGTGACCGGATCGGAGAAGCGGGAGACAACCTTCGAGTCCTTTCAGAGCGTGGAATCGATCGGACCCCATGAACTGGGCCAATCCACCGAAGTCTCACTGGGGGAGTTGCTGGACCACAGAGTCGGCACCGGGATTGCCAAGCGCGGCTTCGGACCGGGCGCCGCCCGGCCGATCGTGCGCGGATTTGACGGAGACCGGGTGCTGATCATGGAAGACGGCATCCGGACAGGCACTCTTTCGTCCCAGTCGGGCGATCACGGCGAGCTGATCAATCCAGCGCAACTGGAGCGGCTGGAGATCGTCAAGGGACCGGCCACCCTGCTCTACAGCGGCAATGCCATGGGCGGCACCGTCAATGCCATCAGCCGCCACCATGAATCGCACCGCCATGGCCACAAAGGGTTTCGCGGATTCGTGACCGGAGCGGCCGGTAGCGCCAATGCCTTGGGTGGGGGCAGCGCCGGAATGGAGTACGGAACCGGCAACTGGATGATCTGGGGCCGCGGCGGGGGTGTGCGAGCCGGTGACTACACGGCGCCGGGACAGGGCAAGATCTACAATTCGCGCTCTCAGCTAAGAAATGGCGCCGGGGGCTTGGGCTGGTACGGGAAGAAGGCTTTCTTCAGCGTCGAAGCCAAATTCGACGACGGCTCCTACGGTGTGCCCTTCGCTCAGGAGTTCCACGGACACCATGGTCACGGGGGCCACGAGGACGAAGGAGACGAGCACGACCACGACGAGGACGAAGATCACGACCACGACGAGGAAGGCGACGAGCACGGAC
>VXMN01000267.1 GCA_009841055.1 Acidobacteriota bacterium
CTGTGCCGTTTCCTTGCGTTCTTCGGAATCTTGTACGGGGGCCCGGAACTCAGCTATCGAGTTCTGTTCGAATACCTGAAGTCCATGCCACGATTCCGGAACAGGCTGCCCCTGCGGGGTTTGAGAACCGGCTGGATTCTTTGGGCCCTGGGCGGGGGCATTCTGGTTCTCTGGTGGAGCCGGTTCAATCCCGAGGTTCGCCTGCTGGATATCGTGACGCCGGCCGGCATCTACACCGGTGTCCTCTCCTGCGGGTTCTATGCTCTGGCCAACCTGTGGTCGGACCGCCGCTTTCTGCCCCTTCCCCTGCGAATGGGAAGCTGGCTGGTGGCTCTCAACGTTGCCTCCGCCATCGCCCTTTCCAGTTTCGGCCTCAAGGCGCTTTGGGACTACGATCAGTTTCGGGGATACCTGGTGCTGGTTCTTTTCCTGGCTCTCTGTTTCGTGTTGGCAAGACTGCTGCGGTTTGTGGATCGTGCGGAGCTTCCCCATGAGACCGCGGGGAACCGTGAGGCCCGCGAACCCAATCCTTGAGATGGAGATAACGCTATGAAGCTCGGGGTCATTTCATCGAATCTGATGCAGTATGAGTTTGAGGACGGCCTGCGCTATGCGCGCCAGCTCGGATTGGGGGCCATCGAGGTTGGAGCCTGCGGTCTGGCCAGCAACCGGAAATACTGCGATCGAGAGAGACTGGTGGCCCACCGGGACGAAATCCCCCGCTGGCTCGAGGCCTTCGAGCGCAACCAACTCGAGATCAGCGCGCTGATCGGACACGGGGCGCCGCTGATGCCGGACAAGGCGATTGCTCAAGAGTATTCCCGGCAGTTCCGGCAGACCTGCCAACTCATGGAGTGGGCGGGGATCCGCCGTATGACCCTGCTGTCAGGACTGCCCGAGGGTGCCGAAGGCGATCGAACCCCGGTTTGGGTTACCTTTGCCGACCTCCCCTTTCTGCGGGACACGGTGGAGTGGCAGTGGGAAAAACGATTGATTCCCTATTGGCGGGAGCACGGCAAGATCGCCGGCGATCACGGGGTGACCCTCTGCTTCGAGATGCACGGCGGGGACCTGGTTCACAACCCGGTAACCCTCAAGAGGCTCCACCAGGAAGTCGGACCGGTGGTGGCCTGCAACTTCGATATTTCCCACATGTGGTTTCAGAGCATCGACCCCTGCGAAGCGGTTCGCTATCTGGGCGGCCTGGTCCAGCACGTGCATGCCAAGGATGCCCATATCCAGGAGCACAATGTGCGGCTGAGGGGCTTTAACGACTCGGCCTCGGTCGAATCTCCCGAGCAACGCCCCTGGAACTTCACCATTCCGGGTTGGGGGCACGGGGAATCCGACTGGAAGGCATTTGTGACCGCCCTGCAGTTTGCAGGCTACGACCACGTCCTGTCCATAGAGATGGAGTGTGAGTACCTCAATGTCGAGGAGGGGCTGAAGAAATCCATCGATTTCCTCAAGCCCGTCGTGTTCGAGAAGGAACCGGGCCCCAAGTGGTGGGAACTGGCCGGGATGAGCGATGCCGGCAGCTTGTGGAAGGAGGACTAGCCCGCCTTTCTCGCCAGGGCGGGCCCGGCACCGTCGGCAGGCTGAAGACTCCCAACGAAGCGCTGCAAGAGGTCAATGACAAACACTCTTCTACCGAAGGCTCAGCGGCCTGGTGAGAAAGGCGGGCTTGGGATGTCGCTGGCGATCGAGTGGGTGGGACTGGCCTGCTTCAGGCTGTGGCGGGACCATCGGCCTGTGCTGGTGATGGACCCCTATACTCCTTCCGCCGTAGGACTGGGAGGTCCGGATGTCCCCTTCCTGCAGGCTGACCGGGTGATCGTCAGTTCTCTCACCGACCGGGGGCACGCCTGCATTCAGGTGGTCGAAGGGAATCCTCCGGTGATCAACGCCCTGGACCTGGCCGAGGGCCGGGGGCGGGCGGAGATGAACGGAGAGCCGATTGTAACCCTCAAGGCCGCCGAGGCTCCGGACCATCCGGAAGGCGCCGATGACAATGCCCTGTATGCATTCAGGGCCGGAGACCTGTGGATCCTGCACATGGGAGACCTCGGGTATGGGCTGACCGCCGGCCAGTTGGCTCCCTTTGCCGGTCGATGCGATGTCTTGTTGGCCATCGTCGGTGAAAAGCTCACCCTCACTCTCGACGAGTTGGACCCGATGATCGAGATCCTCCAGCCCAGGTGGATCCTCCCCATGCACTACTACCTGCCTCCCATTGACGGGGGCATGACGCCGGTGGAAGTCTTTCTGAAAAGGCGTCCGCGAGACCCCCTGGTCCACCTGCGACACCACACCGTGCCGCTGCCGCCTCCCCGATTGTCTGCCGATCGGCCTACCCTGGTGGTGCTGGAACCTTCAGGCTATCGGCCAGGTTGAGATCCCGAGACCGGTTTCTGCATTCGGCCGAGTGTCGGGCAGGGTGTCAGGAAGCGTCCTCCGAAAACACTTGGCGAAAGCGCTCCAGGGCCAGGTGGCTGTCGCTTTCCGGAAAGGCTTCCAGTCCCACCGTGCCGCTATAGGCAATCTCCCGCAGAGCCGCAGCCACCCGGGGGTAATGAATCTCGCCCGTACCGGGCTCGTGGCGCCCGGGGACGTCCGCCACATGCACGTGCCCGATGATCTCCCGGTGGTCTCGAATCGCCTGGACGACGTTGCCTTCCTCCACCTGAGCGTGGTAAACATCGACCAGCAGCCGGATGCGCGGGCTGTTGACCTGCCGGATCAATCGAGCCCCGTCTTCCAGGTGGGGGAAGGGGTAACCGGCGTGGTCGACTTTGGTATTGAGCACTTCGAAGTTGTACGATACATCTTCTTTTTCGGCGATTTCCGCCAGTTCGCACAGGCACCGGTAGGCGGTGATCCACAGGTCGGCGGGATGCTCGGCGATGGCGTGCACCACCCGCCCCTCCCGGTCAAGCTCGCCGGAAGCCACGGCCAGGTTCCTGCATCCGATCCTCCGGGCAACGGAAACGTTTCTCCTGGCGCCCTCCAGGAAGGTCTCCACCCCGTCGGGGTGAACCATGCTGCCCGGGCCCCAGCCCGGCATGGAAGCGATTTGAATGTTTGGATTGGCCGCGATGGCATCCAGCGCCTCCTCTTCCCAGCCCCAGAGTTCCACCGAGAAACCGGCAGCCGCGACTTCACGGACCCGCTGCAGGAAGGGAAGATTCGGGAAGACAGTGCCTTCGCAGACGGAGAGTTGGAACATGCCGGCTCCTTTCGGTGCTCGGATTGTGGGTCGATCGGCTCCCGGCCTACGATGCCTCCGGTCTTCGGAGCCGGTCGATCCGAGGGGTCGGACGCTTTCTTGAAACCCGCGGAGGAATGGACTTTACGCCACCCCCGGCCTGTTTGCAAGGAGCACTGCCGGCAGTCTTGTCCAGCCGGCGCCTGCGGAACCCATCCGTTGAAGGGTAATTGAAAGGAAGGAATCGATGAGCGGCCGCTTGAGGGAGTTGCTGAAGACAGAGGAAGTTCTCTATGGGGTCATCTGCCGTGATACCACGATGACCGACCTGGAACTGATGGCCCAGTTGGGATACTCGGTCGTCTTTCTGGATCTGGAGCACGGTCCGCAATCGACGGCGGAGGTGCTCAGGCTGGGCCGGACGATTACTCATCTGGGAATGGTACCGATGGCCCGCATTCCCGAGCTGACACGGACCCAGGTACAGCGTCTTCTGGACGGAGGCATGGAAATCCTGACGTTGCCCGATGTCAGAAGCGCCGCCCAGGCCGCCCGGCTGGTTCAGTTGGGCAGGTTTCCGCCCGTGGGCGAGCGAGGCGTGTCGAGTTCCTCGGCCGGCACGGGCTTCACTCTTGGAAGCGATCCCAGGCGTGCGCTTGGCGAAGCCGACCGTGGGACTTCCCTGATGGTGATGATCCTGTCTGTTATAAAAATCTGACGCTGCCGACGA
>VXMN01000256.1 GCA_009841055.1 Acidobacteriota bacterium
ATTTTCACCAGGTCGCACCTGACATTGAAAAAGGCAGAACCTCAGGTTAGAACTTGCGCGACCACTCCCGGGGCCAACGCTCAATGACCACCTTCTTCTCGGTATAGAATTCCACCGCGTCACGACCCTGGCCGTGGAGGACTCCCAAAAAGCTGTCTTTCCAACCGCTGAACGGGAAGTAGGCCATCGGAGCAGCCACTCCGATATTGATCCCCACATTCCCCACCGGCACCTCATAGCGAAATTTGCGGGCGGCGGCGCCGCTGCCGGTAAAGATGGAGGCGGCGTTTCCGTAAGGGTTGCCGGCCACAACCTCGATAGCCTCTTCGACGCTGTCCACGTGGATGAGGCTGAGCACCGGACCGAAGATCTCGGTCCGGGAAGTCTCGCTCCCCGGCGGCACCCGGTCCAGAATGGTTGGCGACACGAAAAATCCCCGTTCATAGTTGGGAATGCCGGGGTTTCGACCATCCAGCAGCACCTCGGCGCCCTCCGAGGCGCCGCGACCGATGGCGCCCTCAATACGCCGCTGGCTCTCCCGACTCACCACCGGTCCCATCTGAACCCCTTCCTCCAGGCCGTACCCAACCTTGATGGATCGGGCCATCTCGGCCATCGAGCGGGTGAAGGGCTCACGGGCTTCCCCCACGGTCACCGCCGCGGAAACGGCCAAACATCGCTGCCCCGCGCACCCGAAGGCGCTGTCGCTCACGATCCGGGTCGTGGTGGGCATATCGGCGTCGGGCAGGATCACCACGTGGTTCTTGGCGCCTCCCTGACACTGCACCCTCTTGCCCTGGCCGGCAGCACTCCGGTAGACGTGCCGGGCAACTGCCGTGGATCCCACGAAGCTGACGGCACGCACGTCGGGATGGTCAATGAGGGCATCCACCACCTCGCGGTTCCCGTTGAGCAGGTTTACAACTCCCGGGGGGAATTGGAGCCGCTCCAGCAACTCGAACACCCGCCGCATTGTCAACGGCACCCGCTCGGACGGCTTCAGCACGAAGGTGTTGCCGCAGGCCAGCGCGTAGGGCAGGAACCACAACGGGATCATGGAGGGAAAGTTGAAGGGCGTGACGGCCGCCACCACTCCCAGCGGCTGGCGAATCATGGTCTCATCGATGCCGCGGGCAACGTCCTCCAGGTTATAGCCTTGCATCAGCGTGGGAATCCCGCAGGCGACCTCCACGTTTTCAATGCCTCGCCTCAGTTCCCCGCGAGACTCGGCCAGCGTCTTGCCGTGCTCCAGGGTGGTGAGTCGGGCGATTTCCTCAAAGTGCTCCTCCAGCAGCTGCTTGAACTTGAACAGGTACTGAACACGCTCCCCCGGAGGGGTGCGCCTCCAGTCGGGAAAGGCCCTGGCGGCAGCGTCCACCACCCGGGACACGTCTCCGGCATCGCCGAGGGGATTGTCGGCAAGTTTCTCCCCCGTCGCCGGATTGACAATTTGCAGGGTGTTCTCGCCGGCGGAAGGACTCCAGGCGCCATTGAAGAAGTTCAATACTTCAGTTGCTTCCCTCATCGCTCCACCAACCTTTCCGGAACCGTGCGCTGTTCAGATCCAATTGGAAAAATCCGGGCCACAGTTGAGAAATAGGGACTGCGTGGGTTAATGCTTGACTCGAAGTCTTTGGGTCCATATACTTGATAGCGTGTCCCATTTTTCTAACAGAACCCAGGAACTTATTTCCCAGGTCACCACAAACAGCTTCGCCATCGGCGAAAAAGTCGTTTACCCCAACCACGGCGTCGGCGTCATCGAGCAAATTGACCGGCGCAGCATTTCCGGCAAACTGGAAGCCTTCTATCATCTCAAGATCGCCGCCAACAACATGATGGTAATGATCCCGGCAACCAACGCCACCGACGTCGGCTTGAGACGACTGATCAAGAAAGCGGAAGTCAACAAGGTTCTCAAACACCTGAAGAACACCAAGGTCAACAACGCCACCGACTGGAAGAACCGCTTCAAGGAGAACTCGGAGAAAATGCGGACAGGATGTATCTTCCAGGTGGCCGACGTCCTCAAGAGTCTCTCCCTGCTGAGCGTCAACCGAATTCTTTCCTTCCGCGAAAAGAAGATGCTCGACCGTGCCCGGCAACTGATGGTCAGCGAGTTGGCAACGGTTTCCGATGTCTCCGAAGACAAGGCCCAACAGCTCATCGACGGAGCTCTGATACAAGCCTAGACAGTCCGGACTCCGCTTTCCCCCGCAGCAAATTCCTCCTTCAGCACAGACATCATCAGCGTATCCGCGTAACCTCGGCCGACGTAGCGGTCCTTGCGCAACACGCCCTCGGGCTGGAACCCGCACTTGCGGTAGACGCGGATGGCCGCGCCGTGATCGGAGGCGACCCTCAGATAGATTCTCCGGAGACTCATCTCCTCAAAACCACGCCTCAACATTTCCCGCACGGCCCAGGACCCGAAACCTCGATTCCAGCAATCCCTCTCCCCGATCATCACAGCCAGTTCGGCCTTGCGGTCGACCCAGCGAATCGCGTGCAGACCGACTGAGCCAATCAGGCGCCGTTCCGGCGTCTCGATGGCAAAGACCCGGTCGGTGTGACTCCGGGACAACTCTTCCAGCCAGCGGAATCCATCGCTACCGGAGGGCGGGTAGGCAACCGCCTGCGACAGGTAGAGAGTGACCGCTGCATCGTTTACCCAACGGATCAGGGAGTCAATATCCCCGGGTTCCAGCGCCCTCAACCTTGCTTCCAGGAGGTTTGCTCGCCGGGGCCGAACCCGATCCGCACCGGCTACCCTTGAACAGGCCGTGTCCCTCTGCATCAGGCTCCCCGCCCCACATCCGCCGCACCTTCCCGTGCCGGAATTCAAACGGCCTGCAAGATCCGGCTTTCCGTCGGGATGTGACTCAGGTCTCCAGTTCCACGTTCCAGTAGAGGTAATCGCGCCAACTGTCGGGAGCATTCCTGAAGACGAGGGTGAGGTTGAGATTCGGCACCCACTCAGGCTCCGCCGGCGTCCGAATCAGGCGCATGCCGGCTTCGTCCGGAGTCCTCCCCCCCTTTCTGCGATTACAGGCAATGCAGGCCGTCACGATGTTGTCCCAACTCTTCCCCCCACCGCGCGATACCGGCACCACATGGTCGAAGGTCAGTTCATCCCCGCGACGGGCGCCGCCGCAGTACTGGCAGCGGTGTCTGTCCCGCGCATAGATGTTCGCCCTGGAGAACTTGATCATGCGGCTCTTCTTGACCTTGACATAGCGCAGCAGCCGGAGTACCGACGGCAGCTTGATGGAGAAGGTCACGCTGCGAATCTCGCGGGAGTACTCCTCGATCACCTCCACCTTGCCGGCAAAAAGCAGGGTGATGGCTCTCTGCCAACTGATGACCCGGAGCGGCTCGAAGGACGAGTTCAGTAGAAGGGTGCTTTCCATGTTTCGGCTACTTCGGCCCGCCACGGCCGGCAACGGCCCACGCCCGGCAACGGGTAAAAAAAAACCGACACGACTTGAGAAATCACAAGCGGCCGGTCAGGACGTCCCTCGAAATAGAATCAGAGTCCAGCGCCGCGTATCCACACATCCTTGTGGTTGGTCAGGTACACTGTGAGAAAGCGTCGATCAATCAAGAATCTCATGAATAGCTCCCGCAATCAGGACCGTGTCAACGTGCTTGAATTATCTATAGCGGAGGGGTTTTGTCAAGCGGGCCGAATTGATTGACAGTCCCGGCGGGGTTCCATTATGTTAGCCGGCATTGGGCGCGTAGCTCAGTTGGTACGAGCGCTACCTTGACACGGTAGAGGTCATCGGTTCGATCCCGGTCGCGCCCACCACCCCCACATTCGAAACAGTCCAGTAGCTGTCACATATAAAAATCTCCGCGGCCACGAGACAAGAGGCAATCTAGATATCCGTAGTATGAGAGGAAAAAAAAGAAATTGGGGGG
>VXMN01000046.1 GCA_009841055.1 Acidobacteriota bacterium
TCTGTTGGCTGGCATCCGGTTCAATGACTAGCATGAGTCGATGGTTTATTCACATGGATGCACCGGATGCACAGGATATTCTTCAGGAAACGGCCGGCTTCTAATGCCGGGAATCCGAAATACCGCACCGGATCATCGCCTGAGCCGGCTTCTCGTGCAGAAAGCTCTCATCCTGTTAATCCTGTGCATCCTGTGCATCGATGTTCAAAAGACTAGAAAACCGGTTTGACGGGACAGGGTCCTTGTTCCCGATAGGTCATGAAGACCCGTCGTCTCATTCTCGTATGATCCGGCTGGCAAGGTGGGCGCTTGACTGGTCTTCATTGTGTCCCGCCCCGCTGTCAGGAGCGCTTCTTTTTGCCTTTTCGCGCCTGCTGGTGAAGCCGCTCCCGGGATTGCTGTCCCAGGGCGTAGAAGATGATGGCCAGGGCCAGGGCGGCCAGGATTCCCAGGATGAGCGTTCGCTGTTCATAGACACGGTTCGGCAGTCGGACCACGCGGAACTGGGAATCCTCCCCGTGATCGTGGCCGTCATGAGGGGAGTGTTCGGGGGCTTCGCCGGCGATCCTGAGGTTGAGAAACTCTCCCTCGGCGATCCGGGTGATGTGGAAGGTTGCGGACTCGGTCCGGGAGTCGATTCCCGTGGAAACCACTCCCGTGCCCGTGACTTGAAGGTCGGAGGGCTTCACGAACAGTTGAGAATGGTCGGTCCCGTTGAGCAATCGAAACTTCAGTTGTCTGTCGTCGCTGGGGAACCTGACATTGTAGGCAACCCAGATTTCGTTGATTCCCGGCTTCATGGGATAGTTGATCCGGTAACCGCCTCCGTCCCGGATTAGGGGCTGCTGGGGCAGAGGAATTCTCCCCAGGCCCAGCACCGACACCTTGAGGTCGAGGGGAGAGTCCGGCGTGTCGAACTCGAAGGTCGACAGGGAATTCGCCAGCGTCCGCCTGGGTTGGGAGTCGTTGGTGAGGAGGTACTGGTGCTCGATCCGCAACTCGTTACCGTGAGCCAGGGCGATCATGAAAGGCATGGATACGCCGACATCGGCGAGTTGGGGCGCCGTTTCATAGATGGTCAGGAGTTGAGGATCCTCCAGCTCGGACGTGGTGGACAGCGACCGGTTGTAGTTGACTCCCCGGTAGATGGTTCGCAGCAGGATGTGGGGGCTCGAAGGGGCCAACTCGACCTGGTCGAAGGTGAACCGCCCCCCCTGACCGGTAAGGGTTTCCTTGGTGGCGTTCATTCCCTCGCCCAGCGTGAGAAGCTCCACCTTCTGGTTCACCGCCGGACGTCCGGTGGTCCCGTTGATCACCTGCCCCGATACGGAGGACTGGGCCCAGGCGGCTTGCCAGCAAAGGCTGGATACCCAGAGAAAGGCCGCGAGCCGTCCAAGGCCGCGGGAGACCGGGCAAGGACCCTCCTTGCGTCGCCGGGGGAGCCATAGGCCGGGAACGGTGGCTATCATGGAAGTCGCTCAGCCCTTTTTCGCCGAGCCCTCGAAGATTCGCTGCCCTGGGAAGGCCTCAAGGAGGGGCGATTTGTCGATTGGAACCCCGACGGATGGGAAGGATTGGAGGGGTATCGGTTCAAGGCTTCCTGGATTTGCCGGGGCGCTTGCCGCTCTTCAGCACCGCCACCACCTGCGGACTGCCCGTCCGGTCGAGCGGCTCGGGCTGGATCGCTTCGATCTGGCTCACCACCCCGTAGGCTTCCGCCAGGTAGTCCTGGTGGAGCCGCTGGTAGTCCTCGTCGGAAAGTTTCCCCATCTTGTACTCGAAGTCCAGGTCCTTGATGTTCTCGTAGATGGTCTCCTTCCTTCGCAGCAGGCGCTTCAGGCCGGTGGAGCGGCTGTCGATATCCGCCAGGAAGGGACTGCCGGCGGTGGACAGCAGCGGGCGAAAGACGTAAAAGGCCGCTGCCAGGGAGATCAGAATGCATGTCAGAGCCAGCCAGACCATGGGTGCCGAACCTCGAACCTCACGGGATGTCCTCTGTTTGGGTGGTGGCGCGGTTCCGAAACAGGGGCTCAGTCGAAATCCTTCAACTCCTTCTCCATCCGGTTTCGATACGCTTCCGGGATGGTCTCCGCGATGGCTGGAGCCGATGCCGGGAGCGGCCTGCGCCGGGTCCATACCCTGACAACTCGATAGAGCACGAGCAGCCCTGCCAGAAGAGCCACCACCGGCAAGGTCCAGGCCACCAGGTCGAAGCCCTCCCCGGTGGGCGCCGATAGAATAACGCCACCGTACTTGGCCACGAAGTCGTCGACGATCTGCTCTTCGGTCATCCCTGCCTGGAGCTTCTGGTCGATCTCGCTTCTCAGCGGGTTGGCGGAACCACAATGCAGCATGCCACAGCCCGAAAGCTGGTGGTTGCAGCTGCATTGACAGACAAAGTTCTCGGAAACCTTCTTGACCTCGGGCGAAAAGATCTGCGCGGCGGCCGATGAAGGAAGCAGGATTCCCAGAAGCAGAATCAGGACCGGAAACGGGTGCCGGACCCGGGCGGAACCGTAGGCCTGGATTGAAACCGCAAGCGGTTCGTTCTGCGCCCCAAGGCCTGTCCTAGACTTTGGCATAAGACCTGGCCTCGACTTTCAGCGGAACCTTCTGGGCAGCCCGCTCCCGCTCGTGCTGGTTGGGGATCAGGCAGATCACCGTCCCCAGGATGAAGACGGCTCCTCCGATCCAGATCCAGGCGACCAGCGGCTTGATGTAGGCGTGAATGATGAAACTGGACCCGTCCTGGTCGGGGCCGGCAAAGACGACATAGAGGTCTTCCTTGAGCGTCCGGTGGAGGGCCACCTCGGAAGTGGGTTGCTTGCTGGCCTTGTAGAGCCGCTGTTCCGGCGTGATCTCGGAGAGGGCCTGACCCTTCTTCCAGATCTGCATGCGGGCCTTGGCCGAGGAATAGTTGGGGTTGTCGGCGTTCTCGACCTCTTTCATCTCCAGCGTGTAGGAGCCGATTTCCAGCTTGTCCCCCGGAACCATGGCTTGCTGCTGCTCCTGGTCGAAGCCCGCCCCGGCAAAGCCCACGAACAGGAAGACCATGGCCACGTGCACGATGTAGCCGCCATGCCTCCGGGTGTTGCGGAAGGTGAGGATCCAGAGCGACTGCCAGTAGCCCTGACTCTGCCGGCGCCGAGCGCGGGCTCCCCGATGAAATTCGGCCAGAATCGTCACCAATACGAAGACGCAGAGCATGAGGCAGACGGTCGCATAGAAGTGGCGCATCCCGAAGGCCACAAACAGCGCTCCCGCAGCCAGCCCGGCCGACAGCGGAATGGTGAAGTTCTTCCTCAGGCTGCGCAGGGAGGTCTTTCTCCAGGCCAGCAAGGGTCCCACGCCGGTCAGGAAGAGCAGGAACAGCCCGATGGGGATGTTGACCTGGTTGAAGAAGGGAGCCCCCACCGTTCTCTTCTCGTTGGTGACCCATTCCGACAGGATGGGAAAGATGGTTCCCCACAGCACGGCAAAGGTGGTCGCCAACAGAACCAGGTTGTTGAACAGGAAGCTGCTCTCCCTGGAAACCACCGAGTCCAGCCGGTTCTCGCTCTTGAGCTCTTCCATGCGGGTGAACAGAAAGTAGAGCGACAGGGCGGTCATCAGGATGAGAAAGGTGGAGAAGAAGGGACCTATCGGTGACTGGGCGAAAGAGTGGACCGAGGAAACGATCCCGCTGCGAGTGAGAAAGGTGCCGAGAATGCACAGCAGGAAGGTGGCCAGGATCAGGACCATGTTCCAGACCTTCATCATTCCCTTGCGCTCCTGCATGATGACCGAGTGCAGGAACGCCGTCCCGGTCAACCAGGGCATCAGGGAGGCGTTCTCCACCGGGTCCCAGCCCCAGTAGCCGCCCCAGCCCAACCCCTGTCGCTTTTACCCCTCTGACGCTGCCCACGAACTTACGCGTGTAGA
>VXMN01000086.1 GCA_009841055.1 Acidobacteriota bacterium
TTTCAGGCTCGCGGCTCAAGTCGAAGGCCTGGCGGGTTTCAGGTGTCAAGATCATCTGCAGGGCCTGTTGGGTGAATCGATCCATGGCCTGGTGCTCGGCCCTTTCGATCTTGCTGCGATACATTCTGTCGACCAGTTTCAACAGGGAACGCCGGTCCCGCAAGCGCTCAACCGTCAGCGATTTCGGAAGAGCCAGGTCCGAGATCTGGAAGTCCTCCTTGCTGGGATCGGGAACCACCATCGGGTTGTAAGCCGGATCCAGGAAGGCGCCCTTGGTATATTCGCCATAGGAAGCCGTTTTCCAGGTGTCGGGAACCAGCACGTTGGCGGGAACGTTGTTGCGGGCCCCCAGTTCCCTGGTAACAATGGTGCCCAGACTGGGAAACTGCATGGCGGCGGTGGGACGGTGTCCGGTCAGCGCGTAATAGGTGCCCTGGCCGTGGTTGTTTTCTTCGGTGTGGACCGACCGGATCAGAGCCAGCTTGTCCATTTGCCTGGACAACCGTGGAAGCAGTTCGGAAACCTGAATTCCCGCCACGTTGGTCGAGATGGGCTTGAAGCTGCTGTTGGGTTTCGGGTCCCAGGTATCCACGTGGCTGGGACCTCCTTCCAGCCAGACCAGGATGCAGGCCTGGGCCTTCCCGTTCTTGCGGGTGTCCTTGGCGCCGGCAGCCTGCAGGCTCCGGAAATTCAGATATTGGGGCAGGCTGATTCCGAGAAGGCTGAGAGAGCCGACTCGAAGGAAGTGGCGTCGCTTCAGAAGCTCCGGGGTAACGGTCAAACACCCTGCTTTTGGCATCATTGTCGATCTCCTGGCGCCCGCATTCGGTATCACCAAGGCGGCGTCAGTGGTTGAAGGCAAACTCTCGGGAGGTGATCAGGCTCCACATCAGGTCCTCCCAGGCCCGCCTCTTGTCGGAACTGTTTCGCAAGGTCGATTCCAGCTCGGCCAGTTCCAGCGATGACGGAAAGCGGGACAAGGCGGCCAGGTAGAGCTCCTGAATCACCTCGCCGTGGGATGCGTCTTCTTGGATCAACCGGTCGAGGCGTCCGCCCTTCCTGGAAATCTTCTCCGTGTAGGTCTTTCCCACCAGCATGTGGAGCGCCTGGTTGAGGCTGGGCGAGGCCTTGATATCCGGGATCTGCAGAAGATTGGGCCGCCCGTACATCTGCAGAAAATCGGAGGGATAGATGTCGGGCACCTCCAGTTGAATGGCCCGGGTTCCCGGGGGAGCCTGGCCCCCCTGGCCGTTTTCGAAGATTTCCGGGACGCCGGTCACCTGGCTGATGGCATCCAGAAGCACCTCGGCTTCCAGCGGCTTCGGGATGAAGTGCGAGTAGTTCAAGGTATCCTGGCGGTTCGACTCGCTGGGAGTGGAGGCAAGCTGGTAGGTTCGGGAACGGGTGATCCGGCGCAGGACCTGCTTCAGGTCGTATCCGTTGCGCCGGCAGTCCTCGGCCAGGGCTTTCAGTAGATCGGGATGGGTCGGCGGATTGGTCGAGCGGAAATCATCCACCGGATCCACCAGGCCGCGTCCAAAGAGGTAGCCCCACATGCGGTTGACCAGGGTTTCGGCAAAGTAGGGGTGCTCTGTGACCCAGCGGGCAAACTCCCGTCGGGGATGTCCGATGCCTTCGGAGGCGATGGCCTGACCATTCAGGAATGCGGGTTTGACGAGGTGCTTGCGACGGGGATGAATCACCTTCACCGTTTCGGCCGACTCTCCGAAATCCGGTTGGCGGCCGGCGGGATCGTCAAAGAGTACCGACGCCCCGAACCCGGTCCATTCGGTTCGGCTGATCTGCCCGAAGAAGGACGCCAGCCCCCAGAACTGATCCTGGCTCCACTGCTCATAGGGGTGGTCGTGACACTGGGCGCAATCCAGCCGCCTTCCCAGGAAGACCCGCACCTCTTCCGGCATTATGTCGGCGGCCTTGGCTTCTTCCCCGTAGGAAAGGAAGTGTCTCGAGGGGCCGCCGTAGCCCTGTGCCGCCAGCCGCTCCAGGGCAATTTCCCGATAGGAGTTGTTTTGGGCGATGTTTTCCCACACCCAGCGCCAATAGGTGTAGGCGTGCTCAGCCCCACCGACGGCGCCTGCCGCCACCCGGAAGAGCCGGCCGAAGCGAAAGGTCCAGTAGTCCACGTATTCGGGAGAATCCAGCAGGGCGTCGATCAGTTTCGTTCGTTTTCGAGGGTCCCGGCTGGCGATGAACTCCCGCACCCGACCGGGCGGCGGCAGCGTTCCCGTCAAGTCGAGGCAGACCCGCCGCAGGAACTCGGCGTCGCTGGAGAGCGGTGATGCGGGAATCTGAAAGCGGCTCAACTTGCCGAAGACGAAGTCGTCGATAAAGTTGTGCGGGGGAGGCGAAGGGTCGGCATGGAACGGTTCGGAGACGACTCCGAACCGTGCGCTGACGGTATGACCGGCCGTGCGTACGATAAGGGTCGTCTCTCCCGTGGTCCGGGCCCGGACTCGACCGGAGTCGGTCACCGTTACCACCTCTTCATTGCTGGACTGGTAGGAGGCCTGGTGGGTCAGGTCCCGGGTGCGACCGTCGGCAAGATGGGCGGTGACCAACACCTGCTGGGTTCCCTCGGCATCGAGCACTCTTTCCTCCGGAAACAGGGTCACCCGTTCGACTTCAGCCTCTGAATCCCTGCGCTCGTAAGGAGCGCCGGACTGAATCCAGTCCAACAGTGTGCGGTAGTCGGAAGACCCGGCGGTCAGGCGTTCTCCACCTCCATGAGGCAAGAGGAGGGTGGGTTTACGCAGCAACAGGCTGTTTTCGGGTTGGCTCAGGTCGATGCGGGGGGACTCCGGACCTGCGGATTCCAGGCTCATCACCTGGTAGATGCCGCCCTTGACGATCCATCGATAGTCTTCCTTCGGATCCAGGGCGTTGAGAGAGAGTTTGAATCCCCCTCGTCCCTTGACACCCGCATGGCAACTACTGTCGTTGCATCCCCGCTTGGTCAGGATTCCGCCGATATCGTGCTGAAAACTGAAGGGTGGCGGCGTCTTCAGAGACTGCACCGTCAGTCCTGCCGTGGCTGATCGGTTGGCCACCAGGGCTTGCACGGTTGTGTTTCCCTCAGCAAGGGCCGTCAATTGACCTTGTTTCCCGACGGCCGCCATCTCGGCGGAGCCCAATAGAAGGGGAGAAGCACCCGTCAGGTCACGTTCCAGGCCGTCGGAATACCTGCCCAGCACCAACACCTGCTGGGACGGGTTGAGACCGGAAAGATGAATGTCCTCCGGCACGATCCTCAGCGAAAGCAGGGTCGGGGGAGCTGCGGTGTCCTGGCCGCGGACCCAACCGGAATTCCACACCAGGCAAATCAGCAGAATCGCCAGGAATTTCGCAATTGAATGACCAGGCTGTCGAAGGACCAACGTTTCTCCTGACTGTCAACACCTACCGAAATCAGCGTCGGGAAGTCATCACCTGAGTCTCTTCGGCCGGCCGGACAGCCAGGAAGGGAATCCTTCCTGCCGGCAACGCCGGTCCCACCCATCCATCCACGACCGGCCGGGCCTTGAGTTCAAGAAATCGCGGGGCACCGGTGATGGGTGCATCGGGACTCGCCCAGAACACGAGCGTGGTTGCGCTTCGTTGCGGGCGATGGTGGCGTGGGGATACTACCTCGACACCCAGCGGTCGATACTGGATGCCCCGCATCAACGTTTCCGTCCAGCCGGCCGCGGTGCTGACCCAGGCTTGCACGCCGGGGGGAAGGTTGTCGACCGTGAGGAGGACGTTTCCCTGGAACCCTTCCTCCTTTTCGCACACTACCACCATTTCCCTGGCCTGGCCCGCCTCCAGGTTGATTCGGTCGGTCTTGTCGATGAGTGTGGACAGGGAGGGCGTGACTCCCAGGCTGATTTCAACACGGCCCAGATGAGGAACCTGCGGGCGCACCAGCAGTCGATACCTGAACCGAGGTCCCCCTTGCACCGAGGTCAACTCCCGGATCTGCAGGAAGTAGCTGCCCGTTTGCTCGATGGTGAAGACCGTTTTCCGTTCAACCGTCTTGTTGACGTCATCTCCGTCGCCGCCGTATTCCATGTAAATATTGGACACCAGCTCGTTGCCGCTCCCGTCCAGGAGCTTGAGCCAGGGGTTGAAATGTGGCAGAGAGTCCTCGGGAGTTTCAATCTCGAATGCCAGTTTCTGTCCCGCTTCTGCTCGAAAGCGGAAGAGGTCGATATCGCCGGGAGTCTGGATTCGGCCCTCGATCAGGCCGGGAATCTTCACCGTGCCCGGTCGGTCGAAGGAGTTGTTGGGCTCCACTTCGGGAGCCGTTTCGATCCGGGAAGCGTGGTCGGAAGAAGGACCGGAAGAATTGCCTTGGCTGGATACGGATTCGGCTGGTGCAGAGGGCTTCCCGTTGAAGGGCGCCCTGCCGGAACGGTAATGCAACAGGGCCAAACGGTCGGCCTCCAGCGGCCGCTGGAAACTTCCCAGTTGTCTCAGAGTGGCCGAGTCCCTTTCCAACCAGTCGCCCGGATCGGGGTGGGCCAGCTTGCCCAGGACCTGGCGGGGTGCAGAGGACCGGCCTCGGACAATTCGAATCTGGTAGCCATGATTGGGGTCGCCGGTTCCGGTGAAGGTGCCGACCGAAAGGAAATAGCGGCCCGGGGCCTCAAATCGGTGAGAAATACGCTGGAAGAGGGCGAATCTGCCGGTTGACCGGGTTCGCTCGTATCGCTGAAAGGGCTCCCAGGACAAGGCAGGGCCGCTAACGGCCAACCGGACCACGCGGCTGGGATCGAACCAACTGTCGGAGCGTTGATAGAGGGTGATTCCGGCCTGGGCCTGGTAGGTGCGGCTGGGACCCAGATCGGAACGGACGGCAAAGAGCAGTTCCTCCCCCCGGGAAACGCGGAATGCATAGAAGTCCCGCTGGCCCTTTTCCGAAAGCCTCCCGTTCACGACGGCGGGGACCGACAGGTATTGTGAATCTTCCGCGGTCTGGTGCGGGCGGGCGGTTTCCGAAATGATCGGATCGGAGACTACCTGCAGGCCCAGGGCATTGGAGAGTCCCCGCGGAGTGACCATCCGGAACAGGTGCAACCCGAGGGAGGCCGTTTTCGGTACCCGGACCCGCAGGACAGCCCGGTGATCGGCCTTCACCTCTTTTCCCAGGTAGTCTTCCGGCTCCTTGTCCTTTTCTTCCGAGGCGGCCTGGAGTTTTTCCAGCTTCAGTATGGAAGCGGAGAGTTCCCCACCCTCGAACCAGACGGCGTGTGTGCCTTGCAGGGCTGCGCCCGAGACCTTGAGGTCGAAAGTAGTCCCCTGTTGGCCGCCCAGCGGGAAATGGGAGAGCAGCTTGGGCTCAGTGACTGCTTCAGTGCTCTGGGCGCTCAGTGGAGCCGCCAGGCAGAGGGCAGCGGCAATCAATCTCAAGTACACGGGAAGGCCGACCTCGATACCACGGAACTGACCGAATACACGCCCAAGGATACCATAGGAGTACAGGCTCAGGGACCGCTATCGCCCCGGAACCCGCCTGCACCCGGACACTTGGTCAAGAGCTTGAAGAGCAGGAGTTTTCCCCTCGGCATTGACCGAACCGGACGCTCAATCCACCGTCTCGCGGATTGGCCACTTTTCCCGGTCCGCTTTTCGGAAGGAGAGCTGAGTCACATCGCTGACCAGCGCTCCCGGTGAGTCCACATACAGAACTTGTCGGGCGAGGGGGGCGAAAGCCGCGTGGAAATGCTGCATCGATTTCACCACCAGGATCCGCCTGGTCCGAGGATCGATGCCCATATTGGTGAAGGCATCGGCGCCCAGGGTTTGAGTCCGAATGGAGTTGACCACGATGTCGATGCCGCCGGTGCGCAAAACGACAGCGTCCCCAAGGGGGGAGACCGAACGGCCGGCACCGCTGCCGAAGGTCTGACAGGCGTTGCGGACCACTTTGGCTACCGTCACCGAAAGATCCAGGGGGCGTCCCGAACTCGGCCCCATCTTGCCTCCCAGACGCACATCGAATCGCGCCCCTTCTCCCGCTTCGGTAGCCACGGCTGCCACCGTCGGATCCCAGATACAGGCCACCGCGGCATCCTCGATCCGGTGATCGATAAGAGCCTCGAGGACGAAGGTGGAATCTCCGGAAGCTCCACCTCCCGGGTTGTCGGCCACGTCTGCCAATACCACCGGTCCCCGGTCCTGCCGCAGGGCTTCTCCCAGGGCATTGTCGATGGTCCTGTAGTCCGGCCGGAGCCGATGACGCAGTTGATAGAACCGGCGCCCCAGGGACTCTGCCAGGCGGTTTCCTTCCCGGGGTTCTCCATCGCTGACGACCAGGATCCGGGTTCCCATGTCGGCAACGTCCCCCCAGAGGAACCCGTGGGCAACAGAGATCGAAAGAATCCCGTTCTGCCGCTCCAGGCGCTTGACCCCGTCCAGGTAGCTTTTCATGGGTTCCGAGGTGGTGTGGTAGATGCCCATCATGCCGCAATCGTAGAGAGCCATGTGGGGTTGGATGGCCCCTGAGGCAGTCGCGGACAGGATGTGAAAGAGTTCTTCGGCCCGGTCGGCAGCATCCGTATGGGGGTATTCCTTGAAGCTGACGATGGCGGTAGCCTCCTCGACCATCCGGCTGGTCAGGTGACAGTGGAGATCCAATTCGACCCCGACCGGCACCTTGGGACCGACCAGGGCGCGAATACGAGCCAGCAGATCCCCCTCGCAATCGTCATATCCTTCGGCGACCATGGCGCCATGCAGACTGAGTAGAACCATGTCCACCGGCATGGCCCGCCGGAGGTCCGCCAGGATTTCTTCCCTGAAGGTTTCGTAGACGGGGCGAAGCGTCACTCCGGACGGTTGGGCAAAGGCGCACAGGCTCTCCACCACCGACCAGCCGTTTCGCAAGGCCAATCGGCGCCAGAGGACCAAGGGCACCGCAAACAGAAACGGATCGGGACCATGGTTTCCCCCTCTGACCAGGCAGGTTTCCTCAAAGGTGCGGTAACCGGTGGGGAAGGGAGAGAAAGTGTTGGTTTCGGTGCCCAGGCAGGCGAGAAAGAGTTTCATGGGTGCGCTTCCGCCGGACTATTCCACCGGGATCGATGTCCTCCGGCAGGAATTGCCGCTGTCGGGGATTATTCCGCAACCCGGTCGGGTACGGAAACGTTGTCGGTTGTGCCCGCCCGAATGCGTGGGGCCGGAGGAGGACGGACGCAAGTTCGCATGAGATGTTATGATTTTCCCGGTCTGCGCCATGAAGGTTCCGGTCATCCGATTGCTCCTCCCGAAGCAGTTTCGGGTGGCCGCCGCTTCACCGAAAGGAAGAATCGTGAATCCCAAGACGCTTGCATTGTCCATTGCCCTCGTGATTGCAACTGCCGCGGGCTGCACCCGCAATGCCGGTCCCGATAATGCGGCTGCCTTGGAAGAGCACTTCCGGCAGTCACTTTCCGGAGCGACTCTTGCCGGCTACTTCACCGTGGGGGATAAGAAGGATCTGCGGGAGGAAAAATACACAATCACCAAGGTTTCGAAGATTCCAGGCGGCCTCTGGCTCTTTCAGGTCCGAATTCAATACGGCCAACGTGACGTCACGCTGCCGCTGCCGCTGAATGTCCAGTGGGCGGGAGATACCCCCGTCATCACGCTGACCGACTTGAGCATCCCGAACCTTGGAACCTACACCGCCAGAGTGCTGATCTATCGAGACCAGTACGCCGGAACCTGGAGCGGAGGCGATGTGGGCGGGCAGATGTTCGGGCGAGTGGTTCGTGACGCGAACCATTGAGCGTCCGACTGGCCGGCAGCTAGCGGTAGCGCACCGTCAGTTCGACCTTTTCCACCTTCATCCGGGGCTGGGTATCGGCTACCGGGCGAGTCCGACGAATCCCCAGAAGATTGGTTCCGGCAACCAGCTGAGTCCCCCGAGGCCGGAACGTCAGCCAGCCCTCATCGATCACGGGCTGAGCCAGTAACGCCCCGTTAAGCCTCACCTCGATTTCCCGTTCGATCCCCTTTTGGGGAGGCAGGTTGTAATAGCTGTCGGGAGGCTGGGCCTTGCGCGCCCGGATCCTTGCCTGCATGAATCGCTTGACGAAGGTCCGCTCCAGTCTTTGCGTGTCCGGCAGGGACTGGGCGGCCGGGTCCGACAGCAAGATCCTCAGGCTGAGGTCTTTGATCCGGCCGGGCCTCCAACCCAGCTCGTCCGCCACCTCCAGTCGAAGCAGAGTGTCGGCCTTGCCGTCATTGGCCAGTCCGGCCGGGAGTTGAGCCAGCATATTGGAGTTGGCGTAAAAATATCGGGGAGTATGCCAACTTTCCGGCTCCAGCGAAGGGTGCCCGCCCCCGCCCCGACGTTGTATCACGAAGGTCTTGTCCCGGTCTTTCAGAGCTGCGGGCATGCCCATTTCCCGATAGGCCTGCAGGTGGGTTTCCCAGACCGGGGTACCGCTCCACTGGGCCGAACGCCAGACGTGGACCACGGGGTCGGGAAATGGAACTCCGATTCGAGCTGCCGGCTCGGGACGTCCGTAAGAGAAGTTGAAGGTGTGGATGCCGTCAGCTCCCTGCCTCCACCAGTTGGCGAAGATCCCGCGAAAGACTTCAATGGGCGGCCATTGGTAGCCGTCACTGCTGTGCCAGTCGTCCAGACTGGGGTAAAGCTTGATGTTGCGGTGCCGCGTGAAGGACCGGTAGCCCTGAATGTTGACCTCGAAGGAACGCACCCCCAGGGCGAACAGGTCCACAATCTGCTCCCGGGCCCAGGTTTCCACGTCCAGGCCGTCGAAGTGGGCGCCCTCGACCGATTCGGGAACCCTGGCCGACAAAAGGAAGGGACGGTTCCGCTTGCGCTCGAACTCCAACAGCATGGAACGGAGCTCGCGCATGAACTCCGTGAGGTGGTGGCGCAGTTGCCACTGCCTGCCGGGGGGCAGCACCGGAGGGGCGCGGGCGAAGTCGATATCGATACCGTCGAAATCGTAGTTTTCGGCCACCTCTCTCAGGATGCTCAACTTGTAGTCCCTCACGCCCTGAACGGCAAAATTCCACATTCCCGAATCTCTCCAAGGCAAATGGATGAGCCAGTCCGGGTGGGATTCCTTCAGCGAGATCTGGCGGGTGGGCAGCAAATGAAGGTCGTTGTCGCCGCCGTTGATGCGATAGGCAAAAAAGGCTTCGAGCCTTCTCTTGCGCGTTTCTTCCAAAAAGATCCGGACGGGATCTATACCCTCGTCCAGCCATCGTTGGTAGCCGGGGTGGTCATAGGTCTCGGCGTAGTGGGGCAGGATCTTGCTGGGATAGGGCGCCTGATGACCCTCCCCCCAGTTCCACCACAGGCTGTCGATATGAGTCGGGAAGTGGTCAATGAAGTCAAACTTGTAGTCGACCAGGTCCCGAATGTCCGGATCGGTAAAGGTGGGGTCTCCGTGTATGGCGTCCCGGTTGACCACCACCCTGCGACGACGGTTGACGGCCGCCAGATGTTGATCCGATAGCTTGAATGGCACCAGCAAGTCCTTGAGTTGACGGGGCCGGGGGAGACTGATTCTTCAAGTATGAACAGGCTTGAAGATTAGACGGAACGGTGCACGGAGGCAAGACTTTCCTGGCGGGGGGCGACTCTCGGCTCCGAAAAGCAGCCCCCTTTTGACGAATGGGGGCTGCTTGTCTGGCGAGCGACTGACCCAATGGGCGCTAACGCCTTTGAGACCGGCTTCTGCCGGAACTGCGGGACGACCGGCTTCGGCTGGACGAGCTGGAACTTGAACTGCTGGAGGATGACACCCTGGAAGAACTTCGGCTGGAGGAGCTGGACCTTGAGCTGCTGGAGGATGAAACCCTGGAGGAGCTTCGACTTGAGGAACTTGACCTGGAGCGACTGGGAGTCGAAACGCGGGAGGAGCTTCGGCTGGAAGGCCTGGAGACCGAAGGGGACGGACGGCTGTAGCTGGGGGCGCTGCGAACCCGTGACGAGGACCGGGACGAAGAGGGCTGCGAAGGCGCCGAGACCCGGGAGGAGCCGCGGCCGGAAGGCCTGGAGACCGAAGGGGACGGACGGCTGGTGCTGGGGGCGCTGCGAACCCGTGACGAGGACCGGGGCGACGAAGGCCGCGAAGGCGCCGAGACCCGCGAGGAACTTCTGGGCGCAAAGCGTGGAGATGGCCGCACCGATGGCGCCGACGGGACCGAAGGGGAAGATTCCGACACCGATTCAGCTTGGCGCGGAGTCGAACTTCCGGAGGGCGCCCCACCCGGGACCGTGCCTTGGGTGGCGGCGCGGCGGTTGAAACGTCGCCAGCGCTCGAGCGAGCCCGACCGGCTGCCGCCATCCGGACGGGCAGCCGATGGACGCGGAGGATTTGCGGGCTCTCTCGGGCTTCGATTGACGTTGTTCCGACCGCGAACCGTCGCCGAGTTCGGTGGAGCACGCAGGCTGCGCCGGTTGGTGGTTCCTGCCGTGGACCTGGTGGCCGTAGTCCGTTGGGGTCTCAAACCCGGCGCCGAACGTCCCGCCTCTGACCTGACGGAAGAGCGGGCATTGGTCGGACGAGTGGCTTGGGTGTCGCTTCCCCCCATGGAATCGACGTATCGGACCATCTCCTGGCGTTGCTGGACGAAGGAGCGACGACTGACGTTGCGTCTCGCTCGGTCGGTCGAATAGAAGCGGGTTCGAATGTTTGAGCCGGGATTCCGGGTCACACGGCGGGTCCTTTGATCGAGTTGACCCTGACTGGCGCGATCGGGTACGACGGGAATGCGGCCACGCATCAGGCTGGCTCGTCGCACCTCGGTGGCCTGCAGGGCGCGCGCATTCAGAATCTGTCCCCGGGAGAAGTGCCGGGCGGCGACCAGGGTGGTGCCATTTCGATGGCGAGCGTTGCGATAGCTGTTGTAGATGTTGATCCGGTTGTTGACCAAAACGGTGGAGCCGCCCCTGCTCCGTCCTCGGCCGAAGCGAGAACGACGTCCATACCAGGGATAGTAGGGCTCCCCTGGGGCCAGGGGAATCCAGCCGTAGTATCCATACCGCGATCCCAGGCCGATCCCGAGACCGCCGCGGCCGTCAAAGCCGAAAAAGGCTACCAGCGCCGGTCGCCAGCGGTGACGTGAGTAATAGGATCCGGGGTACCAGCCCCAACCATAGCGGGCATGGCGGAACCAGCGCCCATAGTGGTAGGGCGCCCAGCCCCAGGGGTCGTGACTGACCCAGGTCCAGCCGTAGTAGTCCAACCACGACCATCGACCATACCGATAAGGTGCCCAGCCCACGGTGACCGAGGGAAACCAGCAGCGGCCATAGCTGGGAACATAGACCCAATCGCCATGGCCGTCCAGGTCCTCAACACCGTAAACGCTGGTGTGAACGTAGCGGTAGGCCTTGGACTTCATGAGTTGCCGGTCCCGGTGTGAGTTCCAGAGGTCCCAGTCATCCCTGGGGTCGGCCTTGGCCACCTGGAATTCGACGCCCTGGTCTCCTTTGCGGATGATCATGCGTTGACCGGATTTGAGCGTTTCCGTACCTTTGGCCGAGGCAACCTCGGCCCGTCCCTTCCGCACTGTGACAATCACCCTGTCCAGCCCGACGACTTCGACCCGATAGCGGCCGTTCTTCTCGGGACGAACCGCCGCCAGGGGAGTCTCGACATCGACGTCCGCATCGCCGCCCCTCAATTCGCTGTAGGTGAGGATCCCTCGTTCGAGTTGAAGGCGGAAGGTTCGATGGCCCAGGTTGGCCAGTCGGACGGCGGAGAATTCGTTAAGGCGCAGAAAGTTGGAGTAGTCCAGTTGGACTTCGGCACGGGAGGCCGATCCGGCAGTCAGAATGTCGGCTTCCACCAGCGGCATGTTGACCGTGGCCTGGATCGAATCTCCCGATTCGCCTCGCTGCACGATAACGTCGCCCTTGGCCAGGCTGAGCCTGGAGACACCCAGCGCCGGACCGGTCTCCTGCGACTGTGCCAGTGCCGAGTGATCGAAAGACATGGCGAAGAGGGGAAACAGAACCAAAATTCCGCGTCGACTTGTCATGGCTGATGACCTCCCGGTCGTAGCTACGGAATGGACTTGCCTGAAGTGGACGGACTCGTCGGAAGGGCCTGCACTCGACCA
The DNA here is from genome assembly GCA_009841055.1 of Acidobacteriota bacterium. Taxonomy (GTDB): domain Bacteria; phylum Acidobacteriota; class Terriglobia; order Versatilivoradales; family Versatilivoraceae; genus Versatilivorator. The sequence continues at coordinate 12,091 of VXMN01000086.1, forward strand.
GTATACCTGGAGAGAAATGGCGTTTCCACGTCAGGCCCTTCCTGCTTGAGAGATTTCCGGCTCAGATGGCTGGTGGACAAAGACCGGATCGAGTGTTGCGGGTGGGATGCATGTGGACGGACGAGGTGTTGCCTGGAAGCACGAGGAATCACTGTCGACAATAGTCTTTATAACCGGCAATTTGAGATACGATAGGCAGATAGCCGGAATCTCCGTCGGGAAGGCAGCGATGGCGTGATTGCGGTCGATGGGGCGATTTGAGGGCGACTGGCGCAACCCTGTGTGTGCAAATAAGTTGAATCATCGGGTGAGTTGGCATAACGTTGCGTTTTGCTTTCAAGGCGGTTCAATCCCATTTTCCTCCCGCGTTTCCGGTTCACGGCAGGAAATTCGGGTTGAGACAGCCCATCGAGCCGGAAATTCGACAAGGAGCAGATAATGAAGTATCCCGCCATCTTTGTATTGTTGCTTTCTCTGGTCCTTTCCCTGTCCGGACTGCCGGCTCAGGAAGAGGACTGGCCACAATTCAGGGGGCCGGGAGGCCAGGGTCACGCTTCCGCCCGCGGCCTCCCGAAAGAATGGAGTGAAACCAAGAACATCACCTGGAAGGTTTCCCTTCCGGGAAACGGCTGGTCGTCACCGGTCATTCAGGGCGATAAGATCTGGTTGACCGCCTCGGTGGACGAAGGACGTTCGCTGCGAGCCTTGTGCGTGAGCCGGAGCGACGGAAAACTGCTCCATGACCTGGAGGTCTTCCGCCAGGAGCAGGTGGGCCGGATCCATACCAAGAACAGCCATGCCTCTCCCACTCCCATTCTGGAAGGGGACAAGGTCTATGTCCACTTTGGAGCATTCGGCTCGGCCGGCATTCGCAGCGACGGCAGGATCCTTTGGAAACACCGGTTCGATTACAATCATCGCCACGGACCGGGCGGTTCTCCGGCCCTGTTCCAGGACGTTCTCATCTACAACTGCGACGGCACCGATGTGCAGTTCGTGGCAGCCCTGGACAAGCATACGGGGGAGTTGCGGTGGAAAAAGACTCGCGAGGGCCGGATGGCCTACTCAACGCCCCTGGCCATCGAGGTGCAGGGCAAACCCCAGTTGGTCAGCGCGGGCGGCGATCGAGTCGTGACCTACCACCCGCTTTCCGGAGAGGAGATCTGGTCGGTGCGTTACGACGGGTTCTCTCTGGTTCCTTGCCCTGTTTTTGGCCAGGGTCTGGTCTATATCATCTCGGGATACCCGCATCCCGTGCTCTACGCCATCCGCCCCGATGGCCACGGCGACGTGACCGACAGTCACGTGGCCTGGACCTTGAAGCGAGGAGTGCCGCTGAATCCTTCCCCCCTGCTGGTGGGAGAGGAACTCTACATGGTCAGCGATCGCGGTATTGCATCTTGCGTGGACGCCCGGACCGGCAAGCACCACTGGCAGGAAAGGCTGCCGGGAGAGTACTCGGCTTCGCCGGTATATGCCGAAGGGAAAATCTATTTGCTGAACGAATCAGGAGAGGCCACTGTCCTGGAGGTCGGTAAGGAGTTCAAGAAACTTGCCACCAACCGGTTGCCGGGTCGCACCCTGGCCTCGTTCGCCATGCACGGCCGCGCCATTTACGTGAGAACCGACAGCCACCTCTATCGGATCGAACGGTCGACCAGTTAGATGGACTTGTAACTTTCGTCACACACCAAGCGGCCCGGAAAGAAGTTCGGGCTTAGGAGTTTAAGGATGGCCAAGCTCCAGCTGCAAAGACTCGGTGGGGTCTGGTCGGCTACCCCGACGCCGTTTACCAAGGATTTGAAGGTCGACACGGCGAGTGTCAAGAATATGGTGGAGCACCATCTGCGTCTGGGAGTTCGGGGACTCTTCCTGGCCGGCACTTGCGGAGAGGGCCCCTGGATGCCGGATGTGGAGCGACGGCGACTGGTAAGGGCGGTCCGCAAATATTCTCGAGACCGGTTGATGATCGCGGTGCAGGTCACCGACAACTCGGCCAGTCGCGTGGTCGCCAACATTCGAGCCGCCAAGGCGGATGGAGCCCAGATTGCCGTGGTCGCCCCGCCGCTCTTTTTTCTCAATGCCAATCCCCAGACATTGACCAACCACTACCGCCAGATCCTTCGGGAGAGTGAGTTGCCTATTGGCATCTACGATCGCGGACGCCACAGTTCGGTGGTCATCCCGGAGTCTGTTCTCGCTACCATTTACGCCGACCGGCGCGTGATCATGGTCAAGGACAGCTCGTCCGACAATCAGCGACGAGAGATCGCCCTGGCCGCGCGGCGGAAACGCCCCCGGTTGCGGCTGCTCAACGGTAATGAATTTCAATGTCTGGACTACTTGAGAGCCGGATACGACGGCCTGCTGCTCGGCGGTGGAATCTTCACGGGCTACCTGGTGGCCCAGATGATCCAGGCGGTTGCAGCCCACGACTATGCCCGCGCCGAGAGAATACAGACTCGCACGACGCGCATGCTCTACGCGGTTTATGGCGGCGACCGGCTGGCTTGCTGGCTCTCGGGCCTGAAGCGCCTTCTGATGGAGTTGGGCGTGTTCCGGTACTGGTCCAACTACCTGGGCTATCCTCTGGACCGTGCCTGTGTCCGCAACATCAAGCGGATCGTCGCCGAGAACCGGGACGTGCTGTTGCCTTCCTGATCCGAACCAGGCCGGTTGACGATTGCCCGGTTCCGTTCCGAGATTACCGCAACCCCGAATCCAATATTCAGATACGGCTATCTCCCCCGTCGATCGTTGCCGTTGCCTGCCTCCATTGGTGGATTCCGATTGAATCGAGCACCAGGGAGAACGGGCTCGATCCCGACAGGAGGCGGTGGCGGTGAATTCGGGAGGCCGGGTTGAATTTCGAGACGTCCGCTAGCCCGCATTTCTCACCAGGGGGCGCCCAGCACCGTGTGTAGGCTGAAGACTCCATACAAAGCGCCGTAAGATGTTAAACACGAAACCTTGACTACCGTAGGCTCAGCGGCCTGGTGAGAAATGCGGGCTAACATCCCTCAGGGCGCCGTACGCATTGGCGCAGACGTTGGTGGCACCTTTACCGATGTGGTGGTATTGGACGGGCAGGGAAATCTATCCACTCACAAGGTGCCGTCGACTCCTCCGCACTATGAAGAGGCCGTCATCCAGGCCATCGGGGCCTGGCTCGGCTCGACAGCGATTTCCGGCGCTCGCGTGAGGGAAATCGCCCATGGTACGACGGTAGCCACCAATGCCGTGCTGGAGCGTCGGGGGGCACGAACGGCGCTGGTCACCACCAAGGGGTTCCGGGACGTTCTGGAGTTGAGGCGGATTCGGGTGCCGGTGCTCTACGACTGGTTCTTCCAAAAGCCGGGGGAACTGGTGGAGCGCTATCTGCGTTTCGAGGTGGACGAACGCATCCTAGCCGACGGGGACGTTCAGGTAGCCCTGCGGGAGTCGGAACTTTGGGAACTCAAGAAAAAGCTGGAACAAGAGGCGGTGCAATCGGTGGCCGTTTGCTTTCTCCATGCCTACGCCTACCCTGAACACGAGCAAATGGCAGGTCGGTTCCTGAGGAAGCACCTTCCCCATCTGGCGGTTTCGCTCTCTTCCGAGATACTGCCCGAGCGCAACGAGTATGAGCGTACCGCCACGGCCGTGGTCAATGCCTACGTTCGCCCGGTGATGCGTGGCTATCTGGGTGCGCTGCGGAGACATCTGCGCCGGATGGAGATCGAGGCGCCCCTGCTCATCATGCAATCGGCCGGGGGCCTGACGCCCCAGGAAGACGCTGCCATGCGTCCCGTTTTCGTTCTGGAGTCCGGTCCCGCGGCAGGGGTCCTGGCAGCCGCAACCACCGCAGGCAAGGCAGGTCTGCCCAACCTGATCACCTTCGACATGGGAGGAACCACGGCCAAGGCCTCCATGATCGAAGAGGGCCGGCCCGGCTACCATTCCGAATATGAAGTCGGGGCCTCCCTGTCCACCGGCAGCCGGCTCATGGGCGGCAGCGGAGAGCTCATTCGCGCACCCAGCCTCGACATCGCCGAGGTGGGGGCCGGAGGTGGGAGTATCGCCTACCTGGACCGGGCCGGCGGGCTCCATGTCGGTCCCCAAAGCGCCGGAGCTGTACCGGGACCTGCCTGCTACCGTCGGGGCGGCAAGGAACCGACAGTTACCGATGCCAACGTGGTCCTGGGTTATATCCGGCCCGGGCCGCTGGCCAACGGGGAGGTCCATGTCGACCCGGAGGCTGCGCGGCGAGCCATTCAGGACCGGATTGCCGGCCCCTTGGGAATAGGGCTGCTGGAGGCTGCCGAGGGGATTCACCGCATAGCCAACACCCGCATCATGAAAGCCCTGCGTGAGGTCTCGACCGAACGGGGGAGGGACCCCCGCGAGTTTGTGCTGATGGCCTTCGGAGGTGCGGGTCCGATCCACGCCGCGGGCCTGGCTGAGGAACTTTCGGTTCAAGGGGTCATGGTTCCGGCGCTGCCGGGCTTGTTCAGCGCGCTCGGTCTGCTCTACTCCGACGTCGAGCGCCACGGAGTCCGGAGCTGCCTGCTGGCCATTGAAACCGTTCGTCCCCGGGAAATCGAGAAACTGCGAGAGACACTGGAAAACGACATGCTGGCCTGGTTCCGGCGAGGGCACTACCCGGCGGAACGAGTTCGGCTCGCCTGGAGTGTCGATATGCGGTTTCGGGGACAGACCTCGGAAATCAGGGTCCCGCTACCCGGCGGGACACTCACGCCTCGGGATGTCGACACCCTTCGCCAGACCTTTGAGGACGAGCACGAGCGGCTCTACGGACATCGGTCCGCCGCCGGACACACGGTCGAAGTACTGGCGGTGCGCCTGGTGGGGAAAGCAGTGCGGGACCGGATGGAGGGGGTTCTTGGACCACCTGAGCTGCAGGGTGAGACGGCCCCGAGCCGTACCGCCTATTTCGGCTCTCGATGGGGGTCCATTAAAGCCCCCGTGGTCACCCGAACCGCTCTCCGGGAGGTCACCCGGGGCCCCCTGTTGATCGACGAGTATGACTCGACCGTGGTGGTTCCGCCCGCGACCCGCGTCTGGCTCGACGACCTTCAGAATGTCGTGATGGAAGGAGTCGACTCCCACCTATGAGCACAGGCGACACGGTTGGCAACACCGATCCGATCACCCTGGCCATCATGCAACACGCGCTGGCGTCGGCGGCGGACCAGATGGCGCTCAGCCTCTACCGCACGGCCTATTCCACCATTGTTCGGGACTGCCTGGATTTTTCCACATCCCTTTGCGACGCCGAGGGACAGATGATCGCCCAGGGCGTCACCCTCCCTCATCACATCGCCTCGGTCCCGTTCGCCATGCGCACCCTCCTGGACAGATACGGCCAGGATATCGATCCCGGGGATGTGTTCATCCTCAACGACCCCTTCGACGGAGGCATGCACATTCCCGACATCTTCGTGGTCCGCCCCGTATTCCGGAAGAATCGAAGGGTCGGGTTTGCCGTCAGCACGGCTCATCACGCAGACCTGGGAGGTCGCCTGCCCGGAAGCGCGGCCTGCGACAACACCGAGATCTTCCAGGAGGGACTGCGCATCCCCTGGCTCAAGCTGTACCGGAGAGGCGTGGCGGACGAAGCCATCTTTGCGTTGCTCGCCGCCAACGTCCGGATCCCTGAAATGACACTGGGAGACCTGAAAGCCCAACTGGCCGCTACCTACATTGGAGCGAACTCCGTCCTGAAGCTCATCGAGCGATACGGTCCGGAGACGTTCCAGAGGTGCTGTCGAGACCTTCTGGCCTACACCGAGCGCCTGGTTCGTTCGGAGATTGCTTCCTGGCCGGACGGATCCTCCAGTTTCACCGACTTTATGGACAGCGACGGAGTCGGTGGTCCTCCGGTACGGTTGCAGGTGACCCTCACCGTCAGCGGCGACACCCTGACCGCCGATTTTTCCGGGACCGATCCCCAAGTGCCCGGCGGCATCAACTGTACGCTCTCGTTTACCACCTCGGTGGTCGCCGTCTGCCTTCGATCGGTCATTCAGGCGGAGATTCCCAACACTGCCGGCATGTTCAAGCCAATCGAGGTCATTGCCCCGGAAGGCACCGTGGCCAACGCCAGCATGCCTGCCGCATCCTCGATGCGAGGGGTCACGGGGTTCCGCCTTTCGGACACGGTGCGGGGCGCTCTGGCCGGCTTGTTGCCCGACCGCGTGTTCGCGGCCGGAGAAGGGGGGAATTCTCTGCTGATTTTCGGGGGCAAGCGACCGGAAGGGAAGCCCTACGTGTTTTACGAGCTGGTCACGGGGACCTGGGGTGGAAGGCCCGACAGGGATGGGAACGACGGACTGTGCAATCCCTCCAACGTCGCCGGCAACATTCCGGTCGAGCAGGCCGAAAGCGAGTACCCGCTGTGCATTGAGCGTTACGGGCTGGTCCGGGACAGTGGGGGAGCGGGTCGGTTTCGTGGGGGTCTGGCCATCGAGCGGAAGTGGCGCCTCCTGGCTGGCGATTCCACCCTGTCCATCCGCTCCGATCGCCGGGATCATCGGCCTTACGGACTGAACGGCGGGCGGCCGGGAGCCCCCTCGCTGAGTGAACGGGGCGGGCCCGGCGGAACTGAAATCCTGCCCACCATGATTTCGACCTCGATCAGGGCCGGAGACTCGGTCTATCATCGATTGGCGGGCGGGGGAGGATGGGGAGATCCCCTTACCAGAGATCCGGCGGCCGTGGCTCGAGATGTCAGAAACGACAAGGTCTCTCCGGCAAGCGCCCGACGCGACTACGGCGTCGTCCTCGATGGCGCCGGCCAAGTGGACCCGGTGGCTACGGCGAGCCTGCGGCGGGAGGCGAGAAGCCGCTTGGGTAAATGATGAATGATGAATGATGAATGATGAATTGTTTTCTTGTCCTGTGTTTCAGGGTTTTCACACTTGGGACCAGCGGTGCGCCGGTCGGAAAACATCGTGCCGTTCCGCTGTCTCCTCGAGTGGATTGGTGAGTGAGGGTGGAGTCAGGGAGGAGTTGTCGGAATGAGTTGGGATCTGATCCTGCGAGGTGGCGAGGTCCTGGACGGGACGGGGCGACCGCCCTTTCGCGCCGATCTGGCAGTCACGGACGGGCGGATCTCGGAGGTCGGATCGATCGGTCAGGCTGACGGCGCCGCGGAGTTGAACATTGCCGGGCTGTGGGTATGCCCGGGAATCATCGACATCCACAGCCATTCCGACTTCACGCTGATCGTCGATCCCAGGGCCATGAGCTCGGTCATGCAGGGAGTCACCCTGGAAGTGATCGGCAACTGCGGTCACGGCTGCGCCCCCATCGTGGATCCCGAGCGAGCCCGGTCGAACATCTATGGCTGCCAGGCTGCCGACGACATCGGTTGGCGCACCATGGCGGGGTACCTGGAACGCCTGGAAGCAGGGCAACCGGCGGTCAACGTGCTGACGCTGGTGCCGAACGGTCTGCTTCGACTGGCGGCGGTCGAGGACGTCGGCAAGCCCTCCACTCCGGCGGAGTTGAGCCGCATGAAGCGGTTGCTGTCCCAGTGCCTGGAAGAGGGCGCCTTCGGGCTTTCCACGGGATTGGAGTATGGCCCCGAGAAGGCCTGCCCCGAGGAAGAAATCGTCGAGCTGTGCCGTCTGGTGGCCGACGCCGGGGGATTCTATGCCACCCACACCCGGAATCGGGCCGGCGAAGTGGAAGAGACTATCGCGGAAGCCATTCGAACAGGCCGGGCTTCAGGGGCAGCGCTTCAAATCTCCCACATCCAGGTGGTGGCCAGACTGACCGATGATGGACAGCAGGCTTACCGGCAAGCCCTGGGGATGGTGGATGAAGCCCGCCGGCAGGGTCAGGACGTGGGATTCGACATGCATACCCGCCTGTTCGGGACCACCAATCTGAGAACGGCGCTGCCGCCCTGGTCGCTGGAAGGAGGCCCGAAGGCCGTCTCGGCGCGTTTGCGGGATTCCGGGGTTCGAAGAGACCTCAAGACCTACCGGAGCCATCTTCGCTCGCTGGTCCGGGACGACTGGGAGCGAATCGTCATTTTCGAGTCTCAAGCCTACCCGGAGTTTTCCGGAAAGAGTGTCGGCGAGATCGGCCGGCGGATGGGCGTCGAGCCTCTCGACGCCGTCTATGACCTGTTGCTTGCCGAAGTCGACGATATCCACCGGCTGATGGTGATAGCTTTGACCTACCGGCTGGAAGAGAACGAACTGGCATTCGAGCACCCCCATTGCATGGTGGGCTCGGACGCCACCGCCCTGGCCACCGACGGCCCCCTGCGGGACCGATCCTTCCACGGGGCCTACACCTGGGCCTCCTGGTTCTACCGGCACTTTGTGCGCGATACGGGAAAGCTCCGCCCCGAAGAGGCGATTCGCCGCCTGACGTCCCTTCCGGCCGGCCGCCTGGGCTTGAAGGACCGTGGCGTCATCGAGAAGGGGGCTTGCGCGGACCTGGCGATATTCGATCCGCGGACCTTCAGCGAGCGGGGCACCACCTGTGAACCCAACCGGACCGCCGTCGGCATGACTCACGTGTTTGTGAACGGTGTTCAGGCTGTCAGGGACGGTCGATTGACGGGAGATCGCGGCGGGCGGGTGCTGCGCCGTCAATAGGGGCCGCCGACAGGCAAGCATGTCCACGGCAAGACCAACTCCCGCGATTCTTTGCGTCGCCCCCAACGGGGCCCGCAGGACCCGCCGGGACCATCCCGATCTCCCCACGACGCCCGCTGAATTGGGGCGAGTGGCCGCTGAGAGCCTGGAAGCCGGAGCGGCCATGATTCATCTGCATGTCAGGGACCGCAATATGGCCCACATTCTGGACGCGGCGGCCTACCGGGCCGCCATCCGGGCCATTCGCTCCCAGGTGGGAGACAGTCTGGTGATTCAGGTCACCACCGAGTCCTGCGGCCTTTACGGTCCGGAGGAGCAGATGGGTTTGGTCCGTGAGCTCAGGCCGGAGGCAGTGAGTCTGTCCATCGGCGAAATTTTCCCCGATCCGACGGTTGAAGCTGCCACGGCCGAATTCCTCGACTGGCTGAGGGTGGAAGGGATCCATGCCCAGTTTATCGTTTTCGACGCCGAACAGGTCCGGTTCCTGGTTCGACTCGTTCATCGCGGCATCGTTCCGCATTCCGATCCCTGCGTCCTCTTTGTGCTGGGGCGCTATACCCCAAGTCAACAATCGGCGCCCGCTGACCTGGATCCATTGCTGGAAGTCAGCCCCTTTCGAAAGGGATGGTTCCTGTGCGCTTTCGGGAAGCAGGAGTTGGCCTGCATGGACCGCGCGCTGATTCTGGGCGGACACGCCCGAGTCGGCTTCGAGAACAATCTGTACAGACCCGACGGCACCCAGGCCGGGGGCAATGCGGAGCTGGTAGGCTTGACGGCGGCGCGTGCCCGGCATCGGGGACGGCCTCTTGCCAATGCCGATCAGGCCCGCGAGCTGTTCGCACGGCTACTATAGCCTTTGTTTTTCAGTGGCTTTCAGGTAGGAAGTTCAACCAAAAAGGGAGGAGGAACATGCCCCACTTTCTAGGAGACAGAGTGTACCTGAGGGAATACCTGTTGAGCGATGTCGAGGCCCTCTACCAGTGGCGTACCCTGGATGATATCGTATGGTGGACGGGTTCCTATGTCTGGCCCGAATCCCTGGAGCAGGCTCGGGCCTTCGTGGAGGATCAGGTCAACAACGTGGATCCGGCCAACCGAAAATTCGCCATCTGTCGACGGGAGGACGACAAGTACCTGGGGCATATCGGCTACGAATACCTGGATCTGCGGCGACAGAACACCGAGGTGGGGATAGTCATTGGAGATGTCACTTCGCTGTCCAAGGGCTTGGGTGAGGAAGCCCTGCGGCTGTTCCTGAAAGTCTGCTTCGAAGAGTTGAACCTGCACCGCGTCGGTCTCAGGGTGATTCGAGCCAACAAGCGGGGTTATCGCTGCTACCGGAAGTGCGGGTTCAAGGAGGAGGGGGCTTTGCGGGACTGGCACTTCTCCCGCGGCCAGTGGCATGACCTGATCCTCATGGGAATCCTCAGGGATGAATACATGGCAGGTTCCAGGTCCTGAGGGAGTATTTGTACGGCGCTGTTTGGCGGGACCGCAACGATCCGCCTGCACCGGTAACAAAAACTCATGGAAGGAGAAAAACAATGGAAATGAGGTTATTGGGCCGTAGCGGCATCGTGGTCAGCCGACTCGGCCTGGGCTGCGCCACATTCGGCAGGGAAATAGACGAGGCCACCTCGTTTCGGATCATGGACGCTGCCCTGGAACGCGGCATTACGCTATTCGATACCGCCGAGGCCTACGGCGGCGGGCAGGCGCGTCAATATCGGCGCGACAACCTGGGTGTGGAGGACGAGCGCGAGGTGAGCGGCGAAATGTACTCCTCGGAGAAAATTCTGGGTCGTTGGCTGAAATCCCGAGGGGTGCGCTCCCGGGTCACCATACAGACCAAGGTGTCGGCCAACGGGAGGGAGCAGGAAGTCCGGGAGGCCCTGGAAGCCAGCCTGGAGCGTCTCCAGACCGACACCATTGATCTTTACCTGTTCCACAAGTATGATCCCGAAGTCCCGCTGGAAGAAGGTTTGGCGGCGCTGGATCGAGGAGAGAAGGAAGGCAGGATCCGCTGCAGCGGATGCAGCAATTTCTCCGCCGCGCAACTGTCGGAAGCTCTCGGACTGAGTCGCCGGAACGGCCTGCCCCGCCTCGGAGTCATTCAACCCATCTATAATCTGGCTCGTCGGGAGATCGAGTCGGATCTGCTGCCCCTGTGTCAACGGCAGGAGGTTGGAGTGGTCACCTACAGTCCGCTGGGGGCGGGATTCCTGGCCGGAAAGTACACGTCCGATCAAGCCGAGATTCCCAAGGGAACCCGCTTCGACGTGATTCCCGGTCACGTGGACGTCTATTTCCACCCGCGCAGCTTTCGGGTCGTCGAGCAACTTCGACAGATGGCGCAAAGAACAGGTGTTTCCATGGTTCAACTGGCCATGGGATGGGTCCTCAAGCGGGAGGGGGTCGACTCCGTGCTGATCGGAGCTCGCCACACCGGCCATCTGGACAATGCCATGCGGTCCCTGGAAATGGAATTCCCCCATGAATGGATGGTGGAAATGAACTCCTGGGACTGAGTCAGGACGAAAGGGAGGCGTACATCCAATGAAACGCGTTGGTGTTATGGGATTTATCCATGAATCCAATACCTTTGCAGTCACCCCTACCACCTACAAGGACTTTGAACAGGTGAGCCTGACCCGGGGCAGGGGGCTGATCGAGCGCTGGACGGGAGGCAATCACGAACTGAGCGGCTTTCTGGAGGGCGCCCGATCCGCCGGCCTGGAGCCCGTTCCACTTGTGGCGGCCTTCGCCATGCCGAGCGGCACCGTAGTCCGGGAGGCCTTCGACGCCATAGCGGACGAGACGGTCGAAGCCCTGAAGGCGGCCCTGCCCGTGGACGCTCTCTACCTGGCGTTGCACGGGGCTACCGTGTCCGAGGAGTTCCCCGACGCCGACGGCGAGATGGCCCGGAGGATGCGGGAAGTCGTGGGACCGGATGTGCCGGTCGTCATGACGCTGGACCTGCATGCCAACGTTTCCCCAGGGATGGTGGCCAGCACCGACGCCACCACCATCTATCGCTCCAATCCGCACCTGGACCAGAAAGCCCGAGGGCTGGAAGCCGCTTCGCTGCTCGGCCGGACGCTGCGGGGAGAGATCCGACCGGTGCAAGCCCTCGAATGCCCGCCACTGATCATCAGCATCGCCAAGCAGTACACCGATGAGAATCCGTCCAAGGGGTTGTATGAGGATGTCGAGTCGGTTTTGCAGTGGCCGGGCATTCTTTCCGCCAGCGTGGCCATGGGGTTTTCCTACTCGGACGTGGAGGAATTCGGCGCCAGCTTTCTGGCCGTGGCCGACCGCGACCGCGACCTGGCTCGCAAGGCGGCGCGCTGGATGGCCCAAAGGGCGTGGGACCGGCGGGAGGAATTCCAGGCCGACCTGCCTGATGCCGCCGAGGCGGTGGCCATGGCCATGCGGGCCCCCGAGGCCCCGGTGGTGCTGATGGATATCGGCGACAACGTCGGTGGCGGAAGTCCGGGGGATTCCACCATCGTACTGGCCGAAATCGTGGCCCAGAAGGCTTCCAACGCCATGGTGGTCCTGTTCGATGCCGAGTCGGTGGCCCGCTGCGTGGAAGCCGGGGTTCGCAACCCGGTCAACCTGGAAGTCGGAGCCAAGACCGATGGCCTGCACGGCTCCCCGGTCTCCATTCGAGGCCGGGTGCGGATGATCTCGGATGGAATCTTTCAGGAGCCGGAAGTGAGGCATGGGGGCTGGGGTTCCTTCGACCAGGGGGTGACGGCGGTGGTGGAGACCCCCGAGCAGCACACCCTGGTGCTGACCAGCGTGAAAATGGCTCCGGTGAGCCTGGAGCAGGTCAAGAGCCTGGGGATCAAGCCGGAATCCAAGAAGATCCTGGTGGCCAAGGGTGTGATTGCCCCCAGAGCCGCCTACAATCCGGTCGCGGCCCGGACCATTCTGGTGGACACGCCGGGGGCCACCTGCGTGAATCCGGCCAGTTTCACCTACCACCACCGCCGGCGCCCCCTCTATCCGCTGGAGACGGAGGCTGAATATCCGAGTAATGAAGTGTGAAGTTTGAAGTGTGAAGGGTGAAGGGTGAAGTATGAAGTTGGAAGTTTGAGGTGTGAAGAGGCGGACGGCGGAGGGTTTGGGGAGCAGACAGGCGCCTTGTGACGTGGTTGCACTTCAAGCAGTAGCACCGAGATCAGCAAGGCAATTAATGCTCCGATCGGACCACTCTCCACTCTCAACTCTTCCCCCTTCAAACTTCAAACTTCACCCTTCAAACTTCACCTGCCGGTCCGGTTGCAATGGGCTTTCCGATATTGATAAGGTTAGCAGCCCTGAACGACAGTCAAAGTGAGTCGGTTGTCCGTTTGCCGGACAGGCCCCGCGAGGTATGAATCGATGCGCCCCAAACGGTTTTCGTGTCTAAGTCCTCCGTTCGGTCCTTCTCTCCCCGGGAAGGCCGTCTGCTTGGGTCTGGCGGTCCTGGGCTGCCTGGCCTGGAGTTTGCAGCCGGGGCCGATTCAAGCCGACAAGCACCCGGGGCCGGAGTTCGTCGACCTTTCCCTGATGGTCGCTCCCGAGTTTCCCTGCAGTTGGCCCGGAGCCGGACCGGGATTTCAGATCAACCACTACCGGCGGATCGGTCCGCTCAGCGCCTACAACTCGGATATTCTGACGCTGGATGAGAACGTGGGGACCCAGTTCGACGGACCGACCCATTCGGTGGCGCCGCCCGATTCCGGGAAACCCAACGCTGGCCCTTACGGCCTGGTAACCGGGGACAAGGTGCCGGCCTGGCAGTTTGTGGGAGAAGCCTGCGTCATCGACATTCGGGAACTGCTCGACACCGCGCCCAATGGCCACAGCTCCCTGGTGGAAGCCGGCCACGTGCAGGCCTGGGAACAGCGGCACCGGCCTCTGGGACTTGGGGATGCGGTGCTCTTCTACAGCGGTTTCAGCGACCGCTACTACCGTCCCTTCCCCTCGGGACGTGGATTCGTCGCGGATCCCCTGGAGGGCAGGACGCCGGGTTGGCCCGACCCCACTCCCCAGTGCATGGAGTACCTGGCGACGCGAAAAGTGATGACGCTCGGCACCGACAGCCCCAGCATGGGGCCGATCCCGGGTCCCATCGCCGAAGAGACCCACTATGCCGGCCTCAAGCACGGAATGATCTGGACTGAAGGGGCGACCCGCCTGGGCAAACTGCCGGCAACCGGGGCCTTCTACTGTACGGTCGGCCTCAAGCACTCCCAGGGGATCGGCGCCGAATCCAGGGCCTTCGCCATCGTGGGCCAGCCCTTGGCAGGGCAGTTGATCGAGTCGGCCAGGAACAAGCGGGTCATCGACCTGTCGGTGCTGCTGGCCGACAATCTCCCGGTGTGGTGGCCCGGCAGGGGAGTCGGCAACAATCGCCATCCCTATCTGCGGAGCATCATCCCCCCCTACGGGATGAAGCTCCACCACCTGGACAGCCATGCCGGCACCCACCTGGTGCCGCCGGCCTACGCTCTTCCCCCACCCGGCTTCGACAACCGGACCTACGCCCCGGAGGTGCGGCAGTGGCTGGCGGCCTACGAGCGGCGGTTCGGGAAGCGTGGGACCAGTCGGGTGACCACTGAACAGGTTCCGCTTTCCCGGACTTGCGGCTGGGCCCGGGTCATCGACGTGCAACATCTCATCGGAACCACCTCCGAGGAGCAGTGGCCGGTCTCCCCGGAAATAACTCCCAAGGATATTCAGGAGTATGAAGCCAGGCACGGTCCTCTCAAGAGCGGGGAGATCGTCATCTTCCGCAGCGGCTACAGCGACCGCTATTTCAAACCTTTCCCCGAAGGCAACCGGTTCATGGCCGATCCCTTGAACGGCCGGAGCGAAGGATGGCCGGCGCCGGGGCCGGAGGCTGTCGTTTACCTGGCTGAACGCGGGATCCGTTGTGTCGGCACCGACGGACCCACTCTGGGAGGCGCCGATCCCCGTCGGGCCCTGATGACCTACTGGGCGCTGGGGAGTCGTGGGCTGGTAGGGGTCGAATCCCTGACCGGGCTCGGCGAGGTGCCGCAACGAGCCTATTTCATCTTCGCACCCATCAAGATCCGCGACAGTCATGGAGGCCCGGGCAGAGCCCTGGCCCTTTACTGAGTCTTCCGGAGACCGAGTCTTCCGGAACCGGTGCGCAGCGCCGGTTTCAACCCAAGGTGGAGGAACTATGTCGGTTAAGGTGGAATGGGTAGGACACGCCTGCTTTCGGGTCTGGCGGGAGGGGGGACCAATCATCGTCATGGACCCTTACACGCCCAAGACCGTCTACCTGCCGGAGGATGCGGCCAGGGTCGATGGAGATACCGTCATCGTCAGCTCCCTGACCGACGACGCCCACGGTTATCCCGAGTTGGTACGGGGGCGCCGGAGAGTCATCGATGCTCTGGATGTGGTCGAGAACGGGTTGGCAGTTGAAGTCGACGGCAGCCCGCTGGTAACGGTCGGTGCGGCCGAATCGCCCATCCACGACAGTGGAAGCCCCAAGGACAACGCCCTCTATGCCCTGCAGGTGGGAGGAGTGTGGGTCATGCACATGGGGGATCTCGGATACGGACTGCCGCGGGAGGAAGTGGCTCCCTTCGAAGGGCGATGCGACGTAATGCTCGCCATCGTGGGTCAGTACAACACCTTGTCCCTGCCGGATCTGGATGCGATGATCGATCATCTCAAGCCCAGGTGGATCGTTCCCATGCACTTTGCGCTGCCTCCGGTGTCGGGCCCCATGCGACCCCTGCGGGAGTTCCTGGACCGCCGGCGGGAGGATCCCCTGATCTTTCCCAGGTCTTCGGTGGTTGAGTTTCCCATCGACCTGCCGGTGCTGGATCGCCCAACCATCGTCGCCCTCGAGCCCAGTGGATACCAACCCACTGCCGGATTGGAAGATTAGTTGACCGGAAGCCCGGAATGCCCTCAGGTTTCCTACCGGGTCGCCGGGAGGAGGTACGAAGTGAAAATCGGTGTCAACACACTTTTCCTGCTGCCCTTCGATTTCGAAGAAGGCCTGGATTTCGCCCAAAAGCAGGGCGTCGAGATGATCGAGATCGCCTGTCTGGGGGAGGCCAGCCGGAAATACTGCGACCTTCCAAAGCTGCTGTCCGACCCTGAAGCGTTGAAGCGCTGGAAGGGTGCTCTGGATGACCACGGCTTTACCATCAGCGCCTATTCGGCTCACGGGAACGGACTCTCGCCCGACCCGGCGGAAGCCAAACAATACTCCGAGCACTTTCGCAGAGTCTGCCGTCTGGCCGAGGCCACGGGGGTGGATCTGCTGACATTGAACGCCGGCAGCCCGCCGGGTGCGCCCGGAGATGCCTGTCCCTGTTGGGTGGTGGACCCCACCAATGCCCGCAACCGGGCCATTCTGCGCTGGCAGTGGGAAGAGCGGGTCATTCCTTTCTGGCGGGAACACGCCGCGGTTGCCCGCGATCACGGCTGCCGCCTGGCTTTCGAGCCCTGGATCGGCGACATCGTGCACACGCCGGTGACGGTCATGAAGCTGCGGGAGGCCATCGGACCCATTGTGGGATGCAACCTGGACCCGTCGCACCTCTTCGTTCAGCACATCGACGTGCTGGAAACCATCGCCTACCTGGGGGACCGGCTCCTGCACGTCCACGTCAAGGATACCCGCATGGAGCCCCGCAACCTGAAGCTGCAGGGACTGCTGGACACCACCCAGACCCCATCCAACCCGGAAAAGCGGTCCTGGACCTTCAACCTGATCGGCTGGGGCCACGATCGGCAGTTCTGGCGCGACTTCATCACCACCTTGCGCTTTATCGGTTATGAGGGAGCCCTCTCGGTCGAGATGGAGTGCGACTACATGGATGTAAGGGAAGGATTGGAAAAGTCCATCGAGTTCCTCAAGCCCCTGGTGATGGGAGCCCCCCCCAGGAAAGGGACCGGCTGGTGGGAACTGGCAGGTTTCCATCAGATCACCGAGGACAACGTCAATTGGCCGTGAACATCGAGTGGGTGGGCCATGCCTGCTTTCGCATCTGGCGGGACGGCGGCCCGGTCATCGTCACCGATCCCTTTTCTCCAACGCGCCTGGGCTTGCCGGCCGGACCGGCCATCCAGGGGGACCTGGCCATTGTCAGCTCCCTGGATGACCCGGCCCACGGAGACCCCGGACTGATCCACGGGGCCCCGGAAGTCATCAACGCCCTGGACCTGGTGCGGGATAACCGCCGGGTCGAGGTGGACGGCAACCCGCTGATTCCCCTGGGCGCGGCCGAATCGCCCATTCACGAAAGCGGCAGCCCCAAAGACAACGCGCTCTACGCTTTCAAGGTCGAAGACCTCTGGATTCTGCACCTGGGGGATCTGGGCTACGGCCCCAGCCCGGCCGAACTGTCGGTCTTCGAGGGCAAGTGCGATGTCCTGCTGGCCATCGCCGGTCAGGCCAATACGCTGACTCTGGAAGAGCTGTCGAGGCTCATCGACCAATTGCGACCCCGGTGGATCATCCCCATGCACTACCTGCTGTGGTGGCCCAGCAGGATGCGCCCCCTGGGTGACTTCCTGAAGACCCGCCCCACCGATCCCTTGATCCATACGCGTTCCACAACCGTACGGCTCTCGTCGGGACCGGCGGGATGGAAGAAGCCGGCCATCCTGGTGCTGGAGGCTTCCGCCGATCCCGGAAGACACCAGTGCTGACGAAAATCTCCGGACGCACCGGTGCCTCCATGGATGCCGCCCGATCGAGGGAAATGTCTGAACCAGACCCGGCGGATCGAGCGCGCCTGCCGTCGCCCCGGCGGTTCCTGAGAACCGGCGCCCGGCTGAGCCGGGCCTCAGAGATCGCCTTTGCCGAGGGACCGGCCTACCACTCCGACGGGAGCGTCTACTTCAGCGACATCATCAACAATCGGGTGATGAAGCTTGCGGCGGACGGGCAGCTCTCCGTCTTCAGGGCGGACAGCGGCAGGACCAACGGAAACCTGTTCGACAGTCGAGGGAGGCTGGTCAGTTGCGAGGGCTGCGGAATGGGGCCGGGTGGCCGGCGTCGGATCGTGCGCACCGATCTGGAGACCGGCCGGGTCGAGGTGCTGACAGAGCGATTTGAGGGTCGGCGTTACAATGGCCCCAACGACCTGGCCATCGACCGAAAGGGACGCATCTACTTCACCGATCCCTGTTATGGCGACCGTTCCACCATGGAGATGGATGTCGAAGCCGTCTATCGCCTGGACTGCGACGGAAAGGTGTCCAGAATACTGGAGCAGCCTGCAATCCAGCAACCCAACGGGATTGCGGTCAGTCCGGACGACCGTTTTCTCTATGTGGCGGACTACAACATCAGCCCGGGGGGAGCCCGAAAAATCTGGGGGTTTGAGCTCAATCCAGGGGGCGTGCCTGCCGGACAAGCCCTGGTCTACGACTTCGGCGAGGGGCGGCCGGGTGACGGTCTGCGGGTTGATATGCAAGGTAACCTGTGGACGGCTGCCGGAATTACCTTGCCCAAACGAGAGGGAGAATCCAATGTCAACCCGGCAGGGATCTATGTAATTTCTCCTCGGGGCGGACTGTTGGACAGAATACCCATTCCGGAAGACGTGGTGACCAACATGACCTTTGGGGGAAGCGACAAGAAAACCCTCTACGTGACCGCCGGCAAGAGCCTCTTCAAGATCGGCATCAACGTGCCCGGTTACAGCCTTTTTCCCCCGTTGAAGTGAATACTAGAGCGCTGCACAGGAGCCAACCATGAAAATAGGACTGTTTACCGACGGACTTCCCGATCTGTCCTTCACCGCCGCCCTGGATTGGGTGGTGGAAGAGGGGATCGAAGCCGTTGAAATCGCCACCGGGGGATTTTCCAAGGCTAACCACTGCGACGCCGACCTGTTGCTGTCCGATGCCGGAGCGCGGTCGGAATTCAAGGCTGCCGTCGACAGCCGCAACCTGGTCGTCAGCGCCCTGAACTGCAACGGGAATCCGGTGGACCCCAACCCGGAAAGAGGCAGGAAACACGGCCAGGACCTCTTCAATTGCATTGACCTGGCTGAAAAGTTGGGAGTGGATACGGTGGTCGCCATGAGCGGCTGCCCGGGAGATCCCTCCGGCACACCCTATCCTAACTGGGTGGCCCACAGCTTCCAGCAGGAATTCCTGGACCTTCTCGAGTGGCAGTGGGATGAAGTCCTGACACCCTTCTGGAAGAAGGTTGGCCGGCATGCGGCCGACCACGGAGTCCGGGTCGCCATCGAGATGCACCCCGGGCAGTCGGTCTTCAATACCCCCGGTCTGCTGCGGCTGCGCGAGATCGCCGGTCCCTCGGTGGGGGCCAACCTGGATCCCAGCCACCTGTTCTATCAGGGGATGGAACCGAGCTGGGTGGTTCAGAACCTGGGCCCCGACTTCGTCTTCCACGTGCACGCCAAGGACACCCGCATCGACCGGCACAAGATGGCCTTGAGCGGCGGAATAGACCTGACTCCCATGCACCTGGTCCTGGAGAGGTCCTGGGGATACCGCACACTGGGATTCGGACACGGAGAGTTGTGGTGGCGGGAGTTCCTCAGCGCCTTGCGATCGGTCGGTTACGATGGGGTGCTGAGCATCGAGCACGAGGATTCCCTGATGAGTGCGCCGGAGGGAATCGTCAAGAGCGTCGAGTTCCTCAAGCCTCTCCTCATCAGGACCATGCCCGAGGAAAATCCGCCCTGGTTATAGACGCGACGCCATGAACTCATTGGGTGTGGGCGTGGTCGGCATGGGGTGGATGGGACACACTCACAGCCGGGCCTACCGCCAGCTTCGAGACCGCTTCCCGGAACTGGACACGGAGGTGCGCCTGGTCTGCTGCGCCGATGCCATGGGCGAACGGGCCAGGGAAGGGGCCGCCCGGCACGGGTTCGACCGCCATACCACCGACTGGTCCTCGCTGATCGAGGATGATCGGATCGCGGCGGTGAGTGTGACCACTCCCAATGACAGCCACCTGGCCATCGTGAGCGCGGCGGCCCGGGCGGGCAAGCACATCCTCTGCGAGAAGCCCGTGGGCAGGACGCCAGCAGAGACGGTAGCCATTCGGAGAGTGGTTGAAGAATGCGGCGTGGTGACGCTGGTGGGCTTCAACTACCGATGGGCGCCCATGGTTCAATACGCCAGGCAGCTCATCCGGGCGGGCTACCTCGGCGAACTCACTCATTTCCGCAGCCGCTATTTCGAAGGCTATGCCCGCAATCCGGAGGAAGCCATTTCCTGGCGCTTCGATCGATCCGTCTCCGGGACCGGCGTGTTGAACGACATGCTTTCACACACCACCGACCTGGGCCACTTTCTAGTGGGCCCCATCAAGCGGGTGGCGGCCAATCGAAAGACCTGGATCGGCAGCCGCCCCCAGGCCGGGGGACAGGATTCCGGCGCGCAGCGCCAGCCGGTCACCAACGAAGACTACGTGGGCGGCCTGGTTCAGTTCGAAAACGACGCCCGGGGAAGCTTCGAAGCCTGCCGCATCATCACCGGCCCGCAACAGGAGTTGAAATTCGAGGTGAACGGCACCACCGGTTCGATTGTCTGGGATTTCGAGCGAATGAACGAGCTGCAGGTCTATGTGAATCCGGGACGGGAACCGCTCCGGCAGGGATATACCCGCCTGTTCAGCAACCCCGAGTATCCGTTTCACGGGCACTTCAATCCGGGACAGGGCACCGGTCTGGGATACGAGGACCTGAAAATTATCGAGGCCTCCCGTTTCGTCGAGTCGATCCTGGAGGGAAAGCAGGCGACACCGGGCGTTCGGGAAGCCGCCGAGGTGGCGGCCGTTCACACGGCGGTGGAACGTTCCTGGGAGTCGAATCAGTGGGAGGAAGTAGGACGAGTGGAGAGTGAAGTTTGAAGTGTGAAGTTTGAAGGATTCCAGGAGGGGCCGCGGTCCGGCAAGTCGGCCTGTGCTCCCTTGAGCAGCAAGAGGGATGGGAGCAGGCCCACCCGGGAGCGCGGGCGTCCCGCCCGCATGCACTCCCGTTGCGTACCGCTCAGTTTCCCTGGGATGCGGCGCCCGGCTAAACACCAATCACTGAAGGTGAGGACTAGCGATGGCACATGAAATCGGTATTGGAGTCATCGGCATGGGCTGGGTCGGCAACGTGCACAGCCGCGTTTACGGCCAGGTGGCGGATCGGTTCCGAGACACGGGAATCCGTCCCCGCCTGGTCATCTGCGCCGACGAAGTGGAGGCGCGGGCCAGGGAGGGGCAGGAGCGCTTCGGCTTCGAGCGGCGGACCACCGACTGGAAAGAGGTCATCGAAAACGATTCCGTTCAGGCCATCAGCGTCGCCTCGCCCAACCACCTGCACCTGGAGGTCGTGCGTGCGGCGGCGGAGGCCGGCAAGGACATCTTCTGCGAGAAGCCGGTGGGCATGGGGCCGCTGCAGACTGCCGAGATCGAGGGGATCGCTCGCCGGGCCAAAGTCATAAGCTGGGTCGGTTACAATTACCGCTGGGCCCCGCTGGTCCAATACGCCCGCAAGCTCGTTCAGGAGGGCAAGCTGGGGGAGGTGACCCACTATCGCGGTCGCTTTCTGGTGGGTTACGGCAGGGATCCCAATGGAGTCCTCTCCTGGCGATTTCAGAAGGAATGGTCGGGGACCGGAACCCTGGGCGACCTCATCTCCCATGTGGCCGACATGGCCCACTCCATGGTCGGGCCGGTGAAGCGCCTGACCAGCATCAGCCACACCTTCATCACCGAACGCCCCCTGGTTCCCAAGGGGTCCGGCACCCACTTTTCCACAGGCTCGGCCGATGACCCCAAGGGGCCGGTCACCAACGAAGACTACGTGAGCGCGCTGGTCGAGTTCGGCAACGGAGCCCGGGGGACCTTCGAAGCCTGCCGGGTGATCAAGGGGCCCGGCTGTGAAATGGCCTTTGAGTTGAACGGAACCCGGGGAGCGTTGAAGTGGGACTTCGAACGCATGAATGAGCTTCAGCTCCATCTGCCCGACAGCGCCACCGAGCGTGACGGGACCACCGTGATTCAATGCAGTCCCGACCATCCCTCCTACGTGCAGTTCTACACCGGTCCGGCCATCAGCATGAGCTACGACGACCTCAAGTTGATCGAGGCGGTGGAATTCCTCAACTCGGTGGCCGGCCGAAAGCAGGGAGAGCCGGGATTCAAGGAGGCCCTGGCCGTGGCCGAGGTCCAGGAGGCCATGCAACGATCCTGGAAGTCCCAATGCTGGGAAGAGGTTCGCAGTCTTAGACGGGACTGACCGGATCGGATGTCTCAGAAATTACATGAACAGTGGTTTTCTAGTCTTTTCATTAGAAAGGGCTCAGTGAGGTATATGGATGGGCGATAAACGAGCCGGCTGGGGCCTGTTGAGCACGGCCCGCATCAACGAGCGCTTGATTCCCTGCCTGAACCGGTCGGGACGAAACGAGCTGATCGCGGTAGCCAGCCGTAGTCAGGATGCGGCCAATCGCTATGCCGCGGAACACGGCATTTCCAAGGCCTACGGCAGCTATGACGAGATGTTGGCGGATCCCGCCATCGACGTGGTTTACATCTCTCTGCCCAACGGGCTGCACACCGAGTGGTCGCTCCGATGCGCCGAGGCCGGAAAGCATGTGCTCTGTGAAAAGCCGCTGGCTCTTTCCGTCGAGGAGGTGGATCGACTCCGGGAGGCATCCGGCCGTTGCGGAGTCACCATCCAGGAAGCCACCATGATGCGGTTTCACTCCCAGACCTCCTACGTGCGCGACCTGATCGCTCAAGGCGCCATCGGCGAGGTTCGAATGGGCCGCGGCCTCTTTACCTTCACCCTGGAACGTCCCGGAGACATCCGTCTCGACCCCGCCATGGGCGGCGGATCGGTCTGGGACCTGGGCAGCTATTGCGTCAGCTTCGCCCGCACCGTGCTGCAGGCCGAGCCGGTGGAGGTTCGTGCCGTCGAAGTTGCCGGCCCCACCGGGATCGACCTCAGTTTTTCAGGTCACCTGAGATTTCCGGGGGGGACCTTCTTTCACTTCTTCTCCAGCTTTGCCTCATTCACCCAGGTCGACGCCGACTTCCTCGGAACCGTCGGGTATCTCCACCTGGATCTTCCCTGGGTCAACCGCGAGAATCAGCCGGCCACCGTGCGACTGGTCAGTGAGGCCGGAGTCAAGGAGGCTTCCACCTTCGGCGACGGGCTCGGCAATCGCAGGACCGAGAGCAGGGTCTTCGCCGACGTCAACGCCTATCAGGACGAAGTCGAGTCCATGGCGGCCACGGTTCTGGACGGCGCCGATCCGGTGGTCACCCTGGAGGACAGCCGCGCCAATGTGGCTGCCATCACGGCACTCTACCGGTCGGCCCGGGGAGGCCGTCCGGTGAAACTCTAGGGGGCGTTCCGCTGCCAATCCAACGCATTGCCATTTTAAGTCCCGGAGACATGGGACACGCCGTAGGACGGGAGTTCCGGGCCAGTGGCCTGGAGGTGATGACCTGCCTGTCGGGTCGCAGCCCTCGCACCTGCCGGATGGCGGAACTTGCCGGGTTCCAGACTGTGCCCAGCCTGGAAGCACTTGCCGAGCAATCCGACCTCATTCTTTCCATTCTGGTGCCCGAGGCGGCGGTGGCTTTGGCGGAAGCCGTGTCCAAGGCCCTGATCAACACCGGTTGCCGCCCGGTCTTCGCCGACTGCAACGCGGTCTCCCCGGCGACCTCTCGGAGGATCGAAGGCATTATCTCCGAGGCCGGCGGACGCTATCTGGACGCCTCCATCATCGGGCCCCCTCCGGGCCAGGGGCAGCCTCCCCGCTTCTATGTCTCCGGCTCCAATGCGGATGCCATGGCTCGGCTTGACGGTCGAGGCATTGCCGTCAAGTGGATCGGCAGCGAGATCGGACGGGCTTCGGCCATCAAGATGTGCTATGCCGGGCTCACCAAGGGAACCCTGGCGCTTCACGCGGCCGTGCTCACCAGCGCCGAGGCTCTGGGGCTCTCGGACGAGTTGAGGTCGGAGCTTGCCTACAGCCAGGGCGGGAAGCTGAAGGCCATGGAGCAGGTCAGGCGGGTGCCGGCCAAGGCCTTCCGCTGGATCGCCGAAATGGAGGAGATTGCCCGCACCTTCGGGAGCGTCGGCGTCACGCCGGACATCCACACGGGGGCGGCCGAGGTCTTCAGAATGATCGCGGAGAGCGACCTGGGAGAGGAGCGGACCGATACGTTGGATCGAGACCAGACGCTCCAGCAGACCGTATCCAGACTGGCCGGAAGCTTGAAGCCGAAGCCCTGACGCGGGCAGGATCGGCTGCCTGCTCAACGCTGTTATGGCTCCATTTCTTCGGGGAAATACGTGAACACCTCAGTTTTTTCAGCGCTGGACTACGTGGCCCTGACCACCTACCTGGTTTTGGTGATCGCCATCGGGGTCTGGGTGGGCCGCGGTCAGAAGGACACCAAGGAATACTTTCTGGCCGGCCGCTCCATGGGCTGGTTTCCGGTCGGCATCTCCACCCTGGCCAGCCTCTACAGCGCCATCACCTACATGGGAGCCCCGGCCGAGTACTATACCCATGGCCTGGAGATGGCCAGCCAGACCCTCTCGATCGTGCTGGTGGTCCCGGTGGTGATGTATGTCTTCATGCCCTTCTACCACCGGCTGCAGGTCTACACCGCCTACGAATACCTGGAGGAACGATTCGACCTGAAGGTCCGCACCCTGGCCAGCGCGGTGTTCGTCTTCTGGAGAATCCTGTGGATGGGCACGGCCACCTACGTGCCGGCCCTGGTGCTGCACACCGTTACCGGCATGCCCCTGCTGGAGACCATCCTGGGGGTCGGCATCGCGGCCACGCTCTACACCGTGGCCGGCGGCATGCGGGCGGTCATCTGGACCGACGTCTGCCAGTTCTTCATCTTGATCGGAGGCTCTGTGCTGGCCGTCTGGATCATCGGCATGGATGCGGGGGGAACGGGCGAGATCTGGAGGCTCGCCGAGCAGGGGGGCAGGACCCGGCTGTTCGACTGGTCGCTGGACCCGACCATCAGAGTGACCACCTGGGGAGCGGTGATGGGGTCGCTGGTGGGCCACATCGGCATGTACGGCGCCGACCAGGTCAGCGTGCAGCGCTATCTGACCGCCAGGTCGCTTCCGATCATGCAGAAGTCCTACATCCTGAACATGGGTGCGGGTCTGGTCATGAAGGGGTTCATCATCATGATCGGGCTGGGACTGTTCGCCTATTACGCCACCAATCCGCAGAATTTGCCCGAAGCGATTCAGGGCGATCGGGTCTTCCCCTATTTCATCGCCACCCAGATGCCCATAGGACTGCGGGGGATGATGATTGCCGCCATCCTGGCGGCGGCCATGTCGTCCATCGACTCCGGACTGAATTCCTGCACCACCGCCCTGATCACAGATTTCTTCAAGAGGTTCAACTGGAAGCCCGGGTGGATCATGAGATGGTCTCCCGGAGAGGCGCCCCTTGAGGTGGCCGCCAGGGAATTGAAGCTCTCCCGCCTGTTGACCTTGGGCCTGGGTGTGGCGGTTACGGTGCTGGCCTGCTTCGTGGGTGGGCTGGGGTCCATCATCGAGATCACCAACAAGCTGGTCAACAGCTTTGCGGGTCCCATGGCGGCCGTCTTTCTGCTGGGAATGCTGACCCGCAGGTGCGAGTCTCAGGGAGCCTTCTGGGGTCTGCTGGTGGGAAGCCTGGTCACCAGCTATTTCATCTTCTATTCCACCGTCTCATTCCTCTGGTACGGCACCGTGGGCCTGGCCACCACCCTGGTGGTCGGCTACGGCATCAGCATGGGGCAGGGGAGCCCCCCGACCAGGCGCACCGACCTGGTGTACCGGATCCCCGGATTCTAACCAGACATCCATGCCCGTCTCTCCGTTTTCCTTTCTGGATTACCTTCTGCTGTTCGCCTATCTCCTGGTGATGGTCTCAATCGGAGTCTGGGTGGGCAGGGGACAGAAAGACACCCGGGAATACTTCCTGGCCGGCCGTTCCATGGGGTGGTTTCCCCTGGGCATCTCCACCATCGCCAGCCTCTACAGCGCCATCAGCTACATGGGGACTCCGTCGGAGTACTTCACTCACGGCGCCAAGTTCGCGGTGCAGATGCTGGCCGCCTTTCCCTCGGCCGTGGTCGTCATCTTCGTGTTCATGCCCTTTTACCATCGTCTTCAGGTCTACACGGCCTACGAGTACCTGGAAAAGCGCTTCAGCGTCACCGTGCGGTCTCTGGCCAGCGGCGTCTTCGTCCTGTGGCGGATCCTCTGGATGGGCACCGCCATTTACGTCCCCTCCCTGGTGCTGCACACGGTCACCGGATTCGCCTTGATCGAAACCATCGTGGCCGTGGGTGTGGTGGCCACCCTCTACACCGTCCTGGGCGGCATGCGCGCCGTGATCTGGACCGACGTGGTTCAGTTCTTTGTGCTGTTTTGCGGGTCGATCCTGGCCCTGTGGGTTGTGAGTTCCGCGGTTGGAGGGATCTCCGGAATCTGGACCGTTGCCGAAGCCGGGGGAAGGACGCGAGTCCTGGACTGGTCGCTGGACCCGACCGTTCGGATCACCACCTGGGGAGCCTTCCTGAGCGGGCTGGTGGCTCACCTGGGAACCTACGGCACCGACCAGGTCAGCGTGCAGCGCTACCTGTCGGCCCGCTCCCTCAAGGTGATGCAGCAATCCTTTCTCATGAACATGGGCGGAGGATTCCCTCTGGGGCTGATGATGATCTCGATCGGACTGGGCCTGTTCGCCTTCTACCATCTCAATCCGGGCCAGTTGCCGGCAGACATCCAGGGGGACCGGGTCTTTCCCTACTTCATCGCCAGCCAGATGCCGGCCGGATTGCGGGGGATCATGATCGCGGCCATCCTGGCGGCGGCCATGTCTTCGATCGATTCGGGGCTGAATTCGGTGACCACGGCCATCACGAACGATTTCGTCAAGCGCTTCGGCTGGTCCCTGGCCTGGATTTCGCCCTGGTTGCCCGGGCCGGGTTCGGTGGAGCTGGCCTTCTCGCGACTGTTGACCCTGGGCCTTGGGGTCCTGGTCACCGTGCTGGCCTGTTACGTGGGGCAGTTGGGTTCCATCGTGGAAATTGCTGCCACCATCGTGGACAGCTTCACCGGTCCCATGCTGGGGGTGTTCCTGCTGGGAATGCTCACCCGCAGGACCGAGTCCAGGGGCGCCTTCCTGGGGCTGCTCCTGGGAACTCTGACCACGGCCGGGTTCATCTTCTACTCCAGTGTCTCCTTTCTCTGGTATGCGCCCATCGGCGTCTGCACCACGCTTCTGGTGGGCCAACTCGCCAGCCGGCTGGTGGGCGGCCGCGGCGAGCCGCCCTCGGAACTGGTGTTCCGGATTTTTCGGTCCGGGAAGTAACCGGTCCGGCAAGCTGGCCCGTGCCCCCTCGAGGAGCAGGAGTGACGGAGGAGGCCCACCCGGGAGCGCGGGCGTCCCGCCCGCATGCACTCCCGTTGCGT
>VXMN01000082.1 GCA_009841055.1 Acidobacteriota bacterium
TTTTTCTTCGTGTCCCTTCGTGGTCCTTCGTGTGTCTTCGTGGATAACTCTTTTTCTTTTGTTTCAGACAAGAGCTGAACCACCGACTCGGCAGCCTGTTCGGCAGACAGCCTTGTGGTGTCGATACGCAAATCCGGATCGCCGGGCGCCTCGTAGGGCGAATCTATACCCGTGAAATTCGGGATTTCTCCCCTGCGGGCTTTCACATACAGCCCTTTCGGATCGCGCGCCTCGCAGACATCCAGGGGCGTATCGACGAAGATCTCGAAGAACTCACCCTCCTCCACCAGGTTCCGGGCCACCTCCCGTTCCGATCGGAACGGAGAGATAAAGGAGACGATCACGATCAGCCCGGCATCGACCATCAGCTTTGCGACTTCGGAGACCCGGCGGATGTTTTCGACCCGGTCCCGGTCGGTGAAGCCGAGGTCCCGGTTCAGACCGTGCCGGACGTTGTCGCCGTCGAGGACATAGGTGTGCTTGCCGAGCGCTCGCAGCTTCTGTTCCAGCCGGTCGGCGATCGTCGATTTTCCGGCTCCCGAAAGGCCGGTCAGCCAGAGGACGCAGGGTTTCTGGCCAATGGCCCGCGCCCGATCCGCCTTGTCGGTCTTCAGATCCTGCCAGACGACATTGCTGGCGCGGCGGAGCGCGAAGTCGATCATGCCCGCGCCGGCGGTTGCCTTGCTCGCTCTGTCGATGAGGACGAAGGTGCCCGTCCTCCTGATCTCGCCGTGGGAGTCGAACGGCACCGGGCGGTCCAGCGAGATCTTGCAATAGCCGATCTCGTTCAGCTCAAGCGTCTTGGCGGCCAAGCGGCCCATGCTGTCGACATCGACACGGTGGACCAGGTCGGTTACCCGGCCAACCGCGGACGTACCGGCGAAACGGACCAGGTAGGAACGTTCGGGCAGCATCGGCTGCGCATCCATCCAGATCAAATGGGCGGCAAACTGGTCGGCGACTTCCGGAGGCCGGTCGGTTCCGGCGATCATGTCTCCCGGTTTCACATCGATTTCGTCTGCGAGCACCAGCGTGATCGACTGGCCCGCCACCGCGCTCACCAGTTCGCCCGACGGTCCGAAAATACGCTCGACCGCGCTCATTCCGCCCGACGGACCTGCCGCGACCGGCATGCCTCGTTCGATCCGTCCCGACGCCACGGTTCCGCTATAGCCGCGGAATTCCGGGTTGGGACGATTCACCCGCCGGACAGGCAGTCGAAACGGGCTTTGCTCTCCGTTTGCCCCGATCTCGACGGTTTCCAGCAATTCCATGAGCGTCGGGCCGTCGTACCAGGGCGCGCGATTGTGTCGATCGAAGACGTTTTCACCCGTCAGACCGGAAAGCGGAACCGCATGGACCCGTTCGATCCCGAGCTCGCGGGCGAATGGGCCGTAGGCGTCGACGAGGGACGAGAACGCGTCCTTTCTGTAGTCGACCAGGTCCATCTTGTTGACCGCCAGAATCACCTGGCGGATACCCATCAGCGAAGCGATATGGCTGTGCCGGCGGGTCCGGGTCGGAATCCCCTTGCGGGCATCGACCAATAGGAGCGCCAGGTCGGCATTCGACGCGGCGGCGACCATGGTTCGGGTGTCCTGCTCGTGGCCGGGGACATCGACGGCCATGAAACGGCGCCTGTCGCTCTCGAAATATCTGCAGCCGCCGTCGATGGCGATGCCGTGCTCGCGTTCCGCCTGCGCGTCATCGACCGTAGAGGTGAAGTCGCCCGCATCGCTCCAGGCGCCCCGGACGCGGCTCTCCCTCTCGGCCGCCGGGGACCGATTCCGGAGGACCGTCCTTGAATCCTGCAGCAAGCGGGCGAGCAGGGTCGATTTGCCGTCACCCACCGACCCGCAGATCATGAAGCAGAGCTCTCCTTTCCCACCTGGGGAGGTGAGACAGGCTTCGCTGTCGTTGGTCTCGCGCGGAACTGCCGCCATCAGGAATACGCCTCCTGCTTCTTTTCCATCGAACCGACCTCGTCGTTGTCGATGGCCCCGCCTTGCCTCGTGCAGAAGCGGATCTGCGCCTTGCCGTATAGTGACCGTAGTCACCCGACAGTCCCCTGTCAAGGTCGTCTGCCTGGTGCGAAACGTGGGTTGCGGGCTAAGGGAGGGTGTCTTTTCGAAAGCGGATGGAAGCTTCCAGCATGACCCAGAGACTCAGCAGGAGAATGGCCCCACCCACCGAGAGCAGGAGATACTGGCTGGAGATCCAATAGCCCTTGATCTCCATGACCATGGCGATCACGGTCACGGTAATCATGAACAGCATGGGGATGCTGGCGAACCAGTGGTTTCTGCGGCGTTGCCGGAGGTAGATGGCGATGGTCAGCAGAGTCAGCGCCCCCAGGACCTGGTTGGTGCTGCCGAAAAGCTTCCAGAGGAGAAGACCGGCCGGCTTGCCGTCCACCTCGTAGAAGGCGAAAAAGCCGATCGAAGCCGCTGCCAACAGGGAGGAGAGGTGGCGGTTGGTCAGAAGAGGCAGGCGCAGGCCGCTTGCGATCTCGGTGATGTTGTAGCGCAGGAGCCGGGTGCCCGAATCCAGCGAAGTCAGCGCAAAGGAAACGGCCACCAGGGCAATGAAGGCCTGGGCCCAGGAGAAGGGCACCCCGAGCTGACTGATGAACAGGGCCGCCCCATCGATGAAGGCCCGCATCTTTTCGGAGAGCGTGCCGGCGGTCGACCAACTCTGGTAGTGAGTGCTCCAGGCCTCGATGGTGCGGAATCCGGCGGTGCAGGCCAGAACCGCCAGCAGGCCCAGCAGCGACTCCCCGATCATCCCGCCGTAGCCGATGGAGACGGCGTCGGTTTCCCGCGAAATCTGCTTCGAGGTGGTTCCTGAAGAGACCAGTCCGTGGAACCCGGAAACGGCGCCGCAGGCAATGACGATGAAGACGAAAGGGAAGATGGGCGGAGCTCCGGAGGGACTGGCGTCCAGCACCGGAGCCGCGAAGTTGGGCCGAAGGACGAAGAATCCCACGTAGGCGAGCCCCAGGCCCAGATAGAGCAGGAAGGAATTCAGATAGTCCCGAGGCTGCAGCAGGACCCAGACGGGAAGGGTGGAGGCGCAGAAGGCGTAGATCAGGATCAGCACCCCCCACACCCCGGCCGTCAGGTCCGGCCGTTCGAACTGCAGGCCCAGCCAGATGGTGAAGAGCATGAGAGCGAAGCCTACGACGGTGAGCTTCCAGACCGAGATCGACTTCCTGAAGGCGGCCCAGCCCACCACCAGGGCGATGGCGATGAGGGAGAACGTAGGGAAGACCGCCTCGGGGTAGAAGGAGGCGGTAAACAACCCGGCCACCACGTGGACGAAGACGCCCATGGCCAGGCAGACCAGGAAAAAGATAAGAACGTGAAAGAGTGACTTGGCTCGCGGCCCGATGATGTCCTCGGCCACCTTGCCGATGCTCAGGCCCCGGTTGCGCATGGAGAGGACCAGGGCCCCGAAATCGTGGACGGCTCCGATGAGCAGGGTGCCGAACACCACCCAGAGCATGCCGGGAAGCCATCCCCAGATCACCGCGATGGCCGGCCCCAGCATGGGTGAGAGTCCGGCGATGGAGGCATAGTGGTGTCCGAACAGAACGCTGCGGCGGCAGGGGACATAGTCGACGTTGTCCCTCAACTGGTGGGCCGGAGTCGGCCTGTCGGGGTCCAGGCGAAAAACCCATCGGCCCAGGTAGCGGGCATAGAATCGGTAGAAAATGAAATAGGTGACCAGGCAGCCGGCCGCCGCCCAAATCGCTTCCATCGCCCCTCCCCGTTCGGATACGGCCACCGATCATACAACAATTCGAAAGCGCGGCGGTCGATTATCCCGGAGGGCCCACCCGGGAGCGGGGGGGGGGGCGCGCCCCCGCCCCCCGCGGCAGGGGGGGGGGGGGGGGGTGGTTAAAAAAACA
>VXMN01000314.1:0-2518 GCA_009841055.1 Acidobacteriota bacterium
CTCCCAATCCTGTAAGCAGTTGATATTGTTCGACTTTTAACCGGACAGTACTGATATTTTATATACTATTTCCTGTTATCATTAATTGCGTTTGCCGCTATTCTGCCTGCTTCCAATGTCTCTGCACGTTCAAGCCGAACCTGCCGCCCGGCCCCTCATGCAGATGGGGGCAGAGTCAGAGCACGGAATCGAAATGCGTGTCGCCTGCGCGGCGGATTGCACGATATTGCACGGAGCTTTCATCCCGGTTCGTCTTTAGATCACAGATTCTCCACAGGCGTTGAGCCCCTTTGCAAAAAGGGTAGACAGACCGAATGGAATTCGAGGCGACCTCCGGTGGATTTATCGTGAAGGTGGAAGGCGAGGCTGGCCCCACCATTGAGTGGATAGCAAACGCGGACGAAATTTTCATCCTGCTGCCCCCCCGCGACAAACACGGCAGGCTGGATCCGAATGGCAAGTCCTATATCGTCCGCGTCAAGCGCCACGCAACGACGAGTCCGAGCACCACAGTCTATCCGGTTGAATCGGGTTAGAATTCTGCCCTCCAAGGAGCATCGGGGCGGCGGCTGAAGGCTCCGGGGCACAGGCTGAAACCCCTCACGACAGAGTGGGTTGCCACTATCTCGAATTCCACCGGGCATCGCCCTGCCCACTCCGCTCCGGTGCCGTCCTCTCCAACCCTCGTTCCTTCCCCATCGGTCTTCGTAGTCCTCGAGCGCTTCGGCGCCAAAGGACAGTTTGTCAGCGACAAGTGAAACAGAGAATTCCTAGCAATAAGCTCAACCAATCGATCAAAATACTAGCCACTGACCACTGATCACTAGTCACTCTTCACCTGGCCGCGCTGCCGTCCCGGACGACGGGGAGTCTCATGAGTGGCGAATCGGGGGTGTTTCAAGGCAAGTCCTTCTCCGCCGGCATCTCCAATGGATGCCGCGCCGGAGAACGGTTATAATCTGCCGCGTGCAGCCCCGGTCACGGACACGTACCACCATGAAACAGAACCTGGCCATTCTGGGCGGCGATCCCGCCATGCCGGAGGGGATCGAACGGGCCCGCTGGCCGCGCTACAGCCAGGCGGAACTCGATGAGCTGTGCCGGGTCCTGCGAGAGGAGCAGCTCGGCGGGTGCGACGCTCCCCAGATTGCCGCATTGGAGCAGGAGTGGGCGCGGCGCATGGACATTCCCTATTGTTGTGCCGTCGGCGCAGGCTCCGACGCTCTGCACATGGCGCTGTGGGCCGCCAATGTCGGTCCCGGCGATGAAGTCCTGGTTCCGGCCTACACCTTTCTCTCGGGGGCGCTCACCGTCCTCCATCAAGGGGCGGTGCCCGTGTTCGTGGATGTCCATCCCGACTCCTGCAACATGGATCCTGCCCGGATCGAGCAGCACATCACTTCCAGAACCAAGGCCATCCTGCCGGTCCATCTCTCGGGACTTCCGGCCGACATGGACGAGATCAACGCCATCGCCCGTCAACACGATCTGGCAGTTATCGAGGACGCGGCCCACGCTCCCGGGGCAACCTACAAGGGCCGGTTCGTCGGAAACCTGGGAGACGCAGCCGCCTTCAGCATCAACGCCATGAAGAATCTGCCGGCGGGCGAAGCCGGAGTTTTCGCCACCCGCCACCGGCACTACTTCGAGCGGGTGGACGGCCTCTGGCTGCGGGTCCGTTTTCACAAGCCTCGAGAGGAACAAAAGTACCCGCTGGCGACCCTGGGCCACAACTATCGATGCAGCGTGGTCTCGGCCGCCCTGGCCCGCGGCCAGTTGGCCAGAATCGACCAGTTGAACGGCGAGAGACAATCCCTGTGCGAGCGCCTGACCCGGCAGATTCAGGACTTGCCGGGGGTGATCCCGCCGCGGGTTCCTCCGGACAGGAGCCACGCTTACCACCTCTACCGGGTGCGCTTCGACCCTCGCGCCGCCGGTCTGGATCTGAAACCTTCAGAATTCCGGGCCAAGGTGGTGGCGGCCCTGGGAGCGGAGGGGGTGCTCTGCCGCTCCTGGATGAACTGGACCATTCCTTCCCTGCCCTTATTCACCCGGCCGGAGGAGTTCGAGGCCAACTATCCTTGGCGACGTCCCTGGCCCGCCGATCGTTTCTACGACCCCCGGGACTATCCGGAGGCCACCAGGGTCGTCGAGGAAACTTCTCTGGTCATGGAAGCGCCCACCGCGGCCAGCCGCCAAATCATCGATTTCATGGGAGAAGGGTTCCGCAAGGTCTTCTCCCGGATCGACGAGGTTGCCAGACTGCAACTGCCGGGGGAACTGCTGGACGGAGGGGCGGCCAATCTCGACGAAATCCGTCGTTGGTTGGGCCGCGCCCTTCCGGTGCAGCCAACCTGAAGATCCTGGTCCTGTTTCGGAGCCGGGACGCCAACATCCGTGGCCAATTCCCTGCGAGTCGGAATCATCGGAACCGGTCGTGCCGGACGCTGCCAGGCCCGGGCATTTGCGCGCCTCCCGGGCGGCGGGGGGGCCCCCCGGAGGGACCGCCCCCGCGCCC
>VXMN01000314.1:2528-3886 GCA_009841055.1 Acidobacteriota bacterium
GCCCTCTGGAACCGCACCCGGGCCAAGGCCGAGAGGCTGGCCGCAGACCTGAAAGCCGCGGAATTGGAAGTTTTCGACGAATGGCCCCGAATGATCGACCGGAGCCGGGTCGACATCGTCAGCATCGCCACCGATCCGGTTCTCCGTCTGGAGCCCTTTGCCCATGCTCTCGCCAATGGATGTCACGTTCTGGTGGAAAAGCCGCTGGCCTGGGACGTGCCGGAAGCCGAGGCCATGGCAAGAACCGCCGGCGAGGCGAAAACGGTCACGGCCATCAGCTTCAACTGGCGTTATTCTCCGGCCTGTCTGACCTTGTGGCGGGCGCTCCGGGAAGGCCGGATCGGCAAGCCTCTCGACATCCGGACCGAGTGGCGACTCTGCTTCAGCCCCGGATCGGATCCCTGGAGGGCCAACAGCGGCGTGCTCCGGGAGATGGGCAGCCATGAATTCGATCGGGCCCGTCATCTGACCGGGTGGCGATTCTCCCGTCTGGCATGTTCGCTGCGGTCGGCCCCCGGCACTCGGGATCGAGCCCGAACCGGGCGGAAGAACCCGGAGACATTTGCATCGGTGCTGGCCGAGACCTCCAATGGGGCTGTCGGGAACTTTCGCTTGCTGATCAATCCCGGCCAGCCGGAAAGGAAAATCGTGGTTGGCGGGGTGGAAGGCACGTTGACCCTGAGCAGCCAATGGGAGACGGTAACGCAGGACCAGGACAGCCAACGCCGGATGACACTGTGCAACGAGCTGCAGGTGATCCGGCAACGGTCCCGGGATCGGGAGCCGGTCGTGCTGGAAGTGTCCGCAGCGGACTGCCAGCCGGCAGAGGTCCTTTCGGGACAGCACACCTGGAATCGGCTGATTGCCGATTTTGTGTCAGCCGTGCGCAATCAAGACCGGGGACACTGCAGCGTGCCCCACCTGCCCCATATCTCCGACGGCCTGGCTGCACAGCGACTGATTCGGGCTTGCGAGTCCTCCAACGCCGAAGGGCGGTGGATCGACCTGGCCCCGCCAGGGAGTTGACCTAACCAACTCCCACCCCAAGCGGGACTTTGACATGAGACGGACCCGGCTCCGGCAAGTCCGACGCCCGCTCACCCTGACGGGTCAGGTCCATCGAGAAGGACCATTCATTCGACATCGATGCACAGGATGCACAGGATAATCAGGACGCGACGCTGCTGCCGGAGACGCTGACTCCGGCGATGATCGCATGCGGGCTTCAGGTGGAAATGCTTTTCCATCTCGGCAAATGCACGCTCGAATTCAAACGCCTGAAACAAACGAAAAATGAGTGATCCACGAAGCGAGACGGGTCTGCTTCAACGGCACGCACAGCCAAAAAAAATTGTTAA
>VXMN01000132.1 GCA_009841055.1 Acidobacteriota bacterium
GGCGCGCCCCCTGGTCCCCCCCTCCCTACGGTGGGCACCGGGGGCCAGCGCGGTAATCCCGGGGGCCAGCTTCGGGTTGTCCTGGGGGGGGGCCCCCCCCCGTTCCCGGGGGGCGCTTCTTCCAAACGCTCTTGCTCCTCAAGGGGGCAGGAGCCGGCTTGCCGGGCCGCAGCCCTGCCGATGCGGAGGAGTCGTCACACCTGGTGGTCCTTCGTCGTTCTTCGTGGCCCTTCGTGGATCACTCTTTTTCGTTTGTTTCAAATAACAATTGCCCTCCCGCTAGCCGGTCAGTTCGTCCTGCTTCTTTCTGAGCTCCAGGAGGTCGGAGTCCACCAGCCTCACGTTGTCGTACGTGATCATGCCGTCTTCCGGGATGTCCTCGATCACTTCGGCGCCGTGGGTGAGGCCGATGGGAACCAGCTTTTCCTCCCGGGCCACCTCCGCCCGTTCGACCATTCCATAGGTGGCGTAGCCCCCCTCACCGTCCAGCACGGTTCCCGCCTTCAAGGGCTTCTTGGCTGCCGTTACCACGTCGGAAATCTGTCCGATCACCGAGGCCACCGGCTCCCGGTGGATCATCATGCGCGCGATCCCGATGGGGACTTCGTGCCCGATGAAGTGTTGGGGGCGGTAGATCATGGCGTGCTTGCTCCTGGCGCCGATGATCATGCCGGTGATCTCTCCGTAGGAAGCCATCGACTTGACGGGAAAGTCGTCCTGGCCCTCGACCACCGCATAGAGGCCTCCACGCAGGCTGCGCTCCACCGGGGTGTCGTCGGGAAAGATGGAGCTGACGGCCTCCACCACCCCATCCTTCTCCAGAACGCCGCCCAACTCCTTGCGGCAGAGCTTGTCGGGGATCTCTCGCAAATCCGCCGTGGGGAAGTGCATCCCGCGGATGTCGGGGACCAGGCCGGTGGCGTTGGAGAGGGCTGCCATCTCTATGGAGTGCTTGGTGCCGTCCAGGAAAGAGCAGAACATGCTGGCGTTGTAGTCCTTGCCCTTGAAGCCGTACATCCTGGGGACGTCGTCGGGATTGGCCTTGCGGAAGGAGAGCTTGAAACGGGTTCCCTTGCCGGAGGCGATCAGCTTGAACCCCAGCGTCCGCGCCCAGTCGCAGAGCTCGGCGGCCAGGGCAGGCTCGTCTCCATAGGCCATGCTGTAGAGGAGGCCGGCTCGATCGGCCATCCGTTTGAGCAGGGCCCCCACCAGGATGTCGGCTTCCACCGTCACCATGACCAGGTGCTTCTTCTGCTGGATGGCCCGATAGCCGTTGGCGGCGCCCATCTCGGGAATGCCGGTGGCTTCCACCACCACGTCCACCCGGCTGCCTAGCAGCTCCTCGGCCCCGGCGGTCACGGCCGGGCGACCCCGATCCATGGCCTGGTCGATCTCGCCGGCCGTCTTGGCGAGCTGGACCTCTTCCCGGGGAACGCCCCCGAGGCTCAGGGCCCGGGCAGCCCGTTCCGGCTTGAGGTCGGCAATGGCCGCGACTCGCATGCCTTGTATATGGCAGGTCTGAGCCACAATCTGGGTTCCGAAGGTTCCGGCGCCGATGATTCCAACCCGGATGGGTCGCCCCTCTCTCTCCAGTTCAGCCAGTCGTTGATGAAGCATCTTGGTTTCCCTCTCTAGCCGGCCAACAGCGATTTCAGGCGCTCTGCCACGATCCGGTCCTCGCCTGGTCGCAACATCCAGACGGAAACCGTCAGGCCCTGCATATTGTCGGGGGATTGACGGTTGGGCTGCATCCAGCGGTGGCCCCCCACTTCGATGGGCGGTTGGCCCTGCTTGAGCCTCCCTGAGGCCTCGGCGGAGGTGATGGGGATCCGTTCGTGGTCCCACTCCAGGCTGAGGTGGGGGACGTGGTTGGCGATCTCCGGGACAAAGCTCTCGGCGTGCACCCCCGGGATGGAGGCCAGGGCCGCGGCTATGGTGTCCACCCGGGACTGGAGGAGGCGTCTCTCTGCCTGGTGGTCTATCTTGAGATAGCGCTCCACCGCCGCCAGCAGACCGATCATCTCCTCCTTGCCGACCTTCATGCCCCGGCCAATGCCTCCCCAGGGGCTCCCGCACCGCCTGGCGGCCATCACCAGGTCCTTGCGGCCCATCAGCAGGCCGGAACTCTGGGGTCCGAGCAGCCCCTTGCCGCCGCTGAAGGTCACCAGGTCGAATCCCATCCTGACATACTCGGACAGCCGCCCCTTGGGGGGCACGTCGGCGGCGGCGTCGTTGAAAGTGGGAACCCCGTGCTTCTTTCCCATGGCAACCCAGGTTTGCCGATCGATTCGGCCCTTGGGGTTGAAGGTGTTGATAAAGAAAAGCATGGCGGTCCCGGGATTGATGGCGGCTTCCAGTTGGTCGGTGGTCTCGACTTCCACGACCCGGGTGCCCACCAGCTTGATCTGGGCTTCGTAGGCTTCCCTGTGCGATTTCTGGATGATGACCTGGTTGGGCATGCCGGTGGTGTCGGGCAGTTGGGCCGTCCTGTCCGGGTCTCCCCGGGTGACGCAAGCCGCGGTTCCCTGGGTGATGGCGCCGGCGGCCCCGCTGGTGACGGTTGCGGCCTCCACGCCGATCAGCCGGGCGAGGCGCTCGCCCACTTTCTCGTGGAGATCGGCCATAGGGACGAAGTGCTGTCCGGCCTCGTCCATGGCCCGGACCACTTCGGGCGGCATGATGGTTCCTCCCAGCCGTGTGACCGTCCCCAGGGCGTTGATATACGTGGGGACCCCCAGGCGGCAGTAGTCATTGTCATTCTTTACTTGAGGCGCGGCCGCAGATCGGTCAAGTCCGGAGGCGGCCAGCAGGGACGGAGAGGTCGAGAGCCAGGCTGCTCCCGACAGAAAACGGCGGCGGCCCAAGAGGCGATGTTTCGGTTGCATGGCTCCTCCTTACCCTGGTTGGAAATAAAGGTGGCTGCTCTCCCCTGCCGCATCAGCCGTCCCCTGCGGCACGGCTTCCGCGACTCCCCCTCAAGAGGGTGTGACACACCTATCCGGAAATGCGCCGCGAGGCGTCGTCCCGGGGGTCATAGCCCAGCTCGGCGCGGGCATTGGAAAGGTCCCAGAAGGCTCCCTTGTTGTCGGAAATGCCGTAGTAGACGCCATAGGTGACATTGGCGCGCAGACAGCACTCCACCAGGTGGACCAGGTCGCGGTGGCTCAGCCAGGTGCGCAGGAACCGGGGATCGGTGGTGGGGTCGTCGTCCCGGCGCACCGAGCCGATCCTGATGCAGATCGATTCCAATCCCCAGCGGGCGCAGTAGTAGCGGGCCAGAATCTCGCCGAAGGCCTTGCTCACGCCGTAGTCGCTGTCCGGGCGCATGGGGTGGTTCACCGAGATGGGAACCGGTTCCGCCTGCCGGTGGAGATGCAGGTTGGGCGCGAAGCCCTCGTAGGCCCCGGTGACGTGATTCGAGCTGGCGAAGACCACCCGTTTCACCCCTGACATCCTGGCGGCCTCGTAGAGGTTGCGGGTTCCCTGGATGTTCACCCGGAGCACCGGCTCCCAGGCGGTATCGACGGCGATCTGGGCCGCCAGGTGAATGACGTATTGGACCGGCGCCAGATTGTCGAGAACCTGCGACACCTGCCGGGCGTCGGAGATATCGGCCTGGAAGACCCGGTCGGAAAATGGCGGCGTGAGATCCAGCCCATAGACCTCGAAAGAATCTCCCAAAGGGTCTCGCAGGACCCTTCCGATGAGACCGTTGATCCCGGTGATGAGCAGTTTGGGCTTGATCATGGCGAAACCCGAGGATTATAGCAGGCCCTGACAGCAGGCGTCCCCTGTCTGGGGTTCAATGTCAGCAGCGACCGGCCGGCGTGGGGGAGTCGATATTTTGCTATTAACATCGATGCACAGGATGCACCTTGCTCTTTTA
>VXMN01000221.1 GCA_009841055.1 Acidobacteriota bacterium
GTCATGGGTTTGGCGGAGATGGTGGTTGACTTGATGACGCGCGGGGCTTGCGACGGGGGCCGGTTGGAGCTCGGGGAGCTGGAGGACGGGCGGGAGGCGGAGTGGCGCTTTCTGGTGATTTTCTTTCCCTTGTGCTTCAAGGCCTGGCGTTCGGCCTTTTCCAGCACGGCGTTTATGGAGGCGTGCATGTCGTTGGTTTCTTCAAGTCTGTTGATATCCAGGGACCTGGTGTGCAAATGGATCTCGGCGATTTGCCGGTGCTTTTGAACCGTCAGGGTGATGTGGACGTGGATGGCTTCACCCAGAATCTTGCGGATCTTCTTGAGGTGCCCCTCGGTGAAATCCCGCAACGCAGGAGTGATTTCAATGTTTCGCCCCGTATATGCCACCTGCATCGGGTCCTCCTTCTTGATGCGCCTGCCCCCTGCTTCTCCACGGGGCCGCCCGCTCCACCCGCGCGGGACAGGCGGAGCCGCGGCGGGCGGCTCATTGATTTGCCCGGGCCGACTTGGGGCGCGCGAGCGAATTCGTTCTGACGCGGCGCTGATGCGTGCTCAGGATCTTCAGGTCTTCGCGGTACTTGGCCACGGTTCTCCGGGTGACCATGATGCCGACGCCGTTCAGTCTCTGCGTGATCTGCTCATCGGTCAACGGCCTGGTCGGGTCTTCTTCCTGTATGAGCTGCTTGACTCTGCGTCGGGCAGTGGTCAGCGGAATGAGAGTCCCGGCGGGTCCCTGAACCCCTTCCGAGAAGAAAAAACGCAGCTCGTAGACCCCCTGGGGAGTTTGGGCGAACTTGTCGGCCACCGCCCGGCTGACCGTCGATGGGTGAACCCCCACTTCCTCGGCGACCTCCTTGATCATCATGGGCCTCAGTTGGTCGAGACCGTGGTCCAGGAAATCGATTTGTCGCCGCACGATGGACTCGCAGACCCGAATGATGGTCTGCTTGCGCTGTTCGACGTTCCTGATGAAGCGGAGGGCCGAGGAATAGCGCTCTTTCACGTAGTCCAGACCTTCCTTGGAAATGCCGCCTCGGCTGATCATTCTTCGGTATCGTCCGGATACCCGCACCTGAGGAAGGTCGTCCTCGTTTACGGTCACCGAGTAGCCGTTCTCGCCCTTGACGATGAACACGTCGGGCTCGACGATCCGGGTCTCCGGCTTGTTATAGCGCTGGCCGGGCCGGGGGTCCAGGTCCTGGATGATCCCGATCCGGGACAGAATCAGCTCGAGCGGTTTGGCCAGGGCGCGGGCGATTTCCGCGTAGTGTTTGTTCTGCAGCCGCTTCAAGTGGTCCCTGACGATCTCGATGGGGATGGTCTGGTCCCCGGGGAGGTGTTTCAACTGTATCAGCAGGCATTCCTGCACGTCGCGCGCCCCGACGCCTGCCGGATCGAAGGTCTGGATCAGCTGCAGGGCCTGGGCGATTTCCCCCGCGGCATGGTTGCCGGTAGCAGCGATTTCTTCGAGGTCCGCCGTCAGATAGCCGTCCTGGTTGAGGTTGCCGATGATGGAGGCGGCCGCGCCGCGGACTGGCTCCGGGGCCACCGCCAGGCTCAGTTGCCACTGCAGGTGGTCGTAGAGGTTGGTGGGTTCCGCCAGAAAGTTCTCAAAGGAAGGACGCTCGTTGACTTCGCCCGATACCTGGGTTCGATAGCCGGGATCCAGGTAGTCGTCGAAAAAGCTTCCGAAGTCGATGTGCTCGAAGGGATCCTCGGGTTCGCCGTTCTGAGAGCCGGTGATCTCGATGATCTCCTTGTCGGCGGGGTCGGAAGCCCGCTCTTCACCGGTGGG
The DNA here is from genome assembly GCA_009841055.1 of Acidobacteriota bacterium. Classification (GTDB taxonomy): domain Bacteria; phylum Acidobacteriota; class Terriglobia; order Versatilivoradales; family Versatilivoraceae; genus Versatilivorator. Next base: position 1,798 of record VXMN01000221.1, read on the forward strand.
ACCGTCCTCGTTCGAGTCCGCGATCTCGGTGGCTTCTTCCAGCACGGGATTTTCCATCAGCTCCTGGGAGATCATTTCGGCAAGTTCGAGCTTGTTGAGCGCCAGGACGCTGACCATCTGAACCAGGCTGGGGGTCAGCACCTGCTTTTGCGTGGGTTTGAGGTTGAGCCGCTGCTCCAGGAAAGCCATGCTGTTATTCCAGGCGAAAGTTTTCTCCCAGGTACAATCGCTTCACCTGTTGATTCAAGGCCAACTCCCGGGGAGTCCCGGTCTGAAGGATCTTTCCTTCATTGATGATGTAGGCGCGATCCGTCACCCTCAGGATTTCCCTCACATTGTGGTCGGTAATCAGGACGCCGATGCCCTTGGCCCGCAGCCTGTTGACGATGCGCTGAATGTCCAGCACCGCAATCGGATCGATTCCGGCGAAGGGTTCGTCCAACAGGATGAATGACGGAGAGATGACCAGCGAACGGGCGATCTCGACTCGCCGTCTTTCCCCGCCCGAAAGCGCATCGCCGAGGTTCTTGCGGACATGGATCAATCCCAGCTCTTCGATCAGGTCGTCCAGCCGTTTCCGCCTCTGAGCCCTGGTGTAGGGAAGCGTTTCCAAAATGGCCAGGATGTTGTCGTCAACCGACAGCTTGCGGAAGACGGAGGGCTCCTGAGGGAGATAGCTGATACCGCTCCGGGCCCGCAGGTACATGGGCAGATCGGTAATTTCCCGGCCATCCAGGAAAACCTGCCCCCGGTCGGGAGAAGTGAGTCCCACCAGGATGTAAAAGGTGGTTGTCTTTCCGGCTCCATTGGGTCCAAGGAGCCCGACAACCTCTCCCTGACGGATCCTGAGCGTGACGTCGTTCACAACCCGCCTGCCCTTGTAGGACTTGACCAGGTTGGCCGCTTTCAAGACTTGCATCCTGGCCTATCTGGACAGACGTTGCGTCGTAACGGCGCGATTCCGGGAATTGCCCTCGACGGCAACGCTACCACCCCCAATATCGATTGTCAATCGAGCCCCGGTGGTGGAACCGCGCTCGTAATCCACGACTTGGGGCGGCCCTCCCCACAGGACCACCTTCCCCTCGCGGCCCCGATATTCCGCCCATTGCGAGAACGCGGTGCGGTTTGGCTGAGCCATCCTGACGTTCCCCTCGGCCAGGGCCTTGTCCACCGATGTCTGTCCCTTCTCCTGCCTCAGAAAGACCTGAAGCCGGTCCGACTGAAGTCTGCCATCCGGTGTGGTGGTTGCGACCCCGTCTTCGTACACGATTGTTCGGGTCGCCTCCTCGTAGGTCATCCTTTCGGAACGGACCATCGTCCCCGGGGAGGATTCCGACTCGCCCGGGCGGTGGAACAGGTTGGTCACCCCACCGGAAGCGACCAGCTTCCCCTCGAGGCGATTCAACCGGATGTCCTGGGCGTAAAGGATCCGGTCCTTCTGCCACAGCCTGGCGTTCCTCCGGTAGCGGCCGATCCCCTCCCGGGTCCGATACTCCATGAACTGGGCCGAGGCAAAGATCGCCGGTTGGGCGCCGGGGCCGGCCCCTGTGCCGAAATAGGCGGATCGAACTCCGCCCCGTGCCTTGAGTAGATGCCGGTCGCGATGGAATTCGATCACGTCGGCCTCGGTCTCGCCCTGGGCATCGGTCACCTTGGGGCGCCCCTCCAGCCTGATGAGAGAGGAATCGACCCGATGGGTGGCCGAATCCGACCAGGCTTGCCTGCCCGGCTCCCGATAGTTGAAGTCTCCGGTCTGGCGGATTTCCGACAACCGGTCGGTCTGTCCGTCGAAGAGAGCGACAAGGTGGCGGCTTCTGGTTTCCCGGATGGTACCCGAGGGCGATGCGAGCTCCAGTTTTACTTCCCGGTCGGCGGTAAAACGCTCCAGTTGCTCCGATTTCTCCCCGTAGAACAGATTCATGGCGCGGGCCGACAACCGCCGCTTTTCCTCTCCGGGTCCTCCGGGGATCTCTTCCAGGGTGCTGAATCCCAGGGCCTCCACCCGGGAGAGGAGGGCGGGTGCCCGCCGGCAGGGGGGTATTATTAACATAAGGCGCGGGCGCCCAGAGTAGGGGGGT
>VXMN01000216.1 GCA_009841055.1 Acidobacteriota bacterium
CCCCGCGCGTGGCGCCCCCCCCCCCCCGCTCACTCCTTTTAATCACCCCCCCACACCCCCCCGGGGGGGCCCCGCCGGGGGGCCCGCCCCGCGCCCCGCCCCCCCGCCGGCCAACCGGCCCGTCGCCCGCTGCCAGGACACATGCCGATGAATACCGGCCAAGAGAGCCGGAGCTACGCTCGCGGATCCCGGGACGCTCCCTTGCTCGATTCGACCATTGGAGCCGTCCTGGAGCGTACGGCGACCCTGTATCCCGATCGGGAAGCCCTGGTGGTGGTTCCCGAGGGCGTACGCCTGCGCTGGCGAGAGTTCCTGGAAGAGGTGGACCGCGTCGCCCGCGGGATGGCGGCCATGGGAGTGGGGAAGGGACACCGGGTCGCGATCTGGGCGACCAACCGGTCCCAATGGGTCCTGACCCAGTTCGCCACGGCGCGGATCGGCGCCGTCATGGTCAACATCAATCCCGGCTACGGTTCGCGTGAGCTTCACTACGCCCTGGAACAGTCGGAGACTCAGACGCTCGTCGCGATAAGCGGTTTCAGGTCTGCGAACTACCTGCAGATGATTGCCGAGATCTGTCCGGAAGCGGTCGGCGCCAAGCCAAATGACTGGCGGTCGGAAAGCCTCCCTCACCTCAGAAACCTGGTTCTGGCCGGGGAGGGGCAACCCCTGGCGGGCATGGGGCGATGGGACGAGATGGTTACCGCGGGGGATGCTGTGGATACGGAGGGGGTGGAGGGAGAAACGGGAACTTCCTTGAGCCCTCACGACCCGATAAACATCCAGTACACCTCCGGAACCACGGGTTATCCCAAGGGGGCGGTGCTCACCCACCACAATATCGTCAACAACGCCTGGCTGGTAGGTCAGCGGATGGAACTCACCTGCCGGGACAGCGTCTGCATTCCGGTGCCCTTCTACCACTGCTTCGGAATGGTGCTGGGAAACATGGCCTGCGCCGTTCAAGGAGCCACCATGGTCATTCCCGCCGAGGCCTTCGATCCCTGGACCACGCTGAAGGCGATCGAGAAAGAGCGGTGCACCGCTGTCTACGGCGTGCCGACCATGTTCATTCGGGAGCTGGAGCACCCCGAATTCTCCCAGGTCGACCTGGGCTCCCTGCGGACCGGAATCATGGCCGGTTCTCCCTGTCCCATCGAGGTGATGAAGCAGGTGGTCGACAAAATGCACTGCCGGGAGATGACCATTGCCTATGGACTCACCGAGAGCTCCCCGGTCATCACCCAGACCGGTGTGAGCGACCCGCTCCGGACCCGGGTCACCACGGTGGGCCGGCCCTTGCCCCATACCGAAGTCAAGATCGTCGATCCCGGCTCAGGCGAGGTGGCGCCCCGAGGAACACCCGGTGAGTTGTGCACTCGCGGCTACCTGGTGATGAGCGGCTATTACAGGAACCCGAGGGCTACCCGGGAAGCCATCGACTCCGAAGGCTGGCTGCACACCGGAGATTTGGCGACCCTGGACGAAGAGGGCTACTGCAGGATCACCGGGAGAGTGAAGGACATGATCATCCGCGGTGGCGAGAACGTCTATCCCCGTGAGATCGAGGAGTTCCTCTACACCCATCCGGCAGTGAGCGACGTCCAGGTGGTGGGTGTTCCCGATGCCAGGATGGGCGAAGAAGTCCTGGCCTGGATCCAGTTGAAGGAGCCGGGGATGGCAACGGACCGCGACATCAAGGACTTCTGCCGGGGCAAGATCGCCAAGTTCAAGATTCCGCGGTATATCAAGTTTGTGGACAGCTACCCCATGACCGTCACGGGAAAAATCCAGAAATACAGGATTCGGGAAATCGCGATCCGGGAACTGGGGTTGGAAGACATCTCCAATACGCCTACCGCCTGACAGGTCGATCCGAAGCCAATGTGAACCGTGTGCGTTTGTGAGCGGTGACCGCCGTCGGCGCGGATTTTACGCCCGCTTGCCCGTGTCGACTCGCCGCTCGTCGATTCTCATTCGGATTGGGCCTGCGGCGGGGTTAAGGTAGATCGATTATTCGGCGCCAACCCGTAGCTTGGAGGGGTAGTGCAGCCAGGACTCGTGCAATTGAGGGAGGGGAGAGATGGGATTGCCGCGACAATCGATCGCGCCGGCATGGCCTTGTCACTCTCCTGCGGATTGCACTGCATCTTCACTCCGCTGCTGATCGGGGTTGCGGCCAGTCTGCCCATCGGCTGGCTCCTTGACGAGTCCACCGAGGTGCTGCTGCTCGCCGCCGCGGTCCTGACGGGGGCCTTGAGCCTCGGGCCCAGCTACTGGCGACGGCACCGGCGCAAACGCTGCCTCGTCGTGTTTGCCGTCGGCGCGGGCTTGCTGGCCCTGGCCAAGCTCGGGCCCGTCGGGGAGCGATGGGAGCCCTGGACTGTCGCCTCCGGGGCTGCATTGCTTGCCATTGCGCACCTCGTCAACCTCCGCCTCTGCAGGCAGTGCGCTCGATGTGAAGCCGATAAACCGTTCGCGTGATGCGTCGACCTCTACTACTACTGCTGGTACTACTGCTGGCGCTGGGGCTGTGGCAGATCACCTATGCCCGGATCCACTGCGCTTTCGAAACGGAGGATACCGAGGAAGCTTGCTGCGAGCTTTGCCCCCTGAGTCGTTTGACGCTGGTCGCTGGCAGCGCCCCTCGGCTGTTCTCTCCAATTCCAACCTTCCACGCCAAAGACACCCCTCCCCGTCGCGCTCCCCTGGTCAGAGCCTTGCGGCCCAGCCAGGCGCGCGCACCTCCCCTCTGAGTTTCGTCCACGTTTCCTATCCGGCGGTCGCGCGATAGCGTGCGCCGCCAACAGCATTGTGAGCGAGTGAAGGGGGATTCCCATGAAGAGAGTGGTGTGCGCCGTTGTCGCGGCGCTGCTGAGTGTGTGCGCGGTCCACGGTGCAGAGCCGGCCTCCATCGAGGGCCAGGTCCTGCTCCAAGAGACCGGAGAGCCAGTCGCGGGGGCGACCGTCGTTCTCCTGGAGACCGGGGCGTTGACGATCACGGACCGACAGGGTGAGTTCAAGTTCGAGGGTGTGCAGCCGGGCCGCTACCATCTGCACGCCCGTCTCGATAGTGCGTTGCGGAACGTTTCCCACGTGGTCGTGGGCGCGCACGGAGAAACGGTGCAGGCGCGGCTGCTGCTTTCGTTCGCAACCCAGAGAACGGAGATCACGGTCAGTGCAACGGGGAGGCCCGAGTCCGCCTTCGAAGCCTTCCAGTCCACCCATTCGCTGACCTTGCTCGACCTGGCGCGCGCGGAGACGATCGCCGCCGGCCTCGGCGAAGCCATTGGCAATCAGCCGGGCACGGGAATCGCCTGGCGCGGATTCGGGCCCGGCTCGTCACGACCTCTGATCCGCGGATTCGACGGCGATCGGGTGTTGATCATGACCGACGATCTGCCCACCGGCTCCATCTCTTCGAACTCCGGCGACCATGCCGAGACATTCAATCCGCTCGCATACGAAAGAGTCGAAGTGGTCAAAGGCCCCGCGACGCTTCTCTACGGGAGCAATGCCATGGGCGGCGTCGTCAACGCCATCAGCAGCCACACGGGCTTCAGTTCCCATCCCGACGGTCTGCAGGGCTACCTCCAGGGCTCGGGGGGCACGGCCAACGCGTTGGGAGGAGGAGCGGCCGGCCTCGACTACGCCCAGGGCCGGTGGCGGTTCTGGGGCGGTGTGAACGGCCTCCGAACCGGGGACTATGCCACACCCGAGGGAAAGATCGAAAACTCGCGGACCCGCTCGGCGAACGGCTATGGCGGCTTTGGATGGTTTGGCGACCGCGCTTTCGTCAGCTTCGG
>VXMN01000218.1 GCA_009841055.1 Acidobacteriota bacterium
CCTGGGAGTGGTGCTGATCCTGGCAGCCATCGTTCTCTTCGTACTGGAGGCAAAAGTGACCAGCTACGGACTGCTGGCTTCTCTTGGAATCGCCGTCATGGTCCTCGGTTCTCTGATCCTCATCAACTCACCGCTCCCCGAGTTGCGGGTACGGATGATCACGGCCGTGGGAATCACCCTCCCCTTTGCCGCCATTACCATCTTTCTCATGCGGCTGGTCATTCTGGCCCACCGCAAAAAGTCGGTGACCGGCAAAGAGGGGATGGTCGGAGAGATTGGAACGGCTTTGACCGACATCGGCTCCCAGGGCAAGGTGCAGGTCCACGGCGAGATCTGGCAGGCCAGCAGCCCCCAGCCGATCGAATCCGGCAACCGGGTCCGAGTGGTAGCGGTGGAGGGACTCAACATCCAGGTGACCCGGGAAAACGGGCCCGGGGCTTCCTCAAGCTGAAAAGGAGAGACTCATGTTCGAATTCGATTTGATTTCAGCCCCGGGTCTCTTCGGGCTGTTGCTGGTAGTCATAGTCCTTTTCAATTCGCTTCACGTTCTGCGGGAATATGAGCGCGGGGTCATCTTTCGCCTGGGGCGTCTGTTGCCGCAGCCCAAAGGCCCCGGTCTCATCATCGTATGGTGGCCCATTGACCGAATTGTCAAAATGGAGTTGCGAGTCGTGACTTTGGATGTCCCCCCGCAGGACATCATCACCAGCGACAACGTGTCGGTCCAGGTCAATGCCGTCGTCTATTTTCGCGTGATGGACCCCTTGAAGGCAGTGGTCGAGGTCGAGAACTACCTCTATGCCACCTCCCAGCTTGCCCAGACCACCCTCCGTTCGGTTCTCGGCGAAGTGTCCCTGGACGATCTGCTCAGCCGGCGCGAGACCTTGAACGTCCGATTGCAGAGTATCCTGGACCAGCACACCGATCCCTGGGGCATCAAGGTTGGAACGGTCGAGGTGAAGCAAGTGGACCTCCCCCAGGAAATGCAGCGGGCCATGGCCAAGCAGGCCGAAGCGGAACGGGAACGGCGGGCCAAGATCATCCACGCCGATGGAGAGTTCCAGGCCTCGGAAAAGCTGGCTCAAGCCGCCGAGGTGGTGGCCAGGGAACCGGTCGCCCTGCAGTTGAGGTATCTGCAGACATTGACTGACATTGGAGTCGAAAGAAATACCACCCTGGTTTTCCCGCTGGCGATCGACATCCTGGAGCCGTTTCTGAAAAAGAGTGAGTAGAGCCTCTTGCAAAATGCGGCAGCGGTAAGGAGGCAATTTCATGGAGAGGAGTCCTGAAAACAAGGAGCTGAGTCTCGACAACCGGCACCTGCTGCTCTTTTTCCTTGGGGCTGTCCTGATCTGCGCCAGTTTTTTTGCGCTGGGTTTCTGGATGGGACACGGACAAGCCGGGGAGGCAACGCAGTCAGCCGGAGACGGATCGCATTCCAGCCTTGCAACCTCGGGAGCGGTGACCCCACCCACGGGCACAGAGGGAACCGGTGGGGCTTCTCGAAAGGGGACCGGCGGGGCAGGATCCACCATGCAGGATCCGACTGCACCGGCGGACTTGCGAAAGGAACTGGACTTTTACAGCGCGGTCAAGGATCAAAGCATGGATGAAAACTTCAGTCCGCGCCCCTCCGGAAAGGAAAAGCCAAGAGAAGCCCGACAGCCGTCCAGGGCTCGTAGAGCTTCTTCCGGCTCCGCGGCCAGCTCCGGGGGATTGCTTCATTTGCAAGTGGCCGCCCTGCGGAAACGTGCCGATGCCAATCGCCTGGCCGACGAGCTACGGGGCAAGGGATACCCCGTGGTGGTCGTGTCTCCGTCGAAGTCCGAAAACCCGCAGTGGATCCGGGTCAAGGTTGGACCGTATCGCAGCACCCGGGAAACATCCCGAGTGAAGGCCCGGCTGGCCCGGGACGGCTATGATCCCATTCTGCGGCGCCAGTGAATCCAACGGCTTCAGCCCGCATGCCCTTCTTTCTGAAACCAATTCGTGCTCTCCTCCCCTAGGCCCTTCCCCTTCAGGCATTACCAGGCGGCCTGTCTGGCCATTGCCAGCGGCATCCTGCAAATCCTTCTCTTCCCCAAATTCTCCCTGTCCTGGGTGAGCTGGGTCGCCCTGGTTCCCTTGTTGATCGCTCTCTTTCGAGAAGCTTCCTGGAAGCGGGCGCTGTCGCTGGGGTGGATCTTCGGTCTCATTTTCCTTTCCGGATGCTGCTACTGGATCCTGGACGTACTGCAAGGCTACGGCGACATGCATTGGACGGGAGCCCTTTTGCTGTTTGCTCTGCTGATCGCCTATCTGTCTCTGTTCCCGGGTCTGTTCGCCTGCGCATTTTCCAGACTGTCGCTGAGTTTCCCCGGGGGCTGCTTCCTGTTGGCCCCCTGCCTCTGGGTTGCCACCGAATACCTTCGGGGACACCTTTTAACCGGATTTCCCTGGTGCCTGACGGGCTACGCGCTGGTGGACCACACCTCGCTGACCCGAATCGCCACTTTCACCGGCGTCTACGGACTCTCCTTCCTGGTGGTTTTGATCAACGCTTTGGTCGCCGGCCTTTTTTTCCGGTCCAAACCGGCTGTCGTAAGCCTGCCCGTTGCGCTGGCGTTCCTGGGAGGTCTGATATGGACGGGAACAAAGCCGCTGGAGGCCAACCGCAGCGGGAAAGCCGACGCCCGCCTGGTACAGACCCATATTCCTCTGGATCACCCCTGGGACCCGCAATCGCAAAGCCGGCTGCTGGATGAATTGATCGAGCTGTCTTTGTCTCCCTCGTCCAGGGATTCGGCAACAACTCCGGAAGCCGCCCCACCGATTGCCGCACCGCATCGGACGAGGCTCCTCATTTGGCCGGAGACTCCGGCGCCGTTCTATTTTCATGAAGATCCGTCGTTCCGAAGAAACATGAACCGGCTGGCGGAATCTTCCGGCTCCACGCTGCTGTTCGGATTTGTCGACTGGCCTATGGAAGATTCGGGTTTGCACACCGGCCCCTACAACAGCGTCGGGACGCTGTCTCCCGCCGGGGGTTTGATCGCGCAGTACGACAAAATGCACCTGGTCCCCTTCGGGGAATACGTTCCCTGGTCCTGGCTGTTCTTTTTTGTGGAGAAGATATCCACCGGGGTAGGGGACTATCGGCCCGGCAGCCGGGTGGTGGTCTCGCGCTTGGAATCCGGCGAGAGGGTGGGGGTCTTCATCTGCTACGAGGCGGTCGTCCCCGACCTGGTGCGCCGCTTTGTGGCGGAAGGGGCCGAGGTCCTGGTCAACATCACCAACGATGCCTGGTTCGGCAGCTCGGCTGCTCCCCACCAGCATTTGCTGATGGCTCGCATGCGAGCCGTCGAGAACCGGCGATATCTGCTGAGAGCCGCAAACAGCGGGATCAGCGCCGTCATCGACCCATTGGGGAGAGTCCTTTCCAGCACCGGCCTCCACCGCCGCACGGTCCTGGATGGTCACTTCCGCTTCAGACAGACCCGCACCTTCTATTCCCGGAATGGAGACCTCTTTGCCTGGCTCTGCCTGGCCCTGACTCTGATCCCGGGCGTCGCCGCAAGCGGAAGGCGCCCTCTGAATTGGTTGCGCCGGCACAAATTCTGACAAAAAGGTTGGTTGCCACCGGCCGCCTGTCTGAAACAAACGCCGGCGCCGGGTGGCTGGAAACCGGTTCAAAGTCGAGCATGGGCAGATTTTGATTCACATCGATGCGCAGGATGCACAGGATTTTTTCAGGAAAAGGCCGGCTTCCAATGCCGCGAATCCGCAAATCCGCATCGGAGGAGGCCCACCCGGGAGCG
>VXMN01000043.1 GCA_009841055.1 Acidobacteriota bacterium
GTCCGGGGGGGGTATTCACGGGGGGCCATTCCACTCCCAGAATCCGGAGATGTATTTCGTGCATACGCCGGGATTGAAGGTGGTGGCTCCCTCTACCGCCTACGACGCCAAGGGATTGATCAAGTCGGCCGTTCGCGATGAAGATCCCGTTCTCTTCTTCGAACACAAGTACCTCTATCGGCGCGTCAAGGAGGAACTTCCGAGCGAAGAGTTCCTGGTCCCGATTGGCAAGGCCGATGTCAAGCGTGCGGGCGGGGATATTTCGGTGATTACCTACGGCGCCATGGTTCACAATGCCTTGGAAGCCGCCGAAGTCCTGGCCGGAGATGGCGTCGAGTTGGAAGTGGTGGACCTGCGCACCCTGGTGCCTCTGGACAAGGCGACGGTTCTCGAGTCGGTCAAGAAAACCGGGAAAGTGATTCTGTTGCACGAGGACACCCGGACCGGCGGCTTCGCGGGAGAACTGGCCGCGGTCATTGCGGAAGAGGTTTTTGAGTACCTGGACGGGCCCGTCATGCGCATAACGGCCCCCGACACTCCCATCCCCTACAGCCCGCCGCTGGAAGAGTTTTTTCTCCCCAAGACCTCGGATGTCATCCGCGTGGCAAGGCACCTGGCAGCATACTGATTCCGTCGACCCAGTCGGAGAATTCCATGCCGTCCAACGTCATCATGCCCCAAATGGGGGAAAGCATCTTTGAGGGTACGATCACCAGGTGGCTCAAGAATGTGGGCGACCGGGTGGAGCGGGATGAACCTCTCTTTGAAATCTCCACCGACAAGGTGGACTCCGAGATACCGGCGTCTGCTTCGGGCATCCTCAGAGAGATCCTGTTCCAGGAAGGAGAGACCGTCGAGATCAACACCGTAGTCGCCATTATCGATGACGAAGGAGGCGCAGCGCGGGATGCCGCGGGGGGCGGAAATGCGGTTGTCCCCCAAGAGTCCGAGCAAACTCCAGGGCGGAATCCGAAGTCTGAAGTCGCGGACTCTCGACGCGGATTGCGGGCCTCCCCGCTGGTACGACGCATGGCTCGAGAAGAAGGGATTGACCTGAGGGAAATTGAGGGGACTGGCCTGGGAGGGCGGATCACCAAGCGGGATATCCTGAACTATCTGTCGGAGCGGGAGCGGATCGCCGAGGTAACTCGACCGCTGGTTCAACAGGCTCAGGAGGGGCTGGGGCCGGCTCCTTCCGATGAGGACGAAATCGTTCCGATGACTGCCATGCGCAGAAGCATTGCCGAGCATATGATCAGCAGCCGTCGCACTTCGGCTCATGTCACTTCCATTTTCGAAGTGGACATGACCGCCGTCATGAGACTCAAGCAGGAGAATGCCGAGAAGTTTGCCGACCGGGAAGGTTTCAAGCTGTCCTTGACGCCCTTCCTTGTCAAGGGAGTTGTCGACACTCTGAAGGACTTTCCCATATTGAATGCCTCTATGGTGGGCAACGACATCGTCTACAAGAAGGACATCAACCTGGGAGTCGCGGTGGCGTTGGACTGGGGATTGATTGTTCCTGTCATCCGGCAGGCTCAGCAGAAGACTTTGGTGGCATTGGCCAGGGAGCTGGCTGACTTGTCCCATCGGGCCCGCCAGAAGCAGCTCAGCCCGGACGAGGTGCAGGGAGGGACCTTCACCCTCACCAACCCCGGGGTGTTTGGCGGCTTGATCGGAACGCCCATCATCAATCAGCCCCAGGTCGCAATTCTCTGCGTCGGCGCGGTCACAAAGCGGGCGGTTGTGATCAATGACGCCATTGCCATTCGCTCCATGGCCTATTTGTCTCTAACTTTCGATCACCGGCTCATTGACGGTGCGGTGGCGGATCGGTTTCTGTCGAGCCTCAAGGACAGGCTGGAGGATTGGAGCGCCACCATCGACTGATCCCTATTGCCGATCCGAGGCATGCCCAGCGCGATCCGTAATCTGCCGGGCTTTCAGTAGAGCCAATCGAAATACTGAAAACAAACTGCTTTTCATCATGCCACCGGCGACCTGGCGACAATTACGGGTTAGAGCTTGCGGGGAGGAGTGATTCATGCTGATGAAACCACAACCTGAGGAACAGACCGCGGCCCTTTCCAGACTGGTGCGCCAGATGCTTCACCACGTGGGTGAAGATGTCCAGCGTTCAGGGCTGGAGCGGACTCCCGAGCGGGTGGCGGCCAGTCTCCAGTTCCTGACCCAGGGCTACCAGCAAGACCTGGACTCTGTCATCAACGGGGCACTGTTTGAGGCCGAATATGACGAAATGGTGATCGTCAAGGACATCGAGGTCTACAGCCTCTGCGAGCACCACCTGCTGCCCTTTTATGGAAAGTGCCACCTGGCTTACCTGCCGGATCGAAAGGTCATCGGATTAAGCAAGATGGCTCGAATCGTGGATGTCTTCAGCCGGCGGTTGCAAATTCAGGAGAGGCTCACTACCGAAATCGCATCCACGGTCAAGAAGTACCTGGAGCCGAAGGGCGTGGGGGTGGTCATTGAAGCCCATCATTTCTGCATGATGATGCGCGGGGTGCAGAAACAGAACAGTCAGACCGTCACCAGTTGCATGCTTGGGCGCTTCAAGAGCGACAGCAAGACCCGCAGCGAGTTTCTGGAGTTCCTCAAGTAGCGCCTTGCTCATCGGGCTGAAAGCTTTTCAAGGGTCCTCAGCACGATCTGTCCCACTCGCTCCATGCTTCGAGGGCTGATCTTGTCCAGCGTGTCCTGCGGCGTGTGCCAGTAGCGGTTGTTCGGTCCGAATTCGAAATCGATCAGATCCACGGCCGGGATACCCACCTCGGTAAAAGGGATGTGGTCGTCCTCCACAGCTTTCGGATTACCGGACAGGTGTTCTCCGAAGCCCAACTCGGAGGCGGAGTCTCTCACCAGGCGCATCAGCCATGGGGTCGAATTTAGGTCGTTTTCCAGCACCAGGTCCTTGTCGCCCACCATGTCCATCAGGATCATGGCCTTGATTCTGCCGGTTTGACCTCTGGCTCTGAGACGCTGCACAAAGTATCGACTTCCGTAAAGGCTGTCCGTGGGCGACCAGGCCTTCTGGGCTTCTTCTCCGTCAAAAAAGACAAACCACAGGGAGAAATCCGGTTGCCGCCGGGAGAGTACTCTCGCCAGTTCCAGCAACAAGCCCACGCTGGAACCTCCGTCGTTGGCTCCCAGAAAGACCCGGTTTGTCATCAGGTGGGTGTCGTAGTGGCTGGCCAGGATCACTACCTTCCCCTTTTCCACCTGAGAGCGACCAATGATGTTTTTCATGGGCAGGTTGCCATTGGGAGTCGAAGCCAGGAAGTTCTGGTGTTCGACTTCGAGGGAGAGTCGCCGCAGTACACCCGTAATGTACTCTTGGGCTTTCTTGATGCCGGGTGAGGCCGGAGGACGGGGACCGTAGCTGACCAGGCGTTCTACATGGGAGAGCGCCCGGTCGCCGCTCAAGCGGAGATTTTGTCCCGAGTGATGGACCGCGACGACTCCGAAAAGGAGCAGTCCGGTGAGGACTGTGGCAAAACCCGGGGATGGGCGACGGCGGATCATGGAAGGCAGGGAGTCTTGTCCGGAACAAAAGAAAAAAGAGTTATCCACGAAGGAACACGAAGGACGACGAAGGGCCACTCTAAGCGTGACAGCTCTGCCGCATCGGCAGGGCTGCAGCCCGGCAAGCCGGCGCGCGCCCCCTCGAGGAGCAAGAGCGTTTGGAAGGAGGGCCCCCCGGGAGCGCGGGCGTCCCGCCCGCATGCACTCCCGTTCGGTGCCGCTCAG
>VXMN01000265.1 GCA_009841055.1 Acidobacteriota bacterium
GGGGACGTTGTGTAGAGTCGAGGGGAGGCGCGCCGGCCTTAGATCGAGGGAGTCGCTGTTACCGGCGGCTTTCGCCACTCGCCGGTGCCTCAATCTCGTCTTAGCTGCGTTTCCTCGCCCCCGCTCGTCAAACTGGACGTGCGGTTTTCCCGCATCCAGCTTTCAGTCGAGATCATGCCTTCGCCCACGGTAAGCCCTTCGTCTTTGACGCCAGGCAGGTGAGACCATAGGTTTCCCGCAGTCTCGCGTCCGAGAAGCGCACATACCCCCCGGACCTCACCTTGTGCCTCCGACAGAGCCACCGACGCAGCCGCCGGACCGCGTGGCGGTCGATCGCTCGGTAGGCCGGGCTGACCTGCCCCAGGCAGAAGTAGTTCGCCCACCCGGTCATGGCCCGGTTCAGGTGTTCTACCATCTCTGCTGGCAGCAGCCTCCCGTTCCTCGGCGCCGTCCACTCGCTGATCTTGCGGCAGATGCCTTGAACGCTCGCCTGGCTGGGTCGAGTGCCGATGTAGGCTCCCCTCCCTTTGGGGCGATAGTTGCGTCCGATGCGGTAGCCCAGAAACTCCAGCGGTTCCTCGGGACACCGCAGGCATCGGGTCTTCCGCTCGTTGACCACCAGCTTCAACTCCTCCATGATCCGCTTGACCCCAGTCAGCATCTCTGCCGCCGGCGCCCTGCCGAGCACACAGAAGTCATCCGCATAGTTGACGATCTCCGCACGGAAGCGCCGGGCATAACCCAGCACCTTCCAGCCCAAGACGAAACGCCGCATGTAGAGATTGCTGAACAAGGGTGAGATCGGGGCTCCTTGCGGCGTCCCCTTCCGCTCCCGGCGCCCTCGGTTCCGGCGGCGTCTGCCCCCTTTCCCGTCGTCCTCCTCCACCGGCATCTCCAGCCATGCCTTGATGAGTCTCAGCATCCTCCCGTCACTCACGCGCCGGGCAATGCTCTTCATCAGCTCAGCATGCGGAATCTCGCCGAAGTAGTTGGACAGGTCGCCGTCAACCACCTCCCGAAAACCCCTTCCCAGGAGTCCATGCACGCCTTTGACCGCGTCCTTAGCGCTCCGCCCCGGTCGATAGCCATACTGCTCCGGTTCCAGGTCCGCTTCGAAGATCGGCTCCAACACCAGCAATGCCGCCGTCTGCGCTACCCGGTCCCGTATGCAGGGAATGCCTAACGGCCGATACTTCCCAGGCTGTTTCTTCGGGATCAGCACCTGCCGCACCGGCTTCGGCACGTAGGTCCCTTCCCTCAGGTCCCGCGCCAGCTCCCCCAACCAGCGGCCCACTCCGTACGCCTCGATGTCCTTGAAGCCCTCCCCGTCCACCCCGGCTGAGCCGCCGTTTCGGCGAACCCGTGCCCAGGCTTCCTGCAGAAAGTCCTCTCGCCACACCTTGTCGCACAGCGCGTGAAACCGCCGCTTGGGGTCCTCCTTCGCTTTCGCATGGAGCATGATCTGGAGTTTCCGAACCCTTTCTGACCCTGTTAGACTCTTGTCAGTGGCCACGCCCTGCCTCCTTTCCATGCTGCTCTCAACTCAGGGTCCCTTCCCTCCACCGGCGTTACCCGGCTTCCCCGGTACTACGAACCCATCCGCCACCCTGTCGGCCCGGCCTGCCCCTCATGGGGTCCCGGTTGATGTGTGCCCATCTCCGCCAGGGCTTCCCGTGTTGCCTCCTTCTTCCTCTTCCATGCGTGCCAGCGCCAATACCCCGGCGGAAGCGGATCGGTGCCCACGTCGCTCTCTTCCCCATCCGCCAACGGCCTTCCCCTAAATTCAGAAGGGTCGGCTTCCGCATCATCCGTTTCGAGGCCTGCTCGACGTTCACTCGCGTTCCGGCCCGCATGGTCGCTGAACCGCCCAAGGCGGCCCTTTGACACCAGAGTGCTTCAGACCATATTGTTACCTCCATGATCCGCCCTGGCTGCTACCAGCTGGAGCGACAGTTGTTGGGCGGGGTTCGCACCCGCTAGAAGAAGGCGCCTTTCCACGGCGCACTGAATTACTGGAATAACTCGGAAAGGAACCAACCATGAAGGCGACACGCGATTTCCTGAAACAGCTCGGTTTCCCCTCGGGCGACGGATACGCCCTCAGAAGCACGCCCAAGCGTTTTCCGGACGGGGCCCAGTATCGCTTTGAAATACCCAGCGTGGAGGGCCCGCGCTGCCTGCAGGCGGTCATCGAGGAGGCCGAGCGCTACCGGCTCACCATCCATCGGGTCAGCCAGGGCAGCGGGATCATGCTGATGACCGACGACGAGATCAAGGACATGCTGAAGATGGCCCGGGACCGGCAGATGGAGGTGAGCCTGTTCGTGGGGCCGCGGGCCACCTTCGATATCGGAGCCCAGCCGCTGACGGCCGCGGGCAAGAACATCGGCCTGGGCTTGAGGGGGATGGACCAGGTGGTCTATGCGGTGGAGGATATCAAGCGGGGTTGCGACCTGGGACTGCGGGGCATCCTGGTGGCCGACCTGGGGCTGCTGTGGCTGGTCAATCAACTGAAACAGTCGGGGGATCTGCCCGCCAACCTGGTGGTCAAGATCTCGGTCCAGCTCAGCGCCACCAACCCGATTTCCGTCAGGATCCTGGAAGACTTCGGGGGCAACACCTTCAACGTCTCCTCCGACCTGCCCCTGCCGCTGCTGGCCTCCATCCGGGAGGCGGTCTCCCTGCCGCTGGACCTCTACGTGGAGACTCCCGACAATTTCGGGGGGTTCGTCCGCCACTTCGAGATCCCCGAGTTCATCCGGCTGCTCTCCCCCGTCTATGTCAAGCTGGGCCTGCGCAACGCCCCCGACATCTACCCCAGCGGCACCCACATCGATCCCACCGCCATCGCCCTGACCCGGGAACGCGTCCGCCGCGCCCGCATCGCGGCCGACCTGATCGAGCGCTACTACCCGGAGGCCGTCATGTCCGAGCCGGGCGCGGCCGACCTGGCCATTCCGGAGATCTGATGCCGCCATGGGTCTTTGGGCCACGGCTTCCACTTTCGCATACCGCTTGATCCGCGCGTTCCAATCCTGAGGTGCAAAATGCGTTACAAGAGGAACCCTACACCAGTTGAGCGAAGTTGGAGACGGCACGCCGTGTCGGCCGCAATGCTGATTGCCTGCCTGCTGGCCGCCACTGCGGCCGGCGCCCAGGACAACCACCGTGGCGCCTATGTCGGGCTCAACCTGGGTCTGACGAGCTCGGCGCGGCTGGACTCGGCCCTCTCGGCGGTGACCAACCCGACCAAGTGTGACAGGCTGCTCTATGACGACCCGGCTCTGGTGCCGAGCAGCGCCCCGGAATGCACGGACACGACGCTGCGCCAGCTCTCCTCGAACGGCTTCTCGCCCGGCCCGGGATTCACGGGCGGCCTCAGCGCCGGTTACGCCTTCGGCAGGCCGCGCATCGAGTTCGAGTACCGGGCCCGGACCCAGGGCGGCGACGTGTCCCCGCTCATCGAATCCGCCACCAACCAGGCCGTGGTCAGCAAGTCCCTCGAATGGAGCCCGGTGTCCCCCCCGACCGAGTCGATCTCCAACTACCGCGTCCACCAGGTATTCGCCAACCTGTACTTCGACTTCCCCAACGACTCGCGCTGGACACCCTTCCTGGGCGCCGGCGCCGGCATGGCACGCACCGACTTTCGCTACACCCGGCGCCTGGTCCGCAAGACGCTGGACCAGGGGTATCAGGACGTGGAGCCCCCGCTCACCCTGGCCGGCCGCCCCGGCCCGGCCCCCCGCCCGGG
>VXMN01000304.1 GCA_009841055.1 Acidobacteriota bacterium
TCTGTTGGCTGGCATCCGGTTCAATGACTAGCATGAGTCGATGGTTTATTCACATCGATGCACAGGATGCACAGGATTTTCTTCAGGAAACGGCTAGCTTCCAATGCCGGGAATCCGCAAAATCGCATCGGATCATCGCCTGAGACGGCTTCTCGTGCAGGAAGCTCTCATCCTGTTAATCCTGTGCATCGATGTTCAATCATCTTGTTCCCGACAGGCCATGCACTTCTCTTGTTTCACCCTCGAATGATCCGCCCGGCAGGGCAGGGGCGGTGCTTGTCTGAATCCAGTCGTGAGAGTTGTCCGGCAACGACACCCACAAAGAGGGCACGAAGGAAAACGACGAACCACTAATGGACACGAATGAACACCAATAGTCCGATTAATGAGGTCCATCCGTATTCGTGTCTATTCGTGTATATTCGTGGTTCTTCTTTATTGACGATTGGCCGTTTTTTCTCGAATTAGCCGCCCACTTGCATGGGGCGAGGGCGAGGCTACATAAATGCTTCCCTCCCATCCCTTTTGGTTTTGTCTGACCTGGCTCTGTATTCTGTGGTATGGATTTCTGGTGCTCTACGTCGGATGGAAGGGATTGGGCGACATCCGTCGGCTGATCGCCAATCTGAAGAACCGGGACCAGTAGTGGCGATTCGGTTGGAATGGCTGTGCGGCATCGGACTGGCCCTGTCCTGCCTGGTGGTCCTGGAGAGCTGCCGGTGGCAAGCCTCCCAAGCCGGGAACGGGTCGGAGCCGCTCGTCCGGCAGGAGCAGACTCCGCTGCCGTCCAGGTCGTTTGCCCCGGGCAACCGGCTGGACATCAATTCCGCCGGGCCCCGGGAACTGGAAACGCTGCCCGGAATCGGGCCCGTGCTGGCTCGACGAATTGTGGAGTTCCGCGCCAAGAATCCCCCCTTCCGGAGAGTCGAGGAAATCCTGATCATCCGGGGAATCGGCCGGCGCAAGTTCGAGGCCCTGCGGAATCGGATCCAAGTAGCGGATTCCACCGCCCAGCCCCCCCGGCTGCCGCGCTCCGCCTCTACCGAAGGCTCGAGATGAAGACTGCCATCCCTTCTCACAGTCCCCTGCCCCGGGGGTTTCACCCCTACCTGGCCCAGTGGTTCCGCCAACACTTCGCCGCCCCCTCCACTGCCCAGAAAGAGGGCTGGCCTCCGGTGATGGCCGGCAGGGATACCCTGATCGCCGCGCCCACCGGATCGGGCAAGACCCTGGCCGCATTCCTGTGGTCCCTGAACGGGCTGGTGCAGGCTGCTTTGACCGGACGGCTCGAAGACCGTACCTACGTGGTATACGTGTCGCCCCTGAAGGCGCTGGGAAACGACATCCACAAGAACCTGCAGCTCCCCATGGAGGAAATCGGGCGCATCGCCCAACAGGCAGGCGAAGCACCGTTGGGAATTCGAGTGGCGGTGCGCTCCGGAGACACTCCCAACAGCGAACGGCAGTCCATGCTCCGGCGTCCACCCCATATCCTGATAACGACTCCCGAGTCGCTCTACATTCTGCTCACGGCCAAAGGGAGCCGCGGCTACCTGGCGGGGGCCGGCACGGTGATCGTGGACGAAATCCATGCCGTGGCGGGCGACAAGCGCGGGTCTCACCTGGCCTTGTCCCTGGAACGCCTGGACCACCTGGCCGGCCGGCGCCTGCAGAGGATCGGGCTCAGCGCCACTCAGAAACCTGTTTCCGCCATTGCCCGCCTGCTCGTAGGAACTCCGGGCCTCAGGCCCAGGGGCCGGGCGGCTTGTTCCATCGTGGATATCGGCCACCAGCGTGATCTTGAGCTATCCATTGCCATTCCCGACCTGGAGTTCGGTCCCATCGCCAGTCTGGAGCTTTGGGAAGCCCTCTACGAGCGCATCGCCGAAGAATCGCGGGCTCATCGCTCCACCCTGGTCTTTGTCCATACCCGCCGCCTTGCGGAACGAGTCGCCCACAAGTTGAGCCAGCGCCTGGGAGAAGATCAGGTCGCCACCCACCACGGCAGTCTGTCCAAGGAAAGCCGCTTGGCGGCGGAACAGCGACTCAAGTCCGGCGCCATTTCGGTGGTGGTGGCCACGGCCTCGCTGGAACTGGGCATCGACATAGGTCACGTCGACCTCGTTTGCCATGTGGGGGCTCCCCGCTCCATTGCAAGCCTGCTGCAGAGAGTCGGCCGCTCCGGACACGGCCTGGACACCGTTCCCAAGGGCCTCCTCTTTCCTCTTACCCGGGATGAGCTGCTGCAAACCGCCGCGGCCGTTCGGGCTGTCCGCGCCGGAGAGCTGGATCGGGTCCATATCCCCGACAAGCCCTTGGACATCCTGGCTCAGCAGATGGTAGCCACCGTCGCCGCAGGGGAGATTTCCGAGCAGGAACTTTGGGATCTGTGCCGCAAGGCCTATCCCTATCGCGACTTGACCCCCGCAGAGTTTGCAGAGGTTGTGGAGATTCTCTCCGAAGGGATTTCAACCCGCCGAGGTCGAGGCTCGGCCTACCTCCACCGCGATGGAGTCCACCGCCGCCTGCGGCCTCGCAGGAACGCCGCCCTTTCCGCCATCACCAGTGGGGGAGCCATTCCCGACACGGCCGACTACGACGTCATCCAGGAACCTGAAAGCATCTTCGTAGGGCGGGTCAATGAGGACTTTGCGATCGAGAGCATGGCCGGAGACATCTTTCTTCTCGGAAACCAGTCCTGGCGCATCCGTCGCGTGGAATCGGGCAAGCTCCGGGTGGAGGACGCTCAGGGCGCACCTCCCACCATTCCCTTCTGGGTGGGGGAAGCTCCGGCGCGCACGGCGGAACTGTCGGAAGCGGTCTCGGAACTCCGCCGCAAGCTGGCGGAGCTGCTGAGCCCCGAAACGGACTCGGCCATCGACTGGTTGTCGCGGGAGTGTGGCCTGGAGCGGTCGGGCGCCGAACAACTGGTCGCCTATATCTCCCAGACCCGGGCCGTCCTGGGAGAGGTTCCCACCCAGCACACCGTGGTGGCCGAGCGCTTTTTCGACGAATCGGGGGGCATGCAGCTCGTGTTGCACACACCGTTTGGAGGCCGCATCAATCGAGCCTGGGGCCTGGCCCTGAGGAAGCGGTTCTGCGTCTCCTTCAATTTCGAGCTGCAGGCGGCAGCCACCGACGACGGGGTGGTGATTTCCCTGGGAGAACAGCACAGCTTTCCGCTGCAGAGCGTGGCCTCCATGGTGCGATCCGATCGAACCGAACGAGACCTGATCCAGGGGGTGCTGGCCTCTCCCATGTTCGGGAACCGCTGGCGCTGGAACGCCACCCGCTTTTTGGCCCTGCTGAGGTTCCAGCATGGCCGCCGGGTGCCGATGCCGATTCAGAGGATGCGGGCGGAGGACCTGCTGGCCGCCGTATTCCCGGCCCAGTTGGCCTGTCAGGACAACGCCCCGGGTCCGGTGGAGCCGGTGGACCACCCCCTGGTGAACCAGACGTTGCACGATTGTCTGCACGAGCCGCTGGACCTGGAGGGGTTCCTGGAGGTGCTTGGCCGACTCGAGTCCGGCGACATTCGCTTCCTGGGGCGCGACACACCCGCCCCCTCACCCATGTCCCATGAGATCCTCAACGCCAACCCCTATGCCTTTCTGGACGACGCGCCCCTGGAGGAACGACGGGCGCGGGCGGTGTCACTGCGGCGGATGGAGACCGACGCCATCCAGGCCGATTCCCTCCTGGACCCCGAGGTGGTTGAGCGCATCGTTACGGAGTTGTGGCCGGATATCAGGG
>VXMN01000232.1 GCA_009841055.1 Acidobacteriota bacterium
CCGGGAACGCGGGCGTCCCGCCCGCACAACACTGGCAAGGCCTCACCCAACTCCTCGACGGGGCTTGACTGGCAACGGCGTCAGGACTCAGCTTCGGCCGAGCCCCTGCCGTTCCCGCCGGCAGGGTGGCGGGGTGCCGCATCGCAGGGAAACTGAGCGGCACGCTACGGGACAGCATGCGGGCGGGACGCCCGCGTTCCCGGGTGGGCCTGCTCCCGTGCCCCACCCTGCGGATGATTCGATGGACATGATCGATTGTTGTCCGTGAGCGCGTTCCCGGTGAGGAATGCGGACTCAAGCGTTGTGTTATGATTCGCTGATGTTTCCGGACCCTGGTTAACCCGAATTCGACGCCTTCGAGGTGGAACAGTCAGCATGGCGACACTTCTGGATGAGTTTTTGGCTGGAGAGCTGGAAACGCTAAGAAACCGGAAGCTCTACCGAGCTCTCAAGATTCTGGAAGGACAACAACTGCCACAGGCTCAGTTCGATGGACGGTCGGTGGTG
Organism: Acidobacteriota bacterium; assembly: GCA_009841055.1. Classification (GTDB taxonomy): domain Bacteria; phylum Acidobacteriota; class Terriglobia; order Versatilivoradales; family Versatilivoraceae; genus Versatilivorator. The sequence continues at coordinate 508 of VXMN01000232.1, forward strand.
AACCTTTCCTCCAATAACTACCTGGGGCTGAACACCCACCCCCGTCTCATCGAAGCCTCCGCTCGGGCCTTGCGGCGGTTCGGCGTGGGGTCGGGCGCGGTCAGAACCATCGCGGGAACCATGCGGATTCACATGGAGCTGGAAGAGAAGATTGCCCGGTTCAAGCACGTGGAAGCCAGCGTGGTCTTTCAATCGGGCTTTACCGCCAATGCGGGCACGGTGTCTTCGATTCTGGGCAAGGGAGACATGATCATCTCGGACGAGCTGAACCATGCCAGCATCATTGACGGCTGCCGGCTGTCGCGCGCTCAGATCCGGGTTTATCCCCACAAGGATACCCGGGCGCTGGAAGGAATTCTGGCCGAGGTTCAATCGCTGCCCGGCAGGAAGCTGGTGGTCACGGACGGCGTTTTCTCAATGGACGGCGATGTGGCCCCGCTTCCCCGGATCGTGGAACTGGCGGAAAAACACGGCGCCATGATGATGGTGGACGATGCCCATGCCAGCGGCGTCATGGGCAATTGCGGGCGCGGCACGGTAGACCACTTCGGTTTGCACGGCCGGGTGGATATTCAGGTGGGAACGCTTTCCAAGGCCGTCGGGGCTCTGGGTGGGTATGTCTGCGGGAGTCGCGCGTTGATCGAGTACCTCTACCATCGCGCCCGGCCCTTTCTGTTTTCCACCTCCCATCCTCCGGCGGTGGCGGCCTCCTGCCTGGCGGCCTTCGAGGTCCTGGAAGAGGAGCCGGCCCTGATCGAACGGTTATGGGACAACACCCGTTTCTTCAAGGCAGGCTTGGCTCGCCTGGGTTTCGACACCGGCGCCAGCGAAACACCCATCACCCCCGTTATCGTCGGTCAGGGAGAGCTGGCGATGAAGTTTTCGGACGAGCTTTTCGAGGAGGGAGTGTTTGCTCAGGGCATCGGTTATCCAACCGTGCCGGAGGAAAAGTCTCGCATCCGCACCATCGTGACCGCCACCCATACCCGGGAACAGTTGGAATTCGCCCTGGAGGTTCTCGCCAGGGTCGGTCGCCGGCTGGGGATCATCCCGGCGTAGCAAGGGCGAAACGACTTCCCCACTCCTTTTGATCCGTTTGTTTGCGCAGGACAGGCTCACCACCAGCAAGAAAGGAACGCCATGAACGAGTTCAATCCCCCGAAGCGCATCCTGATGGGCTCTGGTCCCAGCGACGTGGATCCCCGCGTGCTCAGTGCGCTTTCCGCCCCGCTGGTGGGTCATCTGGACCCCGCCTTCCTGGGGGTCATGGACGATATCCAGCAGTTGCTGCGGACGGTTTTTGAAACCGGGAATCGCTTGACCATTCCCATATCCGCCACCGGGAGCGCGGGAATGGAGGCCGCTTTCGTGAACCTGGTCGAGCCCGGAGACCCGGTGGTGGTTTGCGTTAACGGAGTATTCGGCGAGAGGATGAGCGATATCGTTACCCGCTGCGGCGGGAAGCTGACAAGGGTGGAAGCCGAATGGGGCCGCAGCCTTGACATGGAGGAAGTCCGACAAGCCCTGCGTCGAACTCGTCCCGGGATCCTGGCGGCCGTCCAGGCTGAAACTTCTACTGGGGTATTGACCCCACCGGACCGGCTGAGGGAGGTGTTGAAGGAATTCCCGGAAACGCTCCTGCTGCTGGACTGCGTCACCTCACTGGGCGGACATCCCGTGGAAATCGATAGACATGGGGTCGATTTCGCCTATAGCGGGACCCAGAAGTGCTTGAGCTGCCCCCCGGGACTGGCCCCCATTACGGTCTCGGATCGGGGAGTGGAAAGGATTCGCCGGAGAAAAACCAAGGTGCAGAGCTGGTATCTCGACCTGACCATGGTTGAAAAGTACTGGGGGGACGACCGCACCTACCACCACACCGCTCCGGTGTCCATGAACTATGCGCTCCGGGAGTCACTGCGCTTGGTGGAGGAGGAGGGACTCCGGAACCGCTTCGATCGCCACCACCTGAATCATCGAGCGCTGGTGGCCGGTGTGGAAGCCATGGGGTTGGAGATGCTGGTCCAACCGGAGGACCGTCTATGGGTCCTGAATACGGTCCGCGTTCCCGATGGAATATCGGATGCCGCCGTGCGCTCCCGGCTGCTGAGGGATTTCGGAATCGAGATCGGCGGAGGGTTGGGGCCGCTGAAAGACAGGATCTGGCGGGTGGGGTTGATGGGTACCTCTTCCCACGCGAACAACGTGCTGATGTTGCTGAATGCCCTGGAACGCATACTTGGACAAGAGGGGTTCCAACTGGCCCCGGGCAGCGGCGTGGCGGCGGCTTCCGCAGTCTTCGACGGGAATGGGTGAGCCGTATGTTCGGGAGAACCTACAAGACAAGTGATCAGTGGTCAGTGGCCAGTGGTCAGTCCTAATGGCAAACAAATGCCTGATGGGGGGCACACTTTTTGAACGACTTTACCGAGACCGGCAAGATGCTCCACGTATAGATCCAATAACTATCCACTAATCACTATCCACTATTCACTTGTCACTTGTTCGCACCTCCGTTCCGTAGGGCGGGGCCGCTGATAAGGGGCGAAACAGCGGACTTACAGCCACGTCACTCGCCGGCCGGTCCGCGGTGGGTCAGCCTTCCGAAAACCCCCGGGTCCAATTGCGGGCGGCGGCGCGCCTCTCCTACCTCCCAAACCGCCAGGTAGACCAGTTTTACGATATTCTCCAGCTTGCTGAAGTTGATCTTGTCCGCGGTATCGGTTGGGCGATGGTAGTCGGGATGGAAGCCGGCGAACAGGAATAGCGCAGGGATTCCCCGCTTCAGGAAGGGCCAGTGGTCGCTGCGGCGCAGCAAGTCCATGGATTCGGGTTCCGCGGGAAATCTCAGATCCAGGCCGATCCTGGCGTTGCTGCGCTCGATGAAGTCCCGCAGCATGGGTGCGACCGATGCTCCGAAGACGTTCAACGAGTTGCGGTTGTCCTCTTCTCTTTGGCCGGGAAGCTCACCGACGAGATTGGCCCGGTGCTGGGCGTTCCGGCCGATCATGTCCATCTGGAACATGGCCACCGTCTTCTGGAGTGGGACCGGTGGCGCCCTCACGTAGTTTCGCGAGCCCAGCAGTCCGATTTCTTCCGCGCCCCAGGCCGCCAGCAGTATGCTCCTCCGGGGTTTCGTCGGGTTGCTTTGGAAAGCCTCCGCGAGCTCGAGCAGCGCTGTAGTGCCCGAGGCGTTGTCGTCAGCTCCCAAAAAGATCCGGCCCTTCTCATC
>VXMN01000205.1 GCA_009841055.1 Acidobacteriota bacterium
CCTGCCGATGGGGCAGAGCCGTGAAGCTTGGTGGCCCTTCGTCGTTCTTCGTGTCCCTTCGTGGTCCTTCGTGTGTCTTCGTGGTCCTTCGTGTGTCTTCGTGGATAACTCTTTTTTTCTTTTGTTTCAGGTAAGAAATACTCCCGCTACAGCCCGAGCCGGGCTGAAATGCCGCTCATGGCCTGAATGCAGAAGGCGATGTGCTCGTTCAGCTCCACCCCCAGGTCGGCGGCGCCGGTGAGGATGTCCTCCCGGCTCACCGATCGGGCGAAGGCCTTGTCCTTGAGTTTCTTTCTGACCGACTTGGGCTGGAGTCCATCAATCTTGCGGTCCGGGCGCACCAGGGTCACGGCCGTGATGAAGCCGGAGAGCTCGTCGCAGGCAAACAGCACCTTGTCCACCAGGTGGGTCCTGGGGCAGCCGGTCCAGTGAGCATGGGACTTGATGGCGTAGATCACGTCCTCCGGGTAACCCTTTTCCTTCAGGATTCGGGCGCCCTTTTCGGGGTGGTCGGGGGGATCGGGAAATCTCTGGTAGTCGAAGTCGTGCAGCAGGCCCACGATTCCCCACTTTTCCACGTCCTCTTCATACTTGCCGGCGTAGGCCCGCATGCAGGCCTCCACGGCCAGGGCGTGCTTGATGAGGCTGGGGTTGCTGGTGTACTCGGTCAACAGATCGAAGGCGGATTGCCGGTCCAACATAAGACCTCTCTTTCAAGCGGAATCCAACGAGCCGATATCCGCGGGCCAAGGCCCGCCGGGCTTTGGGCGGGCATTCAGGTTTCCATCCAGTTCCGGCCGGCGCCCACGTCCACCACCAGGGGCACCGAGAGCGAATACACGGACTCCATTTCCTGCTTGACGAGGGCCTGCAGGGTCTCCATCTCCGACTCGGGAACCTCGAAGACCAGCTCGTCGTGCACCTGCAGCAACATCCTGGATTCGAGCTTGCGTTCCCGCAGTTCGCGGTGGATGCGGATCATGGCCAGCTTGATCAGGTCGGCGGCGGTGCCCTGAATGGGTGAATTCACGGCCGTCCTTTCGGCAAACTGGCGCAGGCCGGGATTGCGGCTGTTGATGTCCGGGATCTGCCGGTGGCGCCCGAAGAGAGTGCGGGTCACCCGGCTTTGCCGAGTGGCCTGAATCGTCTGATCGATGAACTCCTTGACGCCTCGATACCGTTCGAAGTAGCGCTGGATGAATTCCTGGGCGTCGCGGTGGGAGATCTGCAGCTCCCTGGCCAGGCCAAAGGCCGTCTGGCCGTAGATGATGCCGAAGTTGATGGCCTTGGCGCGCCGCCGCATCTCGCTGGTCTGGAGCAGGGGATCGATGCCAAACACCTCGCTGGCGGTTCGGGTGTGGATGTCCTCGTTCCTCTGGAAGGCATCGAGCAGCACCGGGTCCCGGGAAAGATGGGCCAGGATTCTCAGCTCGATTTGCGAATAGTCCGCCGACAGCAACCGGCAGCCCTCGCCCGCCACGAAAGCCGACCGGATCTGAGCGCCGAGATCGGAGCGGATGGGGATGTTCTGCAGGTTGGGGTTGCTGCACGACAGTCGGCCGGTAGCGGCCACCGTCTGGTGGAAGGAGGGATGCACCCGCCGGGTCCGAGGATCCACCAGGCGGGGAAGAGCGTCCACGTATCCGGACTTGAGCTTGGCGATCCGACGGTACTCCAGCATCAGGCGGGGCACCTCGTAGTCCTTGGCCAGGTGTTCCAGCACCTCTACCGAGGTGGAATACTGACCGGATTTTCGGAGTCTTCGGGGTGTGGGCAGGTTGAGCCTGTCGAAGAGAATCTCTCCGAGCTGCTTGGGCGAATTGAGGTTGAACTCGGTCCCGGCCACCTCGTAGATCCTCCGAGTAAGGGATTCGGCGGTCCGTTCGAAATCCTCCGACATCTTCCGAAGCACGGCGGAATCGACCCGAATCCCGTTCCACTCCAACTCCGCCAGCACCTCGACCAATGGCAGGTCGATCTGCCGGTAAGCCTGTTCCAGCCCCGAGGATTCCAGTTGGGGCTGCAACTTTCCAAAGAGTCGTTGAACGGTGGCGCAGCGGCCTCCGGCCTCCGTCGGAGCCTCTTCCCCCAGCAGGGCGAATGCGATCTCGCTCAAACCATGGTTACTCCGATTGGGCTGCAGCAGGTAGGAGATGAGCATGGCGTCTCCCTGCAGCCCCTTCAGCTCCAGGCCGAGATGCCTGGAAACCAGGTGGGCCGGCTTGGCGTCGTAAAAGACCTTGCCGATTTCCGGATCCTCCCAGAGTTCCCTGAGATCCTCCAGTCCCGGGGAGGCCTCGTCTTCCAGGTCAAGGGTCCAACCCGATTCCCCTGCCATCACCGCCAGGCGTCGGGGATCGCGACAAAGCGAATCCTCGGAGTCGATTTCCAGCCAGCAGGTGCAGGAGGAGGCTGCGCGCGCCTGCTCCAGCAGGGTCCGGAGCTGGCGAGGGGAGGCCAGGGGCTGGAATTCCACCGGCTTTTCCCGGGCTGGCGACGCGCCCCCCTCCATTTCCTTCAGCATGGACTGAAACCCGAGTTGCGCCAGCAGGGGCCGGAGCCGGTCCGGGTCGGGATCCTGGACCTGCAGGTTCTCCCAACTGAACTCGATGGGCACGGCGGTGTCGATAGTGACCAGCTCCTTGCTCTGCAGGATCTGCTCCCGGTGGTTCCGCAGGGACTCGCGGTAGGTCTTGCGCGTGACCTGTTCGCTTTGTTCCAGCAGGGCTTCCAGGCTGCCGAAGCGGTGCACCAGGTCGCGGGCTCCCTTGCCGCCGATGCCCGGGGCGCCCGGGATGTTGTCCACGCTGTCGCCCATGAGTCCCAGCACATCCACCACCCGTTCAGGGGCGACCCCGAAGAATTCCTCCACCCTGGAGGCGTCGAAGAGCGTGTCGGTCTTGGACTGGTGAAGCACCCGGGTCCTGTCGTTCACCAGTTGAAACATGTCCTTGTCGTTGGAGACGATGGTCGTTTCCCAGCGGTTCTCACCGGCCTGCCTGGCCAGAGTTCCGATGATGTCGTCGGCTTCGAAGCGGTCCAACTGCAGGATGGGGATCCGCATGGCCTGACAGAACTCCCGAATCACCGGGAGCTGGGAGGCCAGGTCTTCAGGCATTCTGGGGCGATTGGCCTTGTACTGCTCGAAGGCCTCATGCCGGAAGGTCGGTTGTTCGGTGTCGAAGATGACGGCCAGGTAGTCGGGCCGGTGCTGCCGGATCAGCTTGCGCAGCATGGCCGCAAATCCATAGACGGCGTTGGTGGGATGGCCCTGGCTGTCGGTCAGGCCGCGGATGGCGTAGTAGGCCCGAAAGATGTGGGACATGCCATCCACCAGAAACAGACTTCGGAGCGGGGCTGGGGGCTTGGAGGTGGTTGCCACTGGTGGAACTTCCTCCTCCCGTAAGTGCCTCCATCATCCTTCAGGGAGGTGCTGTCAATCGGAGACCGTCGGCCCGCCGCCGACCTGCGAGGACCGTTTGCGCACCCGAACGGTGCATTCAGAATTGGCCAAAATCTGGATTTCCGGGCTGCGACCGGGAGCCGCCCTGGAAATATTCCAGTTAAAAAAATCCTGCCCCCCGGCAGCGTTGTGGGTTAGGGGAGAGCTGCGAAGCTGCGGTTGACGTGGGTCACTTGCGATAACGCCTGCTACAAGCCATCCTTTTAGAGCTGCGTAGCTGCGGCTCAGGGTAGCCCCGGGCGGCAGCCCGGGGTCGTGTGAACCCG
>VXMN01000197.1 GCA_009841055.1 Acidobacteriota bacterium
CACGGCAGAGCTTACGTTCACGGGGACGGCCGGGGAGACCAAGACCTTCACGGTGGCGACCACCGAGGACACCGACGTCGAGGCGGACGAGACCTTCACGGTGGGCCTGGCGGTGTCGGGGACAGCGGAGACGGTGACGGCGACCTCCAGGGCGACAGGGACGATCACCGACGACGACGGCAGCGCGGCGGTGACCATCGCCGACGCCTCGGCCAACGAGGGAGATGCAATTACTTTCGTGGTGACCTTGGACAAGGCGGTGTCGGGCGGTTTGACGGTGACGCCGAGCTACACCGATGGGACGGCCACCTCGGGCACGGACTACACGGAGAACACGGCGGCGCTGACCTTCACCGGCACGGCCGGGGAGACGCAGAGCTTCACGGTGGCGACCACCGAGGACACCGACGTCGAGGCGGACGAGACCTTCACGGTGAGCCTGGCGGTCTCGGGGACCACGGCCAAGGTGACGGCGACCGACACGGCTACCGGCACCATCACCGACCACAACGGCGGCGCGGCGGTGACGATTGCCGACGCCAGGGCCAGTGAGGGCGACGAGATTACCTTCACGGTGACCTTGAACCAGGCTGTGCAGGGCGGTCTGACGGTGACGCCCGGCTTCACCGACAGGACGGCCACCTCGGGCACGGACTACACGGAGAACACGGCGGCGCTGACCTTCATCGGCACGGCCGGAGAGACGCAGAGCTTCACGGTAGCGACCATCGAGGACGGGGTCGTGGAAGCCCACGAAACCTTCACCGTGAGCCTGGCGGTCTTGGGGACCACCGCGACGGTGACTGCGACCGACACGGCAACGGGGACGATCACCAACGACGATACCGCGGCGGTGACGGTGGCCGACGCCTCGGCCAGTGAAGGCGATGCGATCACCTTCACGGCAAGGCTGGCCAAGGCCGTGGCCGGGGGTCTGACGTTGAGGCCGGGCTATACGGATGTGACGGCGACCAAGGGCACGGACTACACGGAGAACACGGCCCTCATCACCTTCATCGGAACGGCGGGGGAGACGCAGACCTTCGCCGTGGCAACTATCGAGGATAGGGTAGTCGAGACGGACGAGACGTTCACGGTGAGCCTGGGCGTGTCGGGTGTTCCCGAGGGCACAACGGTCACGGTCGGCAGTTCGGCGACGGGGACGATCACCAACGACGACGGGGGCGGCGGGAACAACGAAAAGGAAGACACCGAGTACAACAGTGCTCCCGTGGCGTTGGACGACAGTATCACGGTGTCCCGGGGAGGGTCGACCTCGATACTGTCGAACGAGTACAGGTCTGTCTACCGCGTGAACCGCGACGTATATCAAGCCGGCTGGACGGGGGATCTTCCCGACGACGCCAACAACGATTGGGACCCGTCGTGGTCGCCGTTGACGAGCTTCTTCCCGGAATCCAGCGTCCTGGCCAACGACAGCGACCTGGAGGACAGATGGAACCAGTTGTCGGTGGAGTTGATCGCCGGCCCCGACCACGGCAACTTGACGCTGAACCGGGACGGGACCTTCACCTACGTGCATGACGGCACGAGAACGTCTCAGGAGGACCACTTCACCTACCGGGTCATGGACAGCGTCGGCGCCCTGAGCAATGAAGCGACGGTGACGATCACGGTCACGGGAGTGAACGCCGGGCCGGAAGGGGAGCCGATTCCGGACCAGGTGCTGATGCTGGGCAAGGACGGGACGGTGGACCTGGCGAGCTACTTCACCGATCCGGACGGGGATCCGCTGAGCTACGAGGCGCGGGCATCGGATGGAAGCAGCACGGTGGAGGTTCACCTGTCGGAAAGCACGGTGGTGCTGACGCCGGTGGCGGTGGCCTCCACCCGCGTCACGGTAACGGCGCGAGACCCCGGGGGCTTGAGTGCGGAGCAGACCTTCGGAGTGAGGGTCGAGACCGTTCAAGAGCGGCGCAGCCGTTTGCTGGAGTTGTCGCTGGCGGCCTTCGGCCGGACGGTGGCCAGCCAGGCGGTGGACGCGATCGGACAACGTTTCGAGGAATCGTCTCGGGACTCCGGCGCCAGCTTCAGCGGACAGCGGTTCGACTTCAATGGCCCCTCGGAGGGTGAGGGCCGCAGCCGGGTGGCCGAGTGGCTGCAGGGTCTGGTGAGTTCGCAGAACAGGGGATCTTTCCGTTCTGAATTCGTGATCGGAACGCCGGCGGCGGGCAGGCCCGTGCCCGGTCAGTGGGACATGGCCGGACGTCAGAGAGACAACCGGACCGTCTTCTCCCATGACAGCAGCTTGACGGGCGGCAGCCGTGGGGGAGGGATCGGAGTGGGTTCTCTTCAGATGGCGACGCCGAGCGGCAGCGGCTTCAGCCACTTCTCGGGCCGAAGCCTGATGACCGGCAGTTCCTTCCAGTATGCTCCGGACCGGAAGGGTTCCCGGCAAGCAAGCAACTGGATGCTGTGGGGCCAGGGAGTGCGCAGCGATTTTTACGGCCAACCTCAGTCGGAATTGAGATTGGACGGCCGGGTGGGTGCGGCCTACCTGGGTGCGGACCGTCGCTGGGGATCGAAGGTGGTGGTAGGCGTGGCCGCCTCCCACAGCGTTGGAGCTCTGGATTACGCCAACGGGGGAGACGGCGAGAACGAGATGGAGGTGGGGGCTCGGCTGACCGGCGCCCATCCCTATGTGAAATGGTCTCCTCGCCCGGGACTGGACCTGTGGAGTCTGCTGGGCTATGGACGGGGCGCAGCCGAGTTGGACGTTGCGGGCGAACCGGTTGAGATGGGCATCGACGTCCGCATGGCGGCCCTGGGCGGTCGCAGCGAACTGACGCGGCTGGGATCGGTGGACCTGGCGCTGAAGGCCGACGCCTTCGCCGTGAGCGTGGGCTCGGAGGCGGTGGAGGGTCTGAAGGTTGGTAACGGCGATACCCAGCGGACGCGCCTGGTGCTGGAGGGCCGCACCGACTGGTCCTTGTCCTCCGACTCGATTCTGACGCCGAGCCTGGAAGTGGGCGCCCGGATGGACGGAGGCGACGCCGAAACGGGTCTGGGGGCGGAGCTGGCCGGGGGGGCCTCGTTTGCCAACCGGCGGCTGGGGCTGGTGGTGGAGGCCCGCGGACACTGGCTGATGGCTCACCAGGACCGGAACTTCAAGGAGCAGGGCGCCCGCCTGTCGGTCCGCCTGGACCCGGGCGCGGACGGCAAGGGATGGGGCTTCTCGCTGGCTCCCCTGTGGGGGAACAGCTCCGGAGGGGCCGGCACGCTGTGGAGAAGCGAGCAGATGTCGGTGGGAAGCAGCCGGGCGGACCGGCGCCGGGGAGTTCACTGGCAGCCCAACCGCACCCAGGCGGCCCTCAGCTACGGGATGGAGACCTGGGGCGGGCGCGGCCGGCTGGGACCCTTTGCAAGGATGGAGCTGGATCGGGAGGCTCCCCGGCTGGGAGGCGGCCTGCAGATGGATGTTCTGGGAACTTCCGGGGAGGTATTGGAAAGGGTGCCGGACGGCCTGCGGCTGGAGCTGTTCGGTGACTACCAGCGTCGCCGCCAGGGTGGGTCTGCCGGCCTGGCTGCCGGTCCGGCCGGCTCCTACGACTACCGGTTCGGCATCGGTTTCGTTCTGAACTTCTGAGAGTGGGCAGCGCCAACCGCCGGCTGTCGAATCCACTCGGAAGGCCTGCGACCGACTCTTCCCCAAGCCGCTGCCCTCAATCCTGCCAAGCAAGGCCCAAGACCCCTCGATTGTCCCGCTCGCCGCTCTTCCGTAAATTCTGGTGAGGTCTGCGGCTGGCTATGGCGTCGGCCCGGCAATGCGTGAACCCACGGTCAACCCGGGTAAGCCCACTCCCGCCAGCCCTGAAGCATGGGGAAGTACAGACCCAGGCGGATAGGACGGGAGTCCATGGACCGGATCAGGCTCCCGTAGGTTTCCAACTGAGTGCGGTAGCGCGCCTGCTCATTGTCGAGGAAGTCTTCCGGGGACCCGCCCGCATGGGTCCCCGTCTTGTAGTCGATGATCCAGCGGGTGCCGGCGGCCACGAAGGTCCGGTCCAGGACGTAGCGCCGAACTCTGCCCTGGACCACCGTGGAGAGGGCATACTCTCTTTGGTCTTCCTGGTGGAGTGAAAGAATCCAGCGGCCGCGTTTGTCGCGGACGGTGTTCGTCAGAGCGGAAACGGCTCGGGACAGGGCCTCGTCCAGCTTCCGGCCGTCGAGTCCCTCCTGCCTCAGCGCGGCGCGCAGGGTGTCCCGGCTGAAATTGAGACCTTCCGGCGGGCGCAGTCGCTGAAGCATCCGGTGGACCACCGTTCCCACTCGCCGCTGCAGATCGCCTGCCCACTCGAAGGTCGGTTGGGGTGGCCCGGGGTCTTCGGCGCCGGGTAACCGTTTTCGTGGCTCCCAGACCGCATCCTCCGGGGCAGGGAGGGGACTCCAGTCCGCGGCCAGCCGCCGGAGAGGGATGCCTGGAGGCTCCGGGGTAACGGAATCGGCTGTATCTTCTTTCTCAACTACGTGGTCCTCCAGACTCTCCGAAAATTCCGGCTCGACCGTTGTCCAGATCTTTGACAGCAGGGAGCGCGAATCGGGAGTTTTCAACCCTGTGCCTTTGAGATCGAGTCTGGTGTGCCCCAGCAGATGCAGGCTCTTCCGGGCCCTGGTGGAGGCCACATAGAGGAGGCGCGTATTCTCATGAACACGCTTCCCCCGGTCGATACCCTTAAGGTAGTCGTAGAGTGGGTGGTTGTCGCCCCCCGCCTGGGGAATCGGCGCCAGCAGCAGACGGGATCGATCGCCGTCCGGATATTCCATCCACCGCAGCAGGCGCGGATCGTCGTGCCGCGTACGCCGTCCCAACCCCGGCAGGATCACCGTGTCGAACTCCAGCCCCTTGGCCTTGTGAATGGTCATCAAATACAATTCTTCACCGGCTTCGACGTCGGACGGAGCGTACAGGCGGGCGACCTCCTCGGCGAAGCCGGTTTCGTCCAGGAGCTGCATGCCGTCGGTCGATTGCTCCAGCAGGTCCAGGTAGGCGGCGGCATCTTCGATCTCCGCCCGCGTTTCGAGGCAGGCCGGACCCCCCAAAGCGATCCAGAGGCTCTCCACCCAGCGGCGGACCGGCAGGCGCCCTCGCCGGACCAGGGAGTCGCCAAGGAGAGGGATCAGGCGGTCGAGCCGGGTCCTGCCGTCGGGGGACAATCGTTCCAGTCTGGCAGGATCCCGAATCAGATCCCAGACCGCGGCGGTGGGATCGTCCTTTACCAGCGCATCCAGGTCGCCCAGTCTCAGTCCGCACCAGGGCGCCCGCAGGATCGACAACCAGGCCAGTCGGTGCCCCGGATGCAGGAGCGCCCGGGTGAGAGACATCAGGTCCTGAACCACCGGGCGTTCGCCCAGAGCGTCGATCTCCACGGCACGAAATTTCTTTCCGCGCCGGCGAAGCGCGGCCACGATGTGGAACAAATGGCTGCGAGCCAGCACCAGCACGGCAGTCGTCCCGCACGGGTTCCTTGATTGGGCTTCCTCGATGATTTCGATGACGCGCCGGGCCTCGGACTCCGGATCGTTGATCGGAAACGGGTGCAAACAAACGGCCCTGTCAGGACCACCGCCCTCAAAAGGCACTGACGGTTCGTAGGTCACCGCTCCGGTCAACACGTTTTCAGCTTCCGGGAAAGCCTCGCTCATGGCGCGGTTCACCCAATCCACGATTCCCGGACCGGAGCGAAAATTCACCGAGAGCGTGAGAGGCACCGGCCGAACCGCGGCTATCCCGTTTATCCGAGCGCTCAGAAACAGCCCCACCTCGGCCTCTCGAAAGCCGTAGATCGACTGCATTGGATCGCCGACCAGAAAGAGGGTGCGTCCGTCTCCGGGCTGCCAGTCTGCGATGAGCCGGGCCAGCAGGTCGTACTGACTTTGGGAGGTGTCCTGAAACTCGTCGATCAGCAGGTGCTGGATTCGGCAGTCGAGCGCAAACGCCAGGGCGGTGGGAACCTCGTCCGTGCCCAAAGCGTTTCGTGCTCGAATCGCGATCTCGGTGAAGTCCACGCCCCCTTCTTCCCGAAAGACGAGTTGGAGCTGGCCGACGGCTATGGGCAAAAGGTGCATCAGGGCCGCCAGCACCTCCCACTGTCCATCGTCGAAGCGCGAGGAGGGCAGCGACCGCAAGGCGTGGAGTGCGGCAACGGCGTCGTCGTCGAGTTCGATCCTGTTCCACGCTTCTTTGGCGCCACGTCCCGGATCGGTCGGCGGAAACCCCTGGTTCTTGTTCAGGGACCGGCGGCGGGTTCCCCGCCGGCTCAGGAACAATTCCGCCAGCCCCAGCCAATGGGGCAGCGACTCCAGGGTAGCGTCCGGAAACTCCGGTAGCTCGAAGCAAGCGTCAAGAGCGCTCGCACGCTTCTGTTCTCGGAGGTTCCCGGCGGCGAAGCGTGCCAGTCCAACGGTCAAGGCCCTGAATTCTTCAGGGAATTCCGCCGCCACCCGTTCGAGAGCGCGCTCCACCACCCGCTCCAGTGAACGCTCCAGATCCTTGCGCAACACGGTTGACGGCGGTGTTCCGTCCAGGTGCCGCAGCCACTGGTCCCGTTTACCCAACATGGTGCTTAGCAACTGCTCGACCGTGGCGACGTCGTTGTCGAGATGCGCAAGAAGTCGCGACAAGTCCGCGGACACCTTGGCCGCCGCCCGGTCGGAATCCAGCATGGCCAGCGTTTGGCGAGCTGCCAGAAGGTAGAGGCGTCCCGCGTCCTCTTCCGGGCCGAGCGAAGCTCCCATGCGCGAAACCCAGGGCATCTGCCTGACCAGCAGGGCGCACAGCGAATCGATGGTCTGGATGCGAAGGCGGGAGGGTTGCTCGGTCAGGCTCCAGTTGAGTTTGTCGTTCTGCACCAAGGCTGCGTGCGCCAGTTTCCAGGTGTGTGCTTCATGCGGCGTGTCGGGTTGCGGTCCTGCGGCTCTCTCGATTGCGGCGATGACCCGGTGGCGCATCTCTGCGGCGGCCTTCCGCGTAAAGGTGATGGCGACCACGGCCTCGGGTTGCTCGACCCCTCCCAGCAACGTCAGGAAGCGCTGAATGAGCAATTCGGTTTTTCCGGAACCCGCGGGCGCCTGCACGATGAACGACCGGGTGGGGTCGAGCGACTGCAGACGCTGCTGCCGGTCCTGGATCCGGTCAATCATGGTCCTCCTCCAACCCGGCAGCGGGCTGCCGGATCCGACAGAGCGCCGGCAGCGCGCAATTGCCGCAGGTCTTACGGGGGTCCTTTGGGTCCACGATGGCTTGTCCGGACCGGAATTCACTACCCAGTCGATCCAGGACCCTTCGCCACTCCGCGATCGTTTCTTCCAGAGGTGGCTGGTCATCGGGTACCTTGACGTCGGGAACCATTCCCTCGGAGTCGGCCAGGCCTCGAAAGCCCGGGGCCCCGGTCTTGAGCCTGCCGAAGAAGACGCCCGCCACCGGGGCGTCGGCGGTCACGGCGTAGATGGGCAGTTGCGGTGCGTCGGGTCTGGAGCCGTCCCAATCGGAAGGCCGGCATTCCCCGGTCTTGTAGTCCAGAATGACCAGTTCCCCGTCTTCGAGCCGGTCCACTCGGTCCGCTCGGACTCTCAGTCGCAGGCCACCCAAGGTCACGGGCCGTCCCTCCTCCTGTTCGAGCATCGTGAATGGCCGCCGTTGTTTTTCGAGGAGCAGCCACTGCCCGACGAGGTGTTCCATGCGGTGCCGTTCATTGTCTGCAAACCGTGGGCTTCGCAGAGCACGGCGGTGTCTGGAGTAGTCCTGAATCTCGGCGCCGGACTGGGAGCGCACCAGGTCCGCCAGCTTTTCCTCATTGATCGTCACCAATGCCTGGTGGGATCGCAATTGCTCCCAGACACGCTTGAGAATGCCGTGGACCAGTTGGCCGCGGTCGAGAGCGTTCAAGCCGGGTTCGGGCTGGTCCGGCGCCTTTGCCGCCAGCCGCAGCTCGGCGAACGCCCTGAAGGGACAGGCTGCCTGCAGCTTGAACAAAGAGGTTCCGACCCTGAAGGGGACATTGCTGCACGGAGGGGCGCGGTGGTCCTGGATGGTCTCCATCCGGGAGGAGCGCTGAAGTTGTTCCGGGTAACCGGCCGAAGCTGCAAGCCCCAGGTCGGCCTCGGCAACTGCCGGCAATGCAGTCAGGAGCGGGCTGACTCTCAAATCCGAATCGCCCTCCCGCCGGGGGTGGCTGACGACCACGGTTGGAGCGCTCGACAGGAGGCGAGCCGTGAGCAAGCGGGCAAACTCCAGTTCACGATCCGGGGAGCAACGTGGCAGGTTGTGACGGCGCTGCAGGTGAAAGGGCAGGAACGGATCGGGGGATGGGGCGGCCGGCCACGCATTGTCGTGCATCCCCATGATCCAGAGACGATCGAAGCGCAGGCCGGCGGCTTCCAGCATGCCCAGAATCTGGACAGGCGCAGGTTCGGACTCCGGTTGAAACTGCCGGGCGGAAGCCAGTTGTCTCAGTCTGCCGACGGCTGAGCGCAGGGAGATGGGGCCGGAGACACGGTCGAGGCGGGCCAGTTCGGAGAGAAGTTCCCTCCATACTTCAAGCGTTTGGTACTCCGCGCTGTCGATGCCTCGGTCTCCCGGCCATCCGATCGCCTGCAGGAATCCCGACAGCGCTGGAGCCCAGTCGCTGGGCATCCGGCTGGTCTGCAAGGCCTGGTACTGCTCCATCCAGGTCGCCAACCGGGAAGCGAGCTTGGGACACTGCCGGGAGCCATTGCCGCTGCGGGCAAACCTGACGATGTCTCTCAAGGAAACGTAAGCCTCCCCCTTGGAACGCAATTCGACGTCCAGCAGGGCGCGTTTGGTCAGTTCCTCCTCGGAACCCTGCAGAAACGGGGATCGCAAGAGTCGGCCGGCGTTCTCGATTGAAATCTTGCGGGGGTCGGTTCCAAGAAGGAGGAATGCCGTTTCGATTATGGGATACCCGCTGGCGGGCAGCCCCAGAGAGATGTTGAAGAGCCGCCTGGGGTCGAGGTCCTGCCGCGCCCGGGAGCGGGGGTGCAGGGTTTCACCGAAAATCCGCTCAATCCGGCCGCGGCGCCCGCCCAGATCGGGAACGACGACGCCGATTCGAAAATGGGGGTCCGCGGCCTCCGGCTCATTTTCCAGAATCCCGCGCGCCCACTCGGCGGCGGCCCCGATTTCACGAGCGGTATCGACCAGGCCCAGGAGTACGGCCTTGCCGGCGGCTTGGGGAAATTCGCGCTGGTGAACTTGCGTCCCGCGTTGCGCCAGGCAGTCGAACAGTCGCTGCTGAGCGGGCGTCGGCTCGAGAAAGCCTGCAAATTCAACTTGTTCGGGGACCGGGAGCGCTCTCCGTTCGATGAGATCCGCTACAAATGCCGGAAGTTCGGCGCCTGATAGCCACCCGTTTTGGCGGCAGCGATGAAGAAACTCCTGTGCCCACGACAGAAAGGTCTCGGAATCCTCCTGATCTTTCCAATCCGGGACGTCCAGGGGAAGATTCCAGGCACACAGAAGGTTCCAGGAGACCAGCGCCGATTCGGCGGTTTTCGGCACCTCCAACAACTCGTTTTTGGTCTTCGAACGGATGATGCCTTCCCAGATGGCCCGTTCTTCGGCAGGCCGGAGGAGTCGTGCGGCGGTTTCCGCCTGTCCGGAAAACAGCCACTCTCTCCACATTTCGGTCAGCCACGCCGACAAAGGCAGGATGGCGGGGGTTGGCCAGGAAGACAGGCCCGCGGCCTCTTGCTCGCGGTCGTATTCCTGCTGGAGTTCTCTGGCGAGTCGGAGATTCGCGGTGATGACGGTCATGTTCGGTGGGTCGAGTCTAACACGACAAGATGCCCCCGCAAGCGGGGAGGGGACGTTGTTGAGTTATTGGAATACCCTTATGCAGCGGTAGGAAACGTTGTCCTTTTTCGTTATCGGGTGTGACTTGGTGAAAAATGCTGTCTAACCACAAAAGGCACAAAAGGCACAATTTGTGTTTTTGTGCCTCTTGTGGCCATTCCCGGTAAACGTCCTGCTGTCGAATTATGTAGGAGGCTCAACTCATCATTCCGTTAATTTGTGTTCATTCGTGTTCATTCGTGGTTCGTCGTTCCCCAGCATGGATTTCTTTTGTTGGTCCTTTGTGGTTTGTCCCTCAGTTGTTTCAAGTAATGTGGGCATCGCTTGGGAGCACTGGCATACCGCCCTCATCCTGCTCTTTTGGACCGGCCCCGCCTTGACGGGGGAGTGGCGGAAGTCCTATCATTGCGGCTGGATGCGAATGTCTTCATCCGAAATCATTCAACCTACAGGTCGTCTGCCGATGACAGGTTTGTGTCGGTCGTTTTCCTTGAAAGCCGCGGGGTTTTTCCTGCTTGCCTGGGCGGTGGTCCCGGTCGCCATCGGAGCGGAGGAGTCCGAGAAGGAGCAGCCGGCGGCGGTCCCCAGCTACTTCCGGGACATCCGGCCGGTGATTCAGCAGCATTGCCAGGGTTGCCACCAGCCGGCCATCATGCAGGGGCATCTCGACCTCACTCAGTACCGGACGCTTCTCCGGGGAGGGCACAGCGGCCCGGGCTTGGTCCCGGGAGATCCGGAGAGAAGCCTTCTGATCGCCATGATGGAAGAAAGGCGTCCGCCCCTGATGCCTCTGGGCGGTCCGCCGCTGGACACGGAAGTCATCGCAAAGTTTCGCGCCTGGGTGAAGGCAGGCGCCCCCGACGACACGCCGGCCCAGCTCGGCAGGGTTTCACAGAGCGAGCCTCCCGTCTACACCTCGCCTCCCGTGATTACGGCCCTGGCCTACTCGCCGGACGGTTCTCTGCTGGCCGTTTCGGGCTACCGCGAGGTCCTGTTGCACCGCGCGGACGGTAGCGGACTGGATGGCCGCCTGGTGGGACTCTCCGACCGCATCCAGTCGCTGGCCTTTGCTCCGGACGGAAAGACCCTGGTGGCGGGGGGCGGAACGCCGGCCCGTTTCGGGGAGTTGCAGTTCTGGGATGTCGCCTCGCGCAAGTTGAAACGCTCGGTCACCGTCTGTCAGGACACTCTCTTCGGGGTGTCCCTCTCGCCCGACGGGTCTCGGGTGGCCTTCGGATGCTCCGACAGCACCGTCCGAATCCATGATGTGGCATCCGGGAAGGAACTGCTGAAGACCAACCACCACGAGAACTGGGTCCTGGGGACCCGCTTCGGCATGGACGGCAAGCGTATCGTCTCGGTGGGACGGGATTTCGCGGCCAAGCTGATGCATGCCGATTCCGGCGCCTTTATCGAGAACCTCAACAAGTTGAGGAAGGAACTGGCAGCCGTGACCCGCCATCCAAGCCGGGACCGGGTGGTGGTTGGAGGCGAGGAGCGAATCCCCTACTACCACCACATGGATCGACCCAAGAAGATCTTCGCCGGCCAGGAGGGCACCTTGATTCGCGCCTTCGAACGCCAGTCCGGGGAGATTTTTGCCCTGGAGTTCAGCGCCGACGGGCGGAGGCTGGCGGTAGCCGGGGCCGGAGCCGAGGCCACTATCTATGACGTGGAGAGTGGCGAGCGCCTGGCGGCCTGCACCGGGCATGAGGCTGGAATCTACACCCTTGCCTTCCACCCGGGGGGGCGGGAGTTGGCCATGGCGGGGTTTGAAGGACGGGTCCGGATCCACGAGGTGGCGTCGGGAAAGCTGTTGCGTGACTTTGTTCCCGTTCCGATGAAAGCGGAGATGGCGTCCTCCGATCGCTAGACTGTAGGCGCAGACTGAGCGAGTAGGGAGAAGAGGATGATAGAGAACCACCGACGTGGCTGGAGGACTTGCCGGAGCACCGGCCTGATCGGGATCCTGGTGCTTGGGGTTCTGGCGTCTTCGGCCCTGGGCGCCGGCCCGGCCCTGAAGCGGCTGGACCCGCCCGGAGCCCAGCGGGGAACCGCCTTCACCCTTACCTTGGTCGGGCGTCACCTCGAGGGCGCCGAGATCGTCTCCGACCTGCCGGGCACATTCACTCCCCTGACCGCTTCCGGGCAAGGGGCCGCTGCGGGCAAGGCGGAAGAAAAACGGCCCTTCCTGGTGGAGTTGCCGGGCGAAACGCCGGTGGAGCTCTACACCTTGAGGCTTCGCTCTCCCGAGGGATTGTCCAACGCGCTGCTGTTCAGCGTGGGCGCCCTGCCGGAAGTGTCCGAGGAAGAGTCACGCCGACCGGTCCACCAGGCCTTGAACAATTCCGTTGACAGGAGCCAGGCGCTGCAGCTTCCCGCCACGGTCAACGGAACGCTCGCGGGACCCGACCGGGATGTGTACCGCTTCGAGGGCCGAAGAGGGCAACGCCTGGTGATCGAGGTAGAAGCCCGGCGCGCCGGTTCGGCGCTGGATCCGGTCATCCGGCTGTTGACGGCCGAGAAGAAGCAGATCGCCATTTCCAACGACACCCACGGCTTGGGCGTGGACTGCCGGTTGGACGTCTCCCTGCCAGAATCGGGCCGCTACTACCTGATGGTGCACGACGCACGCTTCAGTGAGCAGGAACAGAACTTCTACCGGTTGAAGATCGGGGAGTTCGCCTATGCCGCCGGCCTCTTTCCCCTGGGAGGGAGGAGAGGCGAAAAGGTGCCCGTACGGCTGCTGGGCGGCAACCTCAGGGGATCCAGGGAATTGACGGTGGACTTGAGCCGGGTCGGCCCCGCGGCCGATTTCGCCACGGTGCCGGTGCCGGGCCCCCCGGGGAGCCTCCCGCTTCTGCTCGCGGTGGGTGATTTGCCGGAAGAGATGGAGCCGTCCGGCGGAACCGAGACGAGCCTCGAGCCCGGAACCGTGGTCAACGGACGCATCGAGAAGCCCGGAGAGGTGGACCGTTATCGCCTGGCAGTCAACCCCGGCGAGGAGTGGATGATCCAGTTGGAGGCGGGTGGACTGGGGACCTCGCGCCTCTTTGGCAGATTGACCGCCTACGATGCCGAGGGGAATCGGCTGGCCTCGGCGGGGGACGACATTCCGGAAGTTGCCGTCTTCTCGGCGGTGTTGCGCGGCTTGAGGACCAGTTCCGACCCGTTTCTCAGAGTGAAAGTGCCCGAGGGAGTACGCGAGTTGCTGGTGGCGGTGGAGGACCTGGTGGAGCGGGGAGGTCCGCTGTTCGGCTACCGGCTCATGGCGCGGCGGCAGGCGGCCGATTTCGTGCTGAGCCTGGCGACGCCCTATCTCAATATTCCGGCCGAGGGAACGGCGGCGGTCGAGGTAGACATTCAGCGCAGGGGGTACCTGGGAGAAATACAGCTCAGCATTGCGGACGCCGGAGAAGACCTGGTGGTCGAAGGCGGGCTGGTTCCGACCGCCTCCCTGGTGCAGGGCGAGAGGGCCCGTTCCGGTTCCGGCCTGCTGACCGTCACCGCCCGCAAGGGTGCGGCGCCGAGGCTGAGAGAATTGTCCGTCTGGGGAGAGGCGGTCCTGGAAGACGGTACCCGGCTGCGCCGGAGGGCGAGAGGTCCCGGATTGATCACCCAGGTTCGAAGCAGCCGGGGAACCGGACGGCCCGATCCCAACAACCGGGACGATCAGTCCCCCTTCGTGGCCCACTGGCTGGGGATGGAGCTCCCGGCCATGGTCTCCGATTCCCCCCTGGCCGCCCTCAAGGTGGAGGGCCCCGAGACTATCCGGCTGGTCCAGGGAATGCAGACTCAGTTGCCGTGGAAGTTCGAGAGTGCCGTGCCCGGGCTTCGCCCTCCGGAAAGGGTTGTCGCCAACTCACCTGGATCTCGAGAAGTAAACACAAGGGTGGGCGAGGTCGGCGCCAGGTACATCAACGAGGGATGGCTGAGGATCGGCACCACGGTGGGAACGCCTGTCCTGAAGTTCAACCTGGTTCTTTCCGGCCCGCTGGACGTGGATGGCGCCCCGGCCACTGTTTACTCGAGGGTCATGACGGTTGACGTGGTGCCGGGATACCGCCTGAGCCTGGCAGGCGAAGGGATCGGGTTGAGTCCGGGTGGGGGCGGGGAACTGCTGGGCAGGGTTGAACGGGAACCGGCCTTCAAGCAGCCGGTGAGCATCCGGCCGGAAAACTTTCCGCAGGGGGTGTCCTGTCCTCCGCTGGAAGTTCCCGCCGATGAAGACGTATTTCGAGTGGAGTGCCGGGCGGAAGACTCGGCCGCTCCGGGTGAGTATGAGTTCGAGATCACTTCCTCCTCCATGTTGGCGGGGAGAGAAAAGGAAAAGGTTCCCTACAGCATTGCTCCCGTGCGCTCCAAGATTGTGGTTTCAGCCGGGGAGGACACGGCGAGGGTCATCCCGATCGAGAGGTAAGCGTTTCATGGTTTCCAAGTCGATAGCGACCTGTCTTTGGGCGGGCGGCCTCATGCTGACATTTGCCGGCACGGGTCTGCCGGCCGGTGACGGTTCGACCGCGCCGCCGGCTGAAATCCGCGAGCTGCAAGTCCGGCCGGCCGGTCTGGTTTTCAGCAGGCCGGGAGAATTGCGCAGAATCCTGGTCACCGGTATCTCCGTCGCCGGCGAGCGGCTGGATCTGACGGAGACGGTCCGGGTGGAGTCGCAAGGCGGGATCGTCGAGTTGGGACCGGACAGTTATCTGCGGGCGGTTCAGGAAGGGGAGACCCGGGTGACGGTTCGGGCCGGCGGGCATTCGGCCGAGATCGACGTGCGGGTAGACGCCTCACCCGGTGCCCCAAGGACCACATTTCTGCGTGACGTCCTGCCCATCATGAATAAGGTGGGATGTTCGCAGGGCGTCTGTCACGGTGCAGCCAAGGGCAAGAACGGTTTCAAGCTCTCCCTGCGGGGCTACGATGCCGAGTTCGACTATCACGCGCTTCTCTTCGAGATGTCCGGCCGGCGCTTCAATCGAGCCGACCCGCCTCAAAGCCTGATGCTGGCCAAGCCCACCCAGCAAGTCGCCCACGGAGGCGGATTGCGGTTGGAGCTGGGCTCTCCCTACTACAACGCCATCCTGGAATGGATCGATCAGGAGGTTCCTTTTGGCGACCCCAAGTCGGACCGGGTGGTGGAGCTGAAGGTCCATCCGGGGGAGATCTTCATGCACGCCCCGGGGCGCAGCCAGCAGGTAGCCGTGGTGGCCCGCTACGCGGACGGATCGAGCCGGGACGTGACCCGGGAGTCCCACCTCGGCAGCAGCAACGGGGAGGCGGTATCCGTCGAGGGGAGCGGGGTGAAGGGGATCCGTAGCGGGGAGTCGACCCTGATGGTTCGATACGAGGGTCAGTTCGAGATGGTTCCGGTGACTGTTTTAAACCCCCAGGCCGGGTTTGCGTGGGCGGCGTTGCCCCAGTACAACTATATCGATGAACGGGTCGACAGGAAGCTGGAGCGGCTCGGGATACAACCCTCCGCGCTGGCCGAGGACGCCGAGTTCCTGCGCCGGGTCAGTCTGGATCTGACCGGCAAGACCCCTGAGCCGGAGCGGATTCGAACCTTTGTCCAGGATCCGACCGAGACCCACCGCAAGCGTTCCCGCGCCATCGATGAGCTGATCCGCAGCCGGGACTACGCGGACTACTGGACCCTGAAGTGGGGCGATCTGCTGCGCAGCAATCGCAAATTCATGAGCTACAAGGGGATGTGGGCCTTCCGCGAGTGGCTGCGCCAGTCCATCGCCGACAACAAGCCCTACGACAAGCTGGTTCAAGAACTGCTCACCTCCAAGGGAAGCACCTTCGAAAATCCGGCGGCCAACTTCTTCCTCTCGGCTCGCGGCCCGACGGCCGCCATGGAAACCACCACCCAGCTCTTTCTGGGGGTTCGGATGGTCTGCGCCCAGTGCCACGACCATCCCTTTGAAAAGTGGACCCAGAACCAGTATTTCGAAATGGCTGCCTTCTTCTCGGCCATCGGGGTGCGGCCGGGATTCGAAAGCGGCGAGGAAGTGGTCTATCTCAAGCGGGTCGAAAACGAGTTGAAGCACCCCAAGGACGGGCGAGTGGTGAATCCCCGGTTTCTGGTTGCGGCCGGGTCCTCGCCATCCATTCCCGCGGCGGCCGAGGGAGACCGCCGGCCGGCCCTGGTCGAGTGGCTGACTTCGAGGGAGAATCCCTTCTTTGCCCGGGCCATCGTGAACCGTGTCTGGAGCTACTTCTTTCACCGGGGGATCATCAGTCCGGTGGACGATATTCGCGCCTCCAATCCCCCGGTCAACGAGGCGTTGCTGGCGGCCTTGGCCGAGGACTTCGAAAAGCACGACTTCGACCTGCAGCACCTGATGAGGACCATTGCCAATTCCCGCGTCTACCAGACCACCTTCCGCACCAACCGGTGGAACCGGCATGACGATCGCAACTTCTCCCACCAGATCCCCCGCCGTCTGGGCGCCGAGCCCCTGGCCGACGCCATCGCCCTGGCGACCGGGGTCCGTTTCGAACTCCCGGAAATGCCGGAAGACTACAGCGCGGTGCAGGTCCCCGATCCCCACGTGGGCAAGGGCGGCTTCCTGGATCTGTTCGGACGCCCGCAAAGGGAAGAACCCTGCGAGTGTGAGCGCCGCAGCGACGTCAGCTTGCCTCATGCCCTCAATCTGGTTAACGGCCCCACCCTGGCCGATGCCGTCTCCGCTCCCGAGGGCCGCATCGCCACCCTCATCCAGCAGGGAAAGTCGGACCGACAACTCATCGAGAATCTCCACCTGGCCACCTTAAGCCGGCCCCCGACCTCTCAGGAAATGCAGGTCGGTGTGAACCATCTGAAGCATTCCGAAAGCCGGGCTGCCGGCGCTCAGGATCTGTTGTGGGCGCTGCTCAACAGCAATGGCTTTCTCTTTAACCGTTGAACCGGTATGATCATTCGTGAAAATAAGCGGGTGTTTTCGGAAGGAGGGACAATATGTTAGTGATTCCAGGCCGTGGCGGCAGTTTCTGCGATGGACCCACCCGCCGGGAATTTCTGCGGGTCGGATCCGTGGGTTTGTTCGGTCTCGGGTTGCCTCATTTCCTGGCCATGCAAAAGGCGCAGGCGTCCTCCACGCCCGACCTGGCGGCCAGGTTCGCCGGAGTGCAGGGATTTGGCGCGGCCAAGCACGTGGTGCTGCTCTTCCTGCAGGGCGGCCCCAGCCATCTCGACATCTGGGATCCCAAGCCCGATGCACCTTCCAATGTTCGCGGCGAGTTCAATCCGATCAAGACCAAGGTTCCCGGAATTCAGCTCAGCGAAACCATGCCTCTGCTGGCTGACCAGGTGGACAAGTGCACCTTGATCCGCTCCATGAGCTACACCCCCAAGGGACTCTTCAACCACACCGCGGCCATCTATCAGATGCTGACCGGCTACCCTCCGGACAAAGTGGCTCCCTCGGGTCAGCTCGAGCCCCCTTCTCCGGCCGACTTTCCCACGGCCGGGTCGCACGTTTCCAAGATGCTTCCGCCGGATGAGCCGGTTCTGCCCTTTGTGGAGTTGACCCGCCCCTTGCAGGAATCCAGCGTGATCGGCAAGGGGGGAGCCGCCGGCTTTCTGGGCAAGGCCTACGATCCCTATCGTCTCTACCAGGACCCCAACGAGTCCATCAACCTGGATGACCTGACGCTGCGCAAGGAGGTTACCGAGCAGCGGCTGAAGGACCGCTACACGCTGCTGAAGGGGCTCAACCAGTCCATGCCGGAACTGGAAAAGGCGGTGGGCAAGCACGCCCTGGGAGAGTACTACGAAAAGGCCTTCGACCTGGTGCTTTCCGGCAAGGCTCGGGATGCCTTCGATCTGGACAAGGAATCCAGCCAAATGCGCGACCGTTACGGCCGAACCACCTTCGGCCAGGGAGCCCTGCTGGCCCGCCGGTTGGTGGAAGCCGGAACCCGCTTCGTCCAGTTGAACTGGCCGGCCGTCGCCAACGGCAATCCCGAGGTGGATGCCTGGGATACCCATGCCTCCAACTTCAAGCCCCTGCGCAACCTCCACTGCCCCAAGCTGGACCGGGCCCTCTCGGCGCTGCTGGAAGACATGCACCAGCGCGGGCTGCTGGAAGAGACGCTGGTGGTGGCCGTGGGAGAGTTCGGCAGATCGCCCCGCCTGGGCGTGAGCACCTCGGGCAACACCAACGCCCCCGACGGCCGGGACCACTGGCCCTACTGCTACACCGCCGTCATCGCCGGCGCCGGAATCCCGGGAGGCCAACTGTATGGCGCCTCGGACGAAACCGGTTCCGCGCCCAAGGACAAGCCGGTCCATCCCAACGATCTCCTGGCAACCGTCTACTTCACCCTGGGGATCAATCCCGAGATGGAAGTGCTCAACCACCTGGAACAGCCCCGTGAACTGGTCAAGGGCCATCCGGTGCTCGATCTCTGGTCATAGATTGTATTTCTCACCGGGCCGCCGGCGAAATCTCAGGGTAAGGAAATCCACGCAGGGATACGAAGGGATTGATGAGGCAAGCTATGGGAACCGGCGTGACCTTGCCGGAGGGTTTTGAAGAAACCATGGCCATCCCCAACGCCGCCGAGCGGCTGCGGGAGGCCAGGGAAGTCGGCGATCGGCTGCTGGGCGCGGGGATCCCGTTGATGGATCACCCCGACCACTACGCGATCTTCTCGGAGCCGCCCCGGCTGCTGGCGGAGCCGCTGAGAAGCCTGGGGTACGTGGTCGGATCGGACAACCGCTGCTATCCCTCCCCGGTGGACGGTTGCGACTACATCAACGTGGCGGCCTCGCTGCCGGAAGTCAGTCCGGCCCGGGAAAAGGGCTGGCCCGACCACATCGCCGTGGTTCATCCACTGGACGAGACCGGCTATAGCCGCATGATGGACCAGGGGTACGGAAATCCTTTCATCCATCACATCACCTGGGGCATCCGGCCACCGGCCGAGGCTCCCGACGATGAGGTTGAATTCGGCGGCAGCCTGATTTCCCGGATGGCTGAGATTCGGGAACGGATCCGGGAGCTTCTCCGGGAAGACCCGGGCACCCTGATCATGGCTCTCCCCGGCAGGGTGGCCGAGGCTCCCGGGTTTCAGGCCCAACTGGCCGCCTCCTTGGATGGAACCCCCGAAGACGAATACCAGGTGGAAGTGATGGAAGGGGGCGGATACCTCCTGCAGTTCTTCGTATTGACGGGCGGTCGGATCGAGGTGGCTCTCAGAGTCGGAACCCGCCAGACCTTCAACCCCAAGAGCGTCCACAAGATCTCCAGGGACGAGTTGAGCGTGGACCAGGGGCGGGCTGCCGGTTCGGAGACCATGTAACTACGGAAGAGTCCTGCCGCTGCACTCCTGTCCTTTTTCCCGAACAGAAAACATCGCATGGCTCAAAGCTCTAGCGCGGACGTGGGGCTGATCGGTCTGGCCGTTATGGGCCAGAATCTGGCCCTGAACATGGCCGACCACGGATTCAGGGTGGCGGTCTACAACCGTACCCGATCGGTCATGGAACGGTTCGTAGCCGACAACCCCGAGACTCCCGGCGGGCTGGTGGCGTGCGCCACCCTGGCGGATTTTGCGGCAGTCCTCGAGAAACCGCGGAAGGTGATCATTCTGGTCAAGGCCGGGCCGGCGGTGGACCGTGTGATCTCAGATCTCCTGGAGGCGGGCATCGAGCGCGACGACCTGGTGGTGGATTGCGGCAACAGCCTCTGGACCGACACCATCCGCCGGGAGCGGGAATATTCGGGCCGTTGCCTCTTTTTCGGGTCGGGAGTATCCGGAGGGGAATTGGGGGCGCGCTTCGGACCCTCACTGATGCCCGGAGGGCAAGCCTCGGCCTGGAAGCACCTGGAGCCGATCTGGAACAGTATCGCAGCCAAGGTGGACGAGGCCAGCGGCAGGCCTGTCGAGACCGCAGAGCCCGGAAAGCCCGCCCGGGGAGGGGTGCCCTGCGCCGTCTACATCGGGGAGAACGGAGCCGGGCACTATGTCAAGATGGTCCACAACGGCATCGAGTACGTGGACATGCAGCTCATCTCCGAAGCCTACTTCCTCCTCAAGAAACTGCTGGACTTGAAGTCGGATGAGTTGGCGGCGATCTTTGCCGAGTGGAACCGGGGGGACCTCGATTCCTATCTGATCCAGATCACGGCGGAAATCCTGCGCCAGCCCGATCCTGCCGCCCCCGGCGGATTCCTGGTGGATCGCATCCTGGACGCGGCCCAGCAAAAGGGCACGGGAAAGTGGACCAGCGGGAACGCCCTGGACATGGGGATTCCAGCCAACTCCATCGCCGAAGCCGTCTTTGCCCGCTACCTCAGCGCCCTCAAGAGCGAGCGCGTGGAAGCTTCCAGGCAACTGTCGGGGCCCGCCTTCAGCTACCGGGGCGACCGCAATGAACTGATTGCCGCCGTCCGCGACGCTCTCTACTGCTCCAAGATCTGCGCCTACGCTCAGGGTTTTCAGCTCATGCGGCAGGCCCAGGTCGAGTACCGCTGGAAGTTGGATTTCGCCTCCATCGCCAGGATTTGGCGGGGCGGGTGCATCATTCGCGCGCGCTTCCTGCAAAAGATCACCGAGGCCTACACTCGCGATCCCGGCCTGGTCAACCTGATGCTGGATCCCTATTTTGAGGAGCAGATCCGGAAAGGGCAGGACCATTGGCGCGAGGTGGTCAGCCTGGCCGCCCGGGCGGGTCTGGCGGCTCCGGCTTTCATGTCGGCCCTGGCCTACTACGACGGCTACCGATCCGAGGTTCTTCCCGCCAATCTCCTGCAGGGCCAGCGCGACTATTTCGGCGCCCACACCTACGAGCGTATCGACCAGCCTCGCGGCGCCCGCTTCCACCTGGACTGGCCCCATCCCGAGCGTCCGCAAATTCCCATCGATTCCGGCGGGTAATCCCATCCCGGCCGGCGCCGGACCGTCACAATCTTCGTTCAGGAGGACGACTGGAGGGTCCGTTCCGTCCGGGCGCCGCGCACCGATTGCTCCAGGGCTGCGCGTGGACAAGTGCGGTTGTCGATGTAGTCCATCAGGTGGGTAGCCAGGCCGCGAATCCGCTTTTCGATGGCCGCATCCAGGCACCGGCCTTCCCCGTCGAAGACCTTGTGGACCCGGGCGACCGAGACCGGTCCCGGCAGAACAAAGGCTCCCACGTGGGAGCAGACGCTGCCCAGGTGCTCCAGCGCCTTGACCGCGCCGATCTGGCCGGCCGCTGCCCCCAGCAGGGCCACCGGCTTGCCGGCCAGGGTGGAGGGGAATCCCAGGTTCTCGATGAACCGCTTCATGGCGCTGCTGTAGCTGCCGTGGTATTCGGGGGTGGCCAACAGGATCCCGGCAGCCCCCCTGACCAGGTCCTGCGCCTTGTGGGTAGCCTGCGACGGGCCCTGCCCCGGAAAGGGAAAATCAGTGGTGGAGAGATCGATCAGGTCCACCTGGACCCGGTGCCGGACCTGTAGCTCATCGATAGCCAGGGCCAGCACCCTGCGAGTGTAGTTGTTGGGACGCGAACTGCCCGACGCGGCCAAAATGTGAAGGGGTTCATCGCAATCCATTGAGAATTTTCTCTCTGAGGCGATAGCCGGCCACGACCGGTTCGCCCGATTGGCCTTTTGCCTGTCCTGGGGATAATCTGAAATGTGGCGGCGCAGTCAAATCAATCGTGAGTGTGTGGAGGGCGCACCGCTCAATGGGCCGCGATCTGAACCAGTTCCTGGGGGATGGCGAACTGGACGCGCTCGTCCTCGAGTTCCAGACCCTCCACCTCGACGGCCCGGGAGGATTTCAGACGGTCCACCACCTGCAGGACGATCTCTTCCGGAGCCGAGGCGCCGGCGGTCACCCCTACCACCTCGGCCTGTTCCAGCCACTCCGACCGAATCCCGGTTTCATCGTTCACCAGGTAGGCGGGTACGCCCGCCGCTTGAGCCGCTTCCGTCAGGCGCTGGGAGTTGGAACTGTTGGAGGATCCTACCACCAGCATGAGGTCGACGTGTCGGGCCACTTCCTTGACGGCGTTCTGGCGGTTCTGGGTGGCGTAGCAGATATCGTCCTTGGGAGGGGAGGTCAGCCGAGGATAGCGGGCTCGCAAGGCCTCGACGATCTGAGCCGTATCGTCCAGGCTGAGGGTGGTCTGGGTCAGAAAGACCACCTTGTCGGGATTGGAGACCTGCAGGGTTTCGACATCCTGGACGGAGCTGACCAGGTGCATGGGGGCTTCGCCCATGGTCCCGTCGACTTCATCGTGGCCGGGGTGGCCGATCAGGACCAGGGAATATCCCTCCCGGGTAAACCGAATGGCTTCCAGGTGGACCTTGGTGACCAGGGGACAGGTGGCGTCCACCACCTGAAGCTGCTTGCGTTCGGCCAATCGGCGGACAGCCGGGGAAACCCCGTGGGCGCTGAAGATGCAGATGGAACCGTCCGGGACCTCCTCCAGGCAGTTCACGAAAACGACCCCACGGCCGCTGAGGCGCCCCACCACGTGGCTGTTGTGGACGATTTCGTGGAAGACGTAGATGGGCGGAGGGAGAAGATCCAACGCCTGCTCTACCACTTCGATGGCGCGGACCACCCCGGCACAGAATCCCCTGGGATTGGCCAGAATGATTTTCCTGATGGGCACGGATGTTTTCCTTGCGGTGTGATCTCCTCCGGGGCCTGCGGCAGGCAACCGGGCCAATGTAGCATGTTTCCCGAAGCAGAAGCAATCGGGCTCGGAGGCGCGGGCGGGGCGGAAGCGCCGGTAGGGGCAGTATGCGGGCGGGACACCCTCGTTTCCGGGCAGATTCGGTGGTCGAGTGGAAGCGACCCGTCGTCTGGAGATCAATATTTTTTTCAAAATTAACATCGATGCACAGGATGCACAGGATTAACGGGACGAGAGGTTCCTGCACAGGAAGCTGGCTCTGCAGATGATCCGTTACGGGCCTAAGGATGCCCAGGATTGCAGGACGTCAGACTCCCAAGACCAAATCCTGTATATCCTGTTCATCCATGTAGTTGAATAAACATGGATAGGCAGGATGAACAGGATTAACAACGTCCCCTATTCACGTCTCCTACCTTCGGAATTTTGCAAAAGGCCCAACTCATCAATCCGTTGATTTGTGTTCATTCGTGTCCATTCGTGGTTCGTCGTTCTCCTTCCGATCCTTGGCCGATCCCCCTCGATCCTTCTCCAAGTCCTAAGTGGCCCTTCGTCGTCCTTCGTGAATGACTCTTTTTTGCCTCCGGGAGATGACCCTCGATTGTTTCGAACAGGGCAATGGAGCCCGTTTTGCTGTCGAGACGTGTGTTCTACAAAGTGATGGAATTGGCGCGACGCCAGTGCTACGCTTGACCCGCTCAAAGGTCTCGGTTTCGGACTGGTACCGACGGGACGTACCACTACTGCCAGGGAGGGTTTGCACCATATGCTGATTGTCGATTCCCACGTCGATATTGCTCACAATGCCCTTGAATGGGACCGGGACCTGTTGCAGAGCATTGCCGCGATCCGGGAATCGGAAGCCGGCATGGGCCAAAAGGGCCGGGGCCTCAACATGGTCAACTACGAAGAGCAGCGCCGGGGAGACATAGGGCTCTTTTTCGTTACGGTTGCCTGCCGGATCGCGTCGATGGGGAAACGCTTCTCCGGCGTGCGAAACCAGGATATCGCCTACGCCAAGTGCCGCGGCGAGCTGGCTTACTACCGCCTGATGGAGGCCAAGGGCATGCTCCGCCAGATTCGGGACCGCCAGGATCTGGAGGCTCACTTGAAGGACTGGGGCCGGGATTCCGGGTCCACGCCCCTGGGGTTCGTGCTCACCATGGAAGGAGCCGACGGCATCGTCTCTCCCGAGCAGGTTCCCGAGTGGTGGGATGAAGGTCTGCGGGTGGTGAGCCTCTGTCACTACGGCGTCAGCAGTTATTCCCACGGGACCCAGGCTCCGGGTGGCTTGACCCCCCGCGGGCGTCCCCTGTTGAAAGCGCTGGAAGCGGCCGGCATGCTGCTGGACCTGACCCATCTGGCCGATCAGGCCTTCTGGGAAGCCCTGGACGCCTTCGGGGGCCGGGTGCTGGCCACCCACAACTGTTGCCGGGCCCTCTGCGACCATGACCGCCAGTTCGAGGACAGCCAGATCCGCGCCATCGTGGAACGCGCCGGGGTGATCGGGGTGGCCCTGGACGACTGGATGCTCTCACCCTTGTGGGACCGCCAGGCCATGGACAACAGCGGCATCACGCTGGAAACGGTGGCCGACCACATGGACCACATCTGCCAGGTGGCGGGCAACTGCAACCACGTGGGGATCGGGACCGATCTGGATGGGGGCTACGGGAAAGAGCAGGCTCCCTGCGACATGGACACCATCGCCGACCTGCAGCGCATCCCCGAGATACTCCGGAGGCGAGGCTATGCCGACGCCGACGTCGCCAAGGTCATGCACGGCAACTGGATCGAGTTTCTCAGAAGCAGCTGGAATTGATTTGCAGACGTAGGCAGGTTTGGCGCTCCCTGCAACTGCTTTGATGCGGAGTGACTGACATTTCGATGGAGATCGAACCACTCATTTCTCCGGATGCCTTTGTCGGCCTGGAGGGACTGACCCACCTTTGTACGGGCGGGGAGTCTCCCTGGATGAAGAGCCACCAGTCGGTCTATGCCGATTTCGCCCGCTTGAAGAGCTTGGGCTACGACGGGCGGGGAGAGGTGGCCGACCGGACCGAGGCCTGCCGGAAGAAGGTGGCCCGGTTGTGGAACGTTCCCGCCGACCGAGTCGCCTTCATGCCCTCGGCGTCGGAGGGAATGAACTGGCTGGCTCGAGGACTGGACTGGAACGCCGGGGACAATATCGTGACCACCGGCGTGGAGTTTCCCTCGGTGGCCTACGCCTGGCGGTCTTTGGAAACACGGGGTGTGGAGGTCCGAAGAGTTCCCCATTGCCGGTGGAAAGTCAGGGAAGAGGACCTGCTGGCCGCCGTCGACGACCGCACCCGGGTGCTGGCCGTGAGCCATGTCAGTTTCTACACCGGTCAGTGCCTGGACTTGCAGCGCCTGGCGGAGGGCGCCTCGCGGCGTGGCGTCCTGCTGGCCGTGGACGCCACCCATGCCTCGGGCGTGGTGAAGGTTCCCGCAGGCGTGACCGACCTGTGCGTGAGCAGTTCCTACAAGTGGATGCTGGCCACCCATGGGGTGGCCCCTTGCTACCTGAGCCCGAGGGCCGAGAATCGCACGTCCGCAACCTGCTTCGGCTGGCGCAACCTGGTGGCCTGGCCCCGGGAACGCATGGAAGCTCTCCCGAATGTGCCGGTCCGATCCATGCCGGAGAAGATGGAACCCGGCAACCCCAGCCTGGTTTCGGTAATGTTTCTGAACAATGCCCTGAAGGTGTTGCTGAGCACGGGGATGGATTGCATCCAGGAGCATGCCCGGCAGTTGTCGGCAAGGATCGCCGCCGGACTGGACCGGCTGGGACACACCGTCATCACGCCCGGCCAGTCCGCAGCCCGCTCCGGAAATACCTGCTTCCTGTCCGACGAGTCGGGGTCGATTCGCGATCATCTCCGGAGCCGAAATATTCTGGTTTGGGGGGAGTTGGGCCGGGTGCGGATTTCCGGTCACCTCTACAACGGCAGCCGGGACGTGGACCGCCTGCTGGCGGCTTTGGCAGAGCATCAAAGTGGATGATGTGTGCACCGCTCTCAGGCTCCCGTCGAGAAACACAGCTAGCGGGAATCCGTCGATTGGAGGAGTGATGCAAGCTGGCCGAAAGTGGCTTTCTGTCGCTCTGGTTGTCCTGGTTTCATGGGGAAGCGCCGCTGGGGCTGTCCCTGCAGCCGCATCGGTGGAAAGGGTAGGAAGCCGGGAGAGCCTGGACTACTTCGTCATCGTCACCGGCAGCGAACTGCTCCAGGGTGTCTACGCCGATCAACACACCCAGTTCATCACCCGGACCCTGGGTCCCCTGGGATATCGCTGCCTGGGTTCGATGAGCATCGGAGACCTGCAGACGGACCTGTACCAGGCTCTGGATTTCGCTCGCGGGAAGGCTCCCCTGATCCTGACCACCGGCGGCCTGGGTCCAACCAGTCAGGACATCACCCGCAAGGTGCTCTCCGATTACACCGACATCGCCCTCGAGGAGCATCCCGGGGCCCTGGCCGATCTCAAGCGGAGATACGGAGGGGCGCAGGGAATCCTGCGGCCCGTGTTGCGCGGTCAGGCGCTGGCGCCTGCGAAGGGGACCTACCTGCCCAATCCCAACGGAACCGCGGTCGGGCTGGTTTTTGACGACGGCCAACGCGTGATCGTGGCGCTGCCGGGACCGCCGCGAGAGCTTCGCCCCATGGTCAGGAACGAGTTGGTGCCCTATCTTTCGGAGCGTTTCGGGCTGCGCAAGGTGGGCCATTCCCTCACCATGCGGTTTGCGGGTATCGGCCAGTCCAGCATCGACCGGGTGATTCGAGACCATTTGAAGCTGCCGGAGGAACTGGCGGTCTGGTCTTCCTTCAACTCCAACCGCGTCGATATCACCTTCTCCTTCCCGGGCAACACGCCCCGGGAACTGGAGCGCCTGAGAACCCTGCAAGGCGAGCTGCTCCAACACATCGGCGAGTACATGTATTCCGACGCCGGTGCTTCGCTGGAGGATCGAATCTGGCAACTCCTGCAGCAAAGAGAGGTCTCCCTGGTGCTGGGCGAGATCGCCAGCGGGGGAGCGGTTTCCTCCAGTCTGCTGGCGGGTCGGGGAGAGTCCACCCGTTTTGCCGGGGCCTATGCGGCCGGGAGTCCTCGGGCCTTGAATCGGCTGTTGGCCGGCACGGGCGAAGCGGGCCCGGCTCCGTCGCCGGATCGCCTGGTCAGCATGCTGGCAAGACGAGCAGCGGAGAAGGAAGCGGGGGCCTGGGGACTGGTGGTGGGTCCGGTGGGTCTGGACGAGAGCGGGGCGGCGTCGGTCTGGATATCGGCCGGTTCGGTCAGCACCGGCTTCGCCTCCCGCAGGATCAACGTGAGAAAGGGTCGCCGGCTGCGCCGGGATCGGCTGGTGACCCATGCCTTGGACCTGCTCAGGCGGGAGTTGTCCAAAAAATCAGGACTTGCGCCATGAAACGATCGTCGCTGAAGCTGGGAGTGGCTGGAATCATCCTGCTGGCCTCGGCCTTTGCCTACTACCACTTTGAGGTGGCGCCGCGGATCCGGGCCGGCCGGCTGGCTGGGAGTTATGCAGACCCGGCCTCCCGTCCCGAGATCAACGGATTTCGCTTTGAAACCCGGCGCGGAGTCAAGGGAATCGGGGACTATTCCGGCCGGGTGGTGGTGGTGGACGTCTGGGCCAGTTGGTGTCCGCCTTGCGTGGAGGGCATACCGCGCCTGGTGGCGCTGGCAGAGAGATTCAGGGACGCGCCCTTCGACCTGGTGGGGCTGAGTGTGGACCGCGGCGGCTGGGAAGATCTCAATCCCTTTCTGGAGAGGTATCCCGAGATCAACTACGAGGTGGCCATCCCTCATTCCCTTCCCACTTTTCACCTCTATGCGCTGGTCGACCTGGATCCGTTGGGAGACGTGGCCGTCCTGCCCACCTTTTTCGTCATCGATGGCCGGGGCAGGCTGGCCGGGAAGTTTGTGGGATCCGACACCTTCCCCGAAGTCTCTGCCTTGGTCGCCCGGTTGCTGGAGGAGATCTCCGATGTCTGATTACACCCCGGATCATGCCAGGTCCGGGATCGATGCGGAACTTCCCAAGCTGGAAGTGTGGCCCAATCAGTTTCGAGGCTACGAGATTACGATCCAGGTTCCGGAATACACGTCCATTTGTCCCAAGACCGGCCTTCCGGACTTCGGTACGATCACCCTGCGTTACGTGCCGGACCAGGTCTGCCTGGAACTCAAGGCCTTCAAGGGATACATCCTCGGGTACCGCTCCCTGGGCATCTTTTACGAGAATGCCGTGAATCGCATCCTGCGGGATGTGGTTGGGGCCTGTCAGCCTGTCCGGGCACTGGTTCGTGGCGAATTCAACGTGCGCGGCGGCATGAAGAGCATCATCGAGGCTCGTCACCCCAAGGAGGGGTAAAACCTGGTCGGACGTCCAAGTTGAGATTGATTGGAATTTCGGCCCATGTTACTATTTTTCTGCCGTTTGCCCGTGGTGGCGGCGGCGGGAAATCGCCCTTCCCGCCTGTAGGCTAAAGTTTTGGTTGACAAGAGTCTTTTCCTGACAGATATCTTTAGGCAGCATGCGCCCAGGGGCGAAAAACGGGGTTTCTGAATTGTTCTTCAAGGCATCATTTGTTTAGAGGAGTTTGGCATGACCTACATTATTACCGAGCCCTGTATTGGAACCAAGGACACTGCCTGTGTGGATGTCTGTCCGGTCGATTGCATTCATCCCAAGTCCGACGAAGATGGATTCGAGGAGGCCGAACAGCTCTTTATCGATCCGGAAGAATGCATCGACTGCGGGGCCTGTGTTCCCGCCTGTCCGGTGGAAGCCATTTTCGCCGAAGAGGACCTTCCGGAACAGTGGAACGAATACCTCGAAATCAACGCCAACTGGTACCAGAAGTGAGCGATTTCGCTCGACGACGGGATGGGGGTGGGCTTACCCCTCCAACGATTTGATTCTCATGCTCCCAACGCTGAAAGAAGGAGGAAATCGATCATGGCTTACGTGATTGCCGAGCCCTGTATCGGAACCAAGGATACGGCCTGCGTGGACGTCTGTCCCGTGGATTGCATTCACCCCAAGTCCGACGAGGATGAGTTCGAGGGTGCCGAGCAGCTATACATCGATCCGGACGAATGTATCGACTGCAACGCCTGCGTCCCTGCCTGTCCGGTGGAGGCTATCTTCGCTGAAGACGACCTTCCCGAAGAGTGGGCGCACTACCTGGAGATCAACGCCAACTGGTACCAGAAGTAAGTAACGCTATTGGGTCTCCAGGGCGGGGTGAAGGGGAGTGCTCAAGTATTTCAAGCCACTGTCGCAGACCAGGAATGCGATGACGGCCCCCTGCTCCTCCCCTTGAAGCAGTTGTATGGCCGCGGCCAGATTGGCCCCTGACGAAAAACCGCCGAATATCCCCTCCTCCGCAGCCAGCAACCTGGCGGCTGTGATCGCATCGCCATCGGTAACCTGAAGGTAGCCGCTCACCAGGCTTCGATCCACCAGCGGGAGATCGGGAAGACTGTATCCGCCGCCCTGAAGCTGGTGGTTGGAACGCTCTACCGGCTTCCCGGCCAGCACGGCAGCTCCTGCAGGCTCCACAATGTAGGCGCGAACCTCGGGATTTTGCCCTCTCAGATAGCGGGTCACACCGCTGAAGCTTCCGCCCGAGCCTACGAAATCCAGAAACACGTCGACGCAGCCGCCCGACTGCTCCCAAAGTTCGGGCCCCGTGAAGCGTTCGTGGGCCAGCGCGTTGGAGGTCAGCTCGAACTGGTTGGCTCGAAAAGCCTGCCGCTCCCCGACCAGTTGCTCGGTCCTGTGTTCCACCAGGGCCAGGTCCTCCCCGGAGACCTGGTTGGGGGGAGATCCCGGCGCCTGGTTTACCAGCACCACCTCCGCGCCCAATGCCCGCATCATTCGTGCTCTCTCGCGGGTGTTGCCACGCGACATGACCGCAACGAAGGGATGCCCCAGCGCCCGGCATACGATGGCCAGGCCGGTGCCTGTATTCCCGCTGGTGAGCTCCACCACCGTCTGGCCCGGACGAAGCGAGCCGTCCCGCCGAGCCTCTCGAATCATCTCCAGCGCAATCCGATCCTTCTTGCTGAACCCCGGGTTGAAATACTCCAGCTTGGCCAGCAGGCGTCCCTGAAGCCCCAGGATGCCAACCGTGCGCCTGAGTTCGACCAAGGGCGTATTGCCGATGGTGTCGGTGATGGAGAGGCCGGGTGAACGATTTGCCATGCGGGGGTTGAACGGGTCGGGGTCAGACGTGGTCGATCTTGCAGAACCGGTCGGCCGTCTCCAGGTGCCCCTCCTCGATCTTCAATCCGGCGTCCAAAGATTTGACCATGGTGACGGATTGGGTTCGGGGTTGAAGGTCGAACAGGGACCGGATGGCGGGCTCGTCGGGCAGCCAGCCTCCAACCCCGGTCTTCCCCTTTCGTCCAGCCAGGTCGATGACCAGCCTGAACAGCAGGCGGAGGGAGTCGGACCGCTCCCGTCTGACCGCGAAGTCGCTGATTAGCCAAGCCCCTTCCATCTCGGTGACCCGCACGTATCCCTGTGTTTGCGACTCCGGGTCTTTCAGCCAATAAAACTCGTCCCGGGGCTGCTTCAGCAAGGTGTATTTCCAGTAGCCGAGCGGGCGCGCCACGGCCAGTGGATAAGATCCGTGATAGGCGCGGTAGATTTCCTGGAGCTCCGGTAGGGCCCGGGAGGCCGGGAATGGCTGCAGGTCCCAGGAGAGCTCCCCGGTTCCGAGGGACGCCGGATCGGCTGCCGCCCAAGCCTTCCAGGAAGGGCAGCGCAGGTAGCCCTGTTTGCCGTAGTAGTCCGGATCGATGTCGGAGAAGAGTGAACTGAGTCGATCTCCTTGCTTCACGCGGTCGCGCTCGGCCCAATCCATCACCTCGGCCGCAAAGCCTCGCCGCCGATATTCGGGACGGGTGTGAACCGATCCGATGGAAAAGCCCTCCACCTCCCTGCCGTCGAGGTAGTAGTTCAAGGGGAAGCAGCCCAGGGAAGCCACCACCCTTCCGCCGAGGCATCCGGCGTACCAGTGGGCCCGTTGGTGCTTGGGAGAAGTCAATCGGAGTCGAAGATGCTCTTCCAGCGAGGGCGCCATGGGCCAGAACTCGTAGACATTCTCATAGCACTGCAACCGCTCCTCGGGCGAAGCGGGATGGATGTCGAGTGTTTCGGCCATGGAAACTCTCCCTCGGAGGCCGGTGACACAGCGGACAGTGCCGGCTCCACCCATAATTTACTACGGAAGGGATTTCCCGCCCAATCAATTGAGTGTGGACAAGCCTTCTCGGCGAGCGATATGTTTGGGGCTTGCAGGCGGAGTACCTTCACCGGCCCGCGTCGGAGCACACCCGTGCAAGATTTCGGGAGAGGTGGAATCCATGCGGGAGCCGTCGTTTGGAATCGAACTGGAGCGTGAGGTATCGGTCATGATGAAGCCATTGGTGGTGTTGGGCCTGGTCGTTTTGCTGGCGCTCTCCCCGCGGGGGACGGCGTCGGGATCGGATGAGTCGGGCGACGCAGGTGCAGCCGGCAACGGCCGCTTCAGGGTCGTCCACCAGGGATTCGAGGCCTTCTCCAGGGGTGAATTCGAGCATGCCGGTCAAAACATCTACGTTTCCCGGGGCGGACGCATCCAGCTCATTCACCGTTGGGACCTGAACAACGACGGCTACTACGAGTTTGTATTCAGCAATACGCATAACGTGATGGTGGGGGGGGTGGATGCGCTGGGGTATCTGCAGACGGAACGCGGATTCCGTTCAGCCATCTCTCCGGTCCACCGTTCCATTGCGCTCTACGACCTGTGGCTCCAGGAAGAGAAGAGCCGGGACTGGGTGGTCCGGTTTCCGGTCGAACGTCCCGGTGCGGTCCGGTTTCACGATCTGGACCGGGACGGCTGGACAGACATCCTCTTTGCCTCCTCGGGAGCCGGAGACACCGTCGCGACCGACAGCCTCATCTACTGGGGCGGTCCTACCGGTTACCGGACGCTGAGACGGGTGGAGCTTCCCACGGTCGGAGCCCGGGACCTGGCGGTCGGCGATCTGAATCGGGACGGCTACACCGACATCGTTTTCGCCAATTCCGGCAGCCGAAAGCCTTCGACAACCGGCGAGGGATCCTACATTTACTGGGGTTCGAGCGACCGCTACGGGATCCATCACCGGAGCCTGGTGCCGACGAGATCGGCCATTGCCTGCGCCCTCGGTGACCTGAACGGAGACGACCATCCGGATTTGATCTTCGCTACCGCGGAGCCAGGCCGGGGAGGGCTGCGGTTCTTTCCGGGCTCGCCCCAGGGACCGGATCTGGAAGCCGTGGTCAAGGTTCCGGTCGACGACCTGCGGTCCGTCCGTGTCGGTGAGGTCGAGGGTCTGGGCAGGGTAGTGCTGGCCCTGTCCGGGAAGCACCTGAGGTTGTTTGGCGGGGAGAAGGGAGGGCTGGTGGAGAAGAAGACCCTCGCCCTGGGAGGCGCCCGGGCCGTCCCGGCCGATCTGGATCGGGATGGGCGCACCGACCTGGTGGTGGCAAGCGGCGACCGCTCCGCCGTTCTGTGGGGGAAGTCAGGGTGGTCGACCGAAGCGGCCCTGTGGTTGCCGACCCTGGAGGCCACCGACGTGGCGGTTGCCGACCTCAATAGCGACGGCCGGCCCGAGATCGCCTTTGCCAACCAGTTGACGGGAACCCACGGGGACCTGGACGTGGCCTCCTATGTCTACTGGGGAGAACCCTGGGACTACGGGCCGGCAAGCCGCACCGACCTCCAGACCTTTGGAGCCACCGCCGTAGCCGCCGGTGACATTGACCGGGACGGGCGGCCGGACCTGCTCTTCGGTAACTCCGGCAGCGGCATCCAGGGGGGAAGGGGCGAGGAGATCTACGTCTACTGGGGCCGACCCCACCGGGGCTACAGCCCCGCGGCCATGACGGCCTATCCTTGCGTGATGGGGATGGCCACCCTGATGGCGGATTTGGATGACGACGACCACGCCGAGCTGCTGGTGGCCAATTCCGGCCGCCATTACAGCGGGGTATCGGGGGCCAGCTACATTTACCGCGGCGGTCCCGCCGGCCCCGCCCTGGGGGACCGGTTGGATATTCCCGCCCAGGAGGTGGGGTCCTGGTCCGTGGCCGACCTCAATCGCGATGGCTTCCTGGACGCCCTGGCGTGCGACTTCGATACGCTGGCCATTGCCTGGGGTTCGGCAGCGGGAATTTCCACCGATCCCCAACTCGTCAAGGGAGTGGCCAAGGCCACCCAGAACTGCCGGCTCCTGGACTTCAACCGGGATGGCTGGCTGGACGTGCTGGTGGCCGATGTGCAGGGCAACCGGAGCCGGGTTTTGCTGGGAGACGGCCGGGGCTTCTCACTGGACCGGTCGGCCTGGGTGGAGGCGGCGTACGTCGCCAACAGCGAGTTTGCCGATCTGGACGGGGACGGTTGGCTGGACATGATGCTCACCCGGTCCTACAACGCCTTCGACCGCAACGACTCCTGGATCCGCATCTACCCGGGCGGCCCCGAGGGGTTTGCGCAAACCCACCGGTTCGAGTTCGCCACGGCCGGTGCATTCGACGTTGCCGTGGCTGACCTCGACAGCGACGGCGACCTGGACATTGCCGTTTCGCAGTACGCCTCCCGGGATCGCCGCAATTTGCCCGTCTACCTCTTCTGGAACGATGGCGCCGGCCGATTTTCTTCCGGGAGACGGACGGATCTGCCGGCGGAAAGCGCTTCCGGCCTGCTGGCCGCGGACTTCGACGAAGACGGAAACCAGGACCTGCTGGTCTTC
This sequence comes from Acidobacteriota bacterium, assembly GCA_009841055.1. Lineage (GTDB taxonomy): Bacteria > Acidobacteriota > Terriglobia > Versatilivoradales > Versatilivoraceae > Versatilivorator. The sequence continues at coordinate 33,303 of VXMN01000197.1, forward strand.
AACCACAAGACGACCTACAAGGAAGATAATCACAGCAACGAGAGCTTCGTCTACTGGGGGTCTCCGCGGGGCTATCACACCCGCAATCGCAGCTATCTGCCGGGCCACGGACCGCACTTCATGCAGAACGTCGACATTGGAAACCTGTCCAGCCGCAAGGCCGAGGAGTCCTACCTTTCGGTCCCGATCGAGCTGACCCCGAGTCCGGCCAAGCTGATTCTCTCCTTTCAGGCTGATACTCCGCTGGATTCAAAGGTGAGCTTTGGGTTCGAACGGCCGGCGGCTCGGCCGGGCTGGCGCAAGCGGGCTGGCGGGAGCTGGGACCCGGTGGCGAATTCACTGTCCGGAAGGAAGATGGCTGGCTGCAGTACCGGGCAACACTGAAGGCAGGGCGGGGATATGCCACTCCCTACCTGACCCGGGTGGCCGTTGAAGCGGTGGGGGAGTGAAGGATGAAGTTTGAAGGATGAAGTTTGAAGGGTGAAGTTTGAAGGGTGAAGGGTGGTCGGCCGGGGGGTTTGGGAACAGTCAAGCACCTGATGACCTGACTGCGCTTATTGGAAGGACCGCGCCGAGACCGGCAAGACGCTTTGCGTGCCGATCAAATAGCTTTTCAAACTTCCCACTTCAAACTTCCCACTTCACCGAGCCGCACCGCCGTCCCATATGACGGTGCGGCTGGTACAGGGCGAAAAAGGGATGTTTCAGCCTAGCGGTAGGCTGATTCCAGGTTGGAATAGACCAGTCGGCCGGCGGAATCCCGGTAGCTGACGATATCCGGTTTCACCCCGCCCGCGGAAGGGTCCGGCAGATCCCGGCCGTAGAGCTGTCTGATCTTGTGGACGTAGTCCCGAGTCTCGCGGTAGGGAGGAACGCCGCCGTGCTTGCGGACGGCGTTTTCCCCCGCGTTGTAAGCCGCCAGCACCAGGGAAAGATTGCCGGGAAACTGATCCTGCAGGAACTTGAGGTAGCGTATGCCTCCCTCGATGTTTTGGGCGGGATCGTATGCGTCGGCCACGCCGAACCGCTCGGCCGTCTTCGGCAGCAACTGCATGACTCCCAGGGCTCCCTTGGGGGAAATTGCCGTTGGATTGTAGTTGGACTCCACCCTGGCTACCGCCTTTACCAATTCCGGATCCATTCCGTGCTTTCGGGCGATGTGATCGATGAGTCTTGCGATTCCCGCAGGGGGACGACCCTTTTTGCGAATCCTCAGTCGCGTGCCCGGTTCCGGCAGCGTGGTAGAGTCGGGAGGGAATATGGCGATGATTCGAGTATTGGAAAATATGCGGCTTCCGTCGGCTCCGGTGAAGCTGTCGATCTCCCCGCCGATCGAGGTGGGGCACACGACCAGGGTGAACAGGCATCCGGCCGAAACCATGTATCGGTTCAGGTTCCAACCGGAAGGGTTGATTTTCGCGGGGGCAACCATGGGAACGGGAGCTGGATGAGGGGACAACGGTATCTCTCTCAGGAAATGAAGATGGTTCGGAACCGGAAATAGTTTAATGGTTTCTCCCGCGACCCATGACGGGCAGGGTCTTCCGGTTCAACCCGCCCCTTCGACATGCTTCTCTACGTAGCCGGCAACGGCCTCCAGCGCCTGGGGTAACTTGCTCGGGTCCTTGCCTCCGGCTTCGGCCAGATCCGGTCTGCCGCCGCCGCCGCCGCCGACCACCGAGGCGATTTCCCTGACCATTCTGCCGGCGTGGAGACGGGAAGTCAGATCGGAAGTAATGGCTGCGACCATGGAGACTTTGCCGGAATCCGAAGTGGCCAGCACCACTACTCCTCGGCCGATCCGCGACTTCAGCTCGTCGGCCAGATTGCGGAGCGAGGCATTGTCCAGCCGATCCACCACCGATGTCAAGACCTTAACGTCATTCACTCTCCTGGCGGAATGCAGCAGTTGCCCGACGCGGTCCTGGGCCAGCCGGTAGCGCATTTCCTGGAGTTCCTTCTCCAGTGACCTGATGGAGGCCTGGTACCTGCGGACCGACCCCACCAGCTCGGGCCGGGTTCCCTTGGAAAGTCCCTCCAACTGGCTGAGCAGTTCTTCGTCCTCGCGAAAGCGCCGCAGCGCTCCGGTGCCCGTAATGGCTTCAATGCGGCGGACTCCTGCCGCGATTCCGCTCTCGCTGACGATTTTGAACAATCCTATATCGCCGGTGCGCGAGACGTGGGTGCCGCCACAAAGCTCCTTGCTGAACCCGTTCACCGACACCACTCTCACCTGTTCTCCGTACTTCTCTCCGAAAAGAGCCATGGCTCCTTCCGCAACCGCCTGGTTCAAGTCCTGGACCAGGGTGGTGACGGGCAGGTTGTCCATCACCTTGCGGTTCACCAGGTCCTCGATCTCGACAAGGTCCTCCGTCGAAAGGGCCGCATAGTGGGTGAAATCGAAGCGCAAGCGATCGGGAGCCACCAGCGAGCCGGACTGTTTGACGTGAAACCCGACCATTTGGCGGAGGGCGGCATGGAGCAAGTGGGTGGCGGTGTGGTTTTTCCTGATGGAATCCCGGCGCGTCCCGTCCACCCGGGCCTCGACCCTGTCGCCCACCTGCAGGGTTCCCCGGGCGCACCTGACCCGGTGAGCCGAGTAGCCGGGAGGGGCGGGATAGGTGTCCTGCACAACGGCTTCGGCCTCGCCTCCCTGCAAGATCCCGGCGTCTCCAACCTGGCCTCCCGTTTCGGCGTAGAAGGGAGTTCGATCCAGGAAGACTTCTCCAACCTTTCCGGCCGGCAGCAAGCCGGTATCCTTGCCTTGGATCCGGATCCCCTGAATGGTCGCCTGGTCGGTGTCAAGTTGGGTGTAGCCCAGGAAGCGGGTCTTCTCCGAGGCAGGCGGGGGTGCCGACCCGGCGGCGGTGGCCGTTTCCTTCCAACTGGCACGCCCTCTCTCGCGCTGAGCCGTCAGCCTCCGGTTGAAACCCTCTTCGTCCAGGATCAGTCCGTTCTCGTCCGCGATCTCCTGCATCAGGTCCAGGGGCAGGCCGTAGGTGTCATAGAACTTGAACATGACCTCCCCCGGCAAACGGGCCTGGCGGCTCCCGGTCGGTTTCAGTCGGGCCAGCACCTCGCCGAGCTGGTCCAATGCAATTCGCAGGGTGGAAGAGAAACGCTGCTCCTCGTGGCGCACCACCCTGGACACGTACTCCCGGGTAGAGGCCAGCTCCGGATAGGCGTCCTGCATGAGATCCGCTACCCGGTCGGCCATCCGGTGCAGAAACTCGTCCTGGATTCCGATGAGTCTTCCGTGCCGGATGGCGCGACGCATGATCTTTCTCAGGACGTAGCCGCGCCCGTCATTGGCGGGCGCCACCCCATCGCTGACGAGGAAAGCCGTGGCCCTGGCATGGTCGGCGATCACCCGCATGGAAACGTCGGCGGCCCTGTCGCTGCCGTAGTCCCTTCCGGATATCTCGGCGGCGTATCGCGTCAGCGGCTTCAGCAGGTCAGTATCGTAGTTGCTGTGCTTTCCCTGGAGCACCGCCGTCATGCGCTCCAGGCCCATGCCGGTGTCCACCGAGGGCTTGGGCAAGGGAACCAGTTGTCCCGAGTTCTGCCGGTCGAACTCCATGAACACCAGGTTCCAGATTTCGACGAAGCGGCCGCATTCGCAGGGAAAGCTGCATTGCGAGCATTGCGAATATCCAGCCTCGCTGCCGTCCGGACCCTGGTCGAAGTGAATCTCGGAACAGGGGCCGCAGGGACCGGTGTCCCCCATGGCCCAGAAGTTGTCCTTCTCGCCCAGGCGAAAGATGCGGTCGGAGGGAACCCCGACCTCCCGATTCCAGATCCGGTCCGCCTCATCATCGTCCTGAAAGACCGTGATCCAGAGTTGTTCCGGATTGAGCCCGTACACTCCGGTCACCAGTTCCCACGCCAGCGGAATGGCTTCCGATTTGAAGTAGTCGCCGAAGGAGAAGTTCCCCAGCATTTCGAAGAAGGTGTGGTGCCTGGCGGTCTTTCCCACGTTCTCGAAGTCGTTGTGCTTTCCGCCTGCCCGGACGCATTTCTGGGAGGTGGTGGCCCGGAGGTAGTCCCGAGTCTCCCGCCCCAGGAAAACGTCCTTGAACTGGTTCATGCCGGCGTTGGTGAACAGCCTCGTGGGGTCGT
>VXMN01000272.1 GCA_009841055.1 Acidobacteriota bacterium
CCCCCCCCGCCCCCCCCCCCCCTTTTTTTTTTTCTCACTCTCCCCGTGGCTATGCCATTTTGGTTCTTGTCGGGTGGGGTCGTTGTTTTTTATTACACACTGCCCCCCCCGCCGGCGCCGGCTCCCGCCCGACCCAGGAAAGAGAACTACCTGGGGGACACTTTCGTCATCCGCGGCGAGTTGTCGGGAAGCCAGGACGTAACCATAGACTCGCGGGTGGAAGGAAAGATCGACCTTCGCAACCAGGTGCTTCGAGTTGGCTCCAAGGCTCGGATTCAGGCCGATATTCAAGCCGCCAACGTCATCGTCGCCGGATCCGTGGTTGGAGACGTGGTTGCCCAGGACAGGGTAGAGATCACCCCGGCCGGTTCGGTGGTGGGCAGCATCCGTTCCAACCGGATCTCGATTGCCGATGGCGCCCGACTCAAGGGCAGTGTCGAGATGGTGAAAGCCGCGCCCAAGGTCCAGGCCTCCAAGCCGGCGGCGCCCAAGACTCCAGCCGTCGAGACCAAGCCGGCCGCGGTACCGCGCGCCAAACCTCCAGAAACGCCGCCTGCTTCCAAAGCCTCTCCCTGAGGCCGGTTCCCGACCTTCATTTCCGCTGAACCCGCTGATGGCCCGAATCTCTCAACGGAGGGCTGCTCGCCTGCGGGGGAGTCAACGTTTTTTGGAAGGAGCAGTGCGTTCCAGGGCGACGCAACTGATTCGCCGCAGCAGGGCGTCCGTGTGTGGCTGCAGGCGTCACCCGGCTGCATTCCATCCAGCCCGTCAGGTTTTCTCTCCCGGTTCCAGGTGATCGAGCAGCTCACTCAAATCGGCCAGAGGTACTGCCTCGCCGCTACTGCGGGACTGCCGGTCGGTTCCGCCATAGACCACGGCCCGGGCCGTAATGCCTGGAACGAGCTCGGCGACCCGGTTGAGAGAGTGGAAGGTGTCTGAGGCAATGGTGGCTCCTGCTTTGATTTCGATGGCGCCGAGGCCGTTGCCGGTTTCGACCAGGAGGTCACACTCCATGCCCTGGGTGCTGCGGAAGAATGAGAGATTGGAACGGAGACCCCGATTGAAACGATGCTTGAGAGCTTCCACCACAACCGCATTCTCGAACAGCGGCCCCCGTAGCGGATGGGTGCTCAACTGATCGGCATGCTCGATGCCGATGAGGTGGCTCGCCAGTCCTACGTCGTAGAAATAGAGCTTGGGTGCCTTGACCAGGCGCTTTCGTATGTTGGCAAAAAACGGCGGAAGCTGGAACACCATGTAGCTGGCTTCCAGGACGGTCAGCCAATGGCGCGCAGTGGTGTGAGAAACTCCGGCATCCGCGCCCAGTGCGGAGGCGTTGACAAGCTGACCGACCCGTCCGGCGCACAGACGGACGAATCGACGGAAGCTGGAAAGATTGCGGATCTCGCCGATGCGGCGCACATCGCGCTCGACATAGGTTTCGAAATAGTCGCCAAGAGCTTGCCGGGGTTCGAGCTCTTGATCGTGAATCCTGGGATAGCAACCGGAGTACAGGAGATCGTCCACTCGGTGGCTCGCCCCCGCTTGTCGCAGCTCAGCCAGAGTGAAGGGAAGCAGGCGGAGCAATGCCGTACGTCCGGCCAGGGACTGGCTGATGGCATGGGAGAGTTTGAATTGTTCGCTACCCGTTAAAACAAAGAGACTGTTGCCACCGTGTTGGTCGGCCAGAACCTGCAAATAGGAAATGAGCCCCGGTACGCGTTGCACCTCATCCAGGACTGCGCCCCCGGCAAGGCGGGAGAGAAAGCCCCGGGGGTCGGATTCGGCAAATTCCCGTTCGTTGGGTGCTTCCAAATTGACATATTTGAGCTGAGGAAAGGCAGCGCGACAAAGCGTGGTTTTGCCGGACTGACGGGGGCCGGTCAGGGTTACAAAGGGGTACTGCTGGAACAGATTCAGCAGAACGGGTGTGATCTCGCGTTCGATCAAGACAGTCTACGGAAAAAACGCATCCAATTGAAAGTAGTACTTGCAATTGTACCACAATCTTGGAAGCTTGTCACAGCCGTGCTTCTCAAGGGCGCTCCGTCTACCGCTGCTGCTTCTTCTTTGACCGGTCCTTTGCTTCCCAGCCCAGGCTGATGGCTATCAGCAGGCATCCCGTCAGGGGAATGAGCCAGGCGGCGCGCTCCAGGCCGCCCATTCGCTGCGCCAGCCAACCCATCAGCGGGGGCGCGGGGATGGCTCCGATGCTGCCGATCGCATCGACCAGAGGGACGGCCGTTCCGGCCCGATCCGGAAACTTGGTGGAGGCCAGGGAATAGACGGTGGGGGCCTGGGCGGATAGGAACACCCCCTGCATCACCATCATGGCAATGGCCATTCGAGGATCGGGAATCCAAAGCAGCAGGCTGTAGGCCAGCATGCCCCCGACATAGCACAATCCCAGCAGGACCCGGTCCGAATAGCGTCCTGTCAGGAACAGACCCAGGATGATGCGACCCACCAGGTAGCCGCCCGCGTTGGCGCCCATGATCTCACCGGCCAGGGCAGTGTCTCGGCCGAAGCGCATTTCACAGAGGTTGGGCGTCCAAGCCACGATGTTGCCGGCGGTAAGGTTGTCCAGAACCACCAGAAAGCCGATGAGAAGCAAAGCTCCCTGGCCCAGGAGCGAGCCGCGGTAGCGGCGGAAAAGCCCGGTGAGCCACCCCGCGGATGTTTCCCATGGCGTTGCGTTTGCGGCTGAGTGCCCGGCAGGCCGGGGCCCCGGAGCCGATCCGGGCGGCCGGACGCGACGACCGGTATCCCCCAGGCTCCCCCAGAACAGCAGGGCGACGGCCACTCCCGACACCCACAGGTAGAGGCCGACCCCGAACAGGATGGGTCGCCACACCTCCAGGAAGGACGCCAGGTGCCCCAGGCCATAGGGTGCGCCCGTCCCGGAGGCGGCAAAAACCGCCATGGTCCACATGAACAGCCGCTGGCTCTGGGGAGCGAAGTGAGTGGCGATGGTGGCGCTGGTGACCGAGAGTGCCCAAAGGGTCCCCATTCCCATCACCGCGGCTCCCAGGCGCAGCAGGAGGAAGTCGGGCGCCATGGCCACCAGAATCGACCCCAGGCCGGAGAGCCCCAGGGCCAGCAGCGCCGAGCGGCGCGCGGCAATGCGCTCGGTTACGAAACCGGAGGCGAAGAGAGCCACCATGGCTCCCACGAAAAAGAAGGACTGGATCTGCCCTCTTTGTTGATAGTCCAGCTGGAAAGCCTCGGCAAAGCTTGTGAAGAGTACCGGCAGCAGGTTGATGGTCACCCCTTGCTGGAAGGCCATCACGAAGATGAAGATCAGCAGGGTCCGCCGCCGCGGGTCCGCCGTGAGTTGGGTCGTCATGAGTGTGCTTACGAAACAGAGTGCTGAAGCTTGTGTTGGAGGGACCTGTGCTGGGTGCTCTCGGGCAGCCGAGAAAGGGGCCGGGGCAGCTGTCCGTGTCCCACCACCTTGCTCTGGGCACAGCGGGCGAGCTCTACGTAGCCGAAGGGGTCGGCTGGCGGGTTCAGAAGTTCCTGCTCAAGTAAGTCTGGATTGAGTGGGGACGGATTCTCGACGCGGCTCCTCCCCCTCCCCAAGGGACTCCGAAGCCTTCCAGACCGGCGCTTCCCTGACCATTCCCTTGAGGTCGCTTTCGCGCATCACCCCTGATGCATCCCCCGCCCCGCGGGGGGGAGGGGGGCGCGGCGCCGCGGGGGGGCAGCGCGGCAGGGGGGGGGGG
>VXMN01000247.1 GCA_009841055.1 Acidobacteriota bacterium
TTCCTTCAGGGCTTGCCGGGAAGGAATCCCGTGCACCACCTGGTGATTGACCGAGGTGCAGAGTGTGGCGGGGAACCCGTTGTAGCCCTTGAAGGCGGCCCTTGCCTTGTGCTTGAGGGTCAGCTCCTCCGCTATCTTGTCCAGCTCCAGGGTGGTGATGCCGGGGTGGCAGTGACGCTTGAGGGTGTTGAGGATGTCGACTACGATCCGGTTGCATTCCCTCAGGATCGCGATTTCATTGGACGACTTCAGATGGATCATGGACCGCCGCTCAGGGGAAAGTGTCCGACGCCCTTGGCCCGCGCCTCTGCCCGGGGGGTGTGCCTCCTGCCAACGCCACTCCATGATTGACAAAACCCCCTGGCATGTCAAGACGCCGGGGCCCGGCCCTCCAATTGACAATCCGGGTCCAAACGTTTAAGTTTTCTCGACATCCGGAGGGAGGATTCGATGAGAAAGCGAGCCGAACCGGTTTTGGATTCCGAGGTGGACGATGCCGTCGAATCCCTGCGCTCGCTGGTTCGACAGGTCCATCGACTGGTCATCTTCCGGGCCGTCCTGAGAGACCCGCTGGTGGCGGCTCTGCTCGATTTCCTGGGAGGAATCGCCGGCAGCCGACTCCACACCACCAAGGTTTCCAGGCGGGTTGCCTCCAGCTACGCCTCCTTTTTTTCCGGACTGGCTTCGCAAGCCGTTCCCGGGCGAGAGCCGGCCGTAGGCACTCCCTGGCAGGACCACCTGCTGAACCTGGTGCTGTGCGACGAGAATCCCTTTTCCCGAGGGGCCGAGGTTCACGGCCCGAACCGGTTGGGTCCTTCTCTGGTCCTTCAGGTGGAAGCGGACCTGGCCCGGCTGAGAGAGCTCTATTCCTTGCGAAGCGAGCAGGTGGCAGCCGCCTTCCGGATGACCGGCTGGGATGGAGCCTGGCCGGGCTGGGACCGGCTGCGGGCGGAGCCCTCCCCCTGCGAGCCGCTCTCAGACCAACGCCTGGAGATGAAACGGAGGCTGAGCCGGGCGCCTGACTGGGCTTCCCTGGTGCCGGAGTTGGCCGCCTTCTACTCCCGGAACGGCGCCGGAATATTCGGCGAGTTCCGGGCTTTTCACTGGAACCCTCGACCTCAGGGCGGGGAGTTGCTGGGCATTGGGTCACCCGACCCCATCACCCTGGAAGACCTGGTGGGGTACGAGGACCAGAAGCAGTGGCTGGTCCGGAACACCGGATACTTCCTGGCGGGGCACCCGGCCAACAACGTCTTCGTCCATGGCGACCGTGGGACCGGGAAATCGTCCGCCATCAAGGCGCTACTGAACCGCTTTGACGGCTCCTCCCTGCGAATGGTGGAAGTCTCCCGCGACGATCTGAACGACCTTCCCCGGGTGATGAGCCTGCTCCGGGAAAGGCCGCAGCACTTCATCGTTTTCGTGGACGACCTGTCATTCGAGGAAGGGGAGACTCAATACAAGACCTTGAAGGCCGTGCTGGAAGGGAGCCTGGAATCGCGCCCCGGCAACGTGGTGGTCTACGCCACCTCCAATCGCCGCCACTTGATTCGGGAGTTCTTCTCGGACCGCAACGACTTGCAGGGTGACGAGATCAGGCGCCAGGACACTCTGCAGGAAAAAGTCTCGCTGGCCGACCGCTTCGGCATCCAGCTGTCCTTTGTGGCTCCCGATCAGAAGCAGTACCTGGCCATCGTTCACGCCATGGCCGGGAGGCGGGGCCTCACCTTGAAGCCCGGGGACCTGGAACGGCGTGCGCTGCAATGGGCCCAGCGCTACAATGCGCGCTCGGGGCGCACCGCCCGCCAGTTCATGGACTGCGTTTGCGCTGAATTGGACCCCGGCTGACCCGCACGGCAAATTCCCGACGAGACACCGCCGGAGAACCGGACACGGCAGGGGTCACTTCCCGCGCAGGTAGTAGCGGGTGACGATCTCGACCGGCCTCTGCTAGGCTCCGCTGGACCTGGCGGCCGGAACGCGTGCAATGGAACAGCGATCTCCCGACATCTCCCCTCCCGCTTCGCCTCCCGGCAGACCTCCGCTTCCGACCGGGAACCGGCTCTTCTGGTTCTCGATCGGTCTGAGCTTGCTGGTGGGAATGACCATCAACCTGCTGCCGGTCACCTTCAAGGTTTTCGAGAAGCTGTTCCAGGCCGGCTATGAAATGCAGGGCAGGGCCGAGGCGCTCTTTTTCCTCGGCGCCCTTGCCGGAAACATCCTGGCCGGGCAGGTCACCCATAGCAGGGGCCCGTCCGTGTCGGTGAAACGGGGCCTCGCCGTCGGCGCGCTGGGCTTTCTTTTGTTGGGGGGCGCCCAGAACTGGCTGATGGCGCAAGCCGGCGCCGTCCTCATGGGGGCGGGGCAGGTCTGGCTCACCGTAGTCTATGCCACCATCACAGCCCACCAATTTCAGGAATCCCGCCAGCGGGTCTTCGCGGCGCTGGCCCTGACCATGGCCATTGGCGGCACTCTGGCTCCGCTGGGACTGGGGGCCTACGTGGACCACGCCTGGTTGGAACGAGGCTGGCCCTGGTGGATTCCCTATGCCGGCCTGATGTGCTTCTATCTGCTGACCCGCCTGACGGTGCCCTCGATACCGGAGTGGACTCCCTCGGCGGCAAGCGAAGGCGACCCATCGGCCGGCCGGCGCCTGGTTCTATCTCCCTCGCTGTGGCTCATCGGCCTGGCGTTCACCCTGCACGGGATCGGACAGATGGGCGCGGTGGTCTGGCTGGGCCGGCTTTTCGCCAAGCGCCTGCTTCTCTCCGAGACCCAGGTGGGATCGATGATTGCCGTCAACATCACCGGCTTCATCGCAGGACGGGTGATCTGGACCTGGTTGGGCGGGCGCATCCCCGAGCGCATCCTGCTGGGTTGCAGCGCCGGCGTGGGGGCCACCTTCTATGTCTTGACCATTCTCAGCGGGAGCTACGAGCTCGCATTGGCGATGACCTTCGTGGCGGGGATGGGAATGAGCGGCGACGCCATTGCCCTGCAGTCCTTCACCGCGCTGCGATTTCGCCGCCAGGCCGCCAGGGCTTTCGGAATCACCCAGGCTCTGGGGCACCTGGGGGCGGCCATGGGACCTTACTATATCGGCTTTGTGGGAGACCACAGCGGGACCCTGGAGCAGGGAATATGGGTTATCCCCATCACCATCGGCACCCTTTCCCTGCTCGGGTTCCTCTGGCACCTGCTGGACCGGCCTGCCCGCCAACGGGAATTCGGCCAAGACCAAGCCTGAAGGCTCCAATCCCGCATCCCGAGCGACACCCTCTCAATCCACCGACACCGACCTCCTGCTCTTGGCTGTCGGAACTGTTCGCAAAATTCCGAATTACGGTTTCAGTCGCCGTTGGCAGGGAGCGGAAAGGCGCTCTTACTGGAGCCTTCGGGGTTGAGTACGCCTCAATCCCAATGGGCGACCTGCAGCTTGGTGCCCTAACGGGACGATGTTAGACTTCGGCAGATGCGTTTGGCCTGAAGAGTAGAGACCACAAAGAAGTAGAGGGAGACGAGAATGGCGGGCACACAAGGCTTGCTCTTTTCCGATGCCGGGCTGTCACCACAAATGGCTCTCACCCTGAGACGCCACAATCCTTGGTGGGAGGGCGAGCCCATGCCCCCTCAACCCCAGACGCGTCGCCACCTGGTGGCACGGGTTCGCCGTCTCCTGGAGGCCGAGATCGCACCCATTGTCGTGGTGAGCGGTCCCCGCC
>VXMN01000165.1 GCA_009841055.1 Acidobacteriota bacterium
CCGCAACATGCAACCCGATCGCGTAAATCTTTACTTGAAGGACACCATCTCCAAATACGAAAGTCTCTTAGAAGCAGGGGCTATCCTGAGCGTAGCCGAAGGACAGGTTCGTTCTCGACTTCTTCCCGTTCAAAAAAGGGAACAATGCTGAGCGTTGATGATGAGCCGATTCAAGGACCGGAGCGATGCTAGCCGCCGTTCTCAAACAACTGGGTCAACCACTCGAAATCGAGGAGCGGCACCGGCCCGGGTTCGGGGACGAGGAAGCCTTGATCCAGGTGATGGCCTGCGGCACCGACGGCACCGACCTGAAAATCGTGGACGGTTTCGGCTACAGCCCCGAACTCCCCGCCATCCTGGGCCACGAGGTGGCCGGCGTGGTCTCCGAGGTGGGAGAGCGGGTCACCCGGGTGAAGCCGGGCGACCGGGTGGTGGTCTACAACTTCTCCACCTGCGGCCGTTGCCGCCTGTGCCGGACCCACCGCGAACAACTCTGTCCCCATATGACGGGGGTCCTGGGGGCCAAGGACCGGGGCGGCCACGCCGAATTCCTGGCTATTCCGGCCCGGCAACTGGTCCCGCTGCCCGATAACATCCCCTGGCCGGAAGCGGCCGTGCTGGCCGATGCCCGCATCACAGCCCTCCACGCCGTCGACCGGGCCGGCGTGGGGCTGAACGACCGCATGGTCATCTTCGGCGCCGGGGGCGTGGGCCTCTCGGCCATTCAGATCTCCAAGCTGGCCGGCGCCAGCGTTCTGGCCGTGGACCGGGTCGCGGAAAAGACCGATTTCGCCGTCCGGATGGGAGCCGACATCGCCATCGACTCCACCCGCAGGGACGTCCGGGAGGCCGTCCGGGAATTTACCCGGGGCGAGGGGGCCGACGGCGTGATTGACTGCGTCGGGGTGGAGCAGACCCTGGCGACGGGTGTGGACGTGCTTCGCCCCGGGGGACGCCTCACCGTGGTCGGGTACACGCCCGAGACCTACGGACTGAACGGAAAACGGCTGGCGCAGAATGAGCTGGAGATCGTCGGCACCCGTTGCGGGCGCCTGCAGGACTTGGTGGGTGCGGTCCGGCTCCTGGCGGAGAACAAGCTGAAGCCCCTGGTCACCCACCCCTACCCGCTGGAGGAGATCAACCGCGCCATGGCGGATCTCCGGGCCGGTCGGGTGCTGGGCCGGGCCGTCCTGCTGACGCCGGCCGGACGGGAAGCCTTGGGACAGACACCAACCCCGTCAAGCGGTTCCTGAGTTCCGGCCGATTCACCACTTTCCACCCCTTCTCATCCATCCAGGTGCCCCAGCAGCGTATAAGCGGCCACGCAGAGCGTGAGTCCAGCCGACAGCCACAGCAGCCAGTCGACCCATGGGGAGGGACCGATCCCGCGATCCAGCCGGCGGTAGCGCAAGTAGAGGATGGAGCAGGCAATCACGGGCAACATGCCGGTCTGCACCACGCCTCCCACGACGATGAGCTGAACCGGCTGCTCCGGAAAGGCCAGAAAGATGGTGGCGTATACCGCCGCCCAGAAAACCTGCAGGCCTCTTCGCCAGCGGACCCGCTGCAGCGGGCGGTTACGCGCAAGGAAACCGAAAACGGTCAGGCAATCCAGTCCCATGATGGCGTTGGCCGCCACCGAGGCGAACAAGGTGGAGTAGAGAGTGACCAGGGCCCCGGTAAGAAAAACGAAGTAGCCCCAGGGGCCGAAAATTCCGGTGAATGTCCTGGAAAGGGTGGCGATCATCTGGCCGCCCTCGGGCACCAGACCCTGGCCGTGAAGGACGGCGGCGCCCAGCAGGTAGAAGGCAACCGTGATGGTGGTATAGATGCCCATGGCCAGCAAGGCATCCAGTTGCATCACCCGGATCCAGCCGCGCGCCCGCTGGTTCCAGTCCGGCCGGCCGCTGCGGGGCCCGATATGGCGGGCGTATCCCTTCTCCAGGCACCAGTTGGGATAGGCGAACAGATCGGAGGTGCCGACTCCGGTCAAGCCGAACAGGGCAAAGGCCAGGGCCAGGCCCCCCTGAGCGGGCAGTTGAAACGTCAGCCCCTCCCAGACGTTTTCCGGAGACAGGGCGTGGCCGGACCACTGCAGGGCCCCGGCCGCCACCACCGTGGTCAGGCTGAAAGCCACCACCATCAGCATGGCCCCGCGCTCGACCACGCTGTAGCCGCCGCTGAGCAGGATCCCCAGCGTCACCAGGCAGGCGATGACTCCCCAGGCAGTGACACTTAGGTGCGGAAGGATCAGGTGAAGGCATTGAGCCACCCCGCCGACGATCCCTCCCACCAGGCTGGCGGAGATCAAGGTGCTCAAGAGCCAGCCCCAGACCACCCAGGAAGCTCGCCAGCGCGGGCCCGGAATCCGGTCCACCGACCTGAGCGAGGAGTCTCCCGAGGAGATGGCGTAGCGCCCGATCTCCACCTGCAGGACCACCTTGGAGGCGCAGCTCAACAGGATCAGCCACAACGCCGCAAATCCCAGCCTGGCTCCCAGCGTGGTGGTGACGATCAGCTCTCCCGAGCCGACGATCCCGGCGGTCAAGATGAGGGAAGGTCCGACCTGGCGAAGGCGACCCAGGAAGTCCGAGGGAGGGGGAAGGGTCTCGGCAGGCGCGGTGGCTGCGGGTCGGTGGGTCGGCGTCATCTTCTTCGTGGTCCTTCGCTGCCCCTTCACGGGCATCTTTCTTCCTGCTTGTCGGTCTGCGGACGGCCTCCCCGGCTGTCGTTCGTTGGAGCCGTGCAGGTCCGGAGGGTCTCCATGCTATCACCCGCCGGCCAACCTCAATTCCACCGCCCGCATCCATCTCCCGTGCTAAGATTCGATCGGGAAGGCGGCTTCCTCCTGATTCCTTCCTGGCCGAAGGAATGGTCACAGCCGCCAGTCGAACGTCCCCGGCCACCCAACCGGGAACCTGTGGAGGTAAAACGGTGAGCAACAACCTTCAGCTTCCGCGCTTGGAGCCTACCGAGGAGTCGGTATTCCTGAACCGCCGTACGTTTGTGCAGACAGCCCTGCTGGCGGGTGCGGGCAGTTGCCTCTTTCCCTCCCTGGGCTGTGCCCAACCGCCTCCGCCTCCGGAAGGCGGCCCCCTGGCCCTTCCCTTCGAGCGGCCGGAGGTTTTCCCGGCCAAGCGCAACGCCGGTTTCGATCCCAAAGACCTCGAACTGACCGACCGCCTGGTGGCGGCGACCCATAACAATTTCTACGAATTTCTCCCCAATCGTGGGGGGCCGGTCTGGCAATACACCGGCAGGTTTGAAGTGGAGCCCTGGAAGGTGGAGGTGAGCGGTGAGTGTCACAAGCCCCGAACCTTCGATCTGGACGACCTGTTCGGATTCGAGCAGGAGGAGCGGGTCTACCGCTTCCGGTGCGTCGAGACCTGGGCCATGAACATCCCCTGGACGGGATTCCCCCTGAGCAAGCTGCTCGAGGCCGTCCAGCCCACCGGCAAGGCCCGACACGTCCGCTTCATCACCGCCAACAGGCCCGACCAGATGCCGGGACTCGGACAGAAGCACTACCCCTGGCCCTATTACGAGGCCCTGCGCCTGGACGAGGCCATGAACGACCTGACCCTGGCGGTGACCGGAGTCTACGGCAAGCCCCTGCTCAAACAGCACGGATCGCCCGTGCGCATCATCGTGCCCTGGAAGTACGGCTACAAGTCACCCAAGTCC
>VXMN01000233.1 GCA_009841055.1 Acidobacteriota bacterium
AACCCCTTCGTGTGACTTCGTGGTCCTTCGTGTGACTTCGTGGATAACTCTTTTCTCTCGGCGTCTTTCCTGGCGCCCTTGGTGGACACTTCTTTCCCTTCCTGCCATTGGCCCGAAACGCCACCCTACTTCCTCGCCGGTATATAGGCGCCGTCGCCGCTGCGCTCACCGGGGCTGCCGCCGTCGTTGATCACCCCGTAGGCCAGGAAGGGGTTGTTGCCCGAGGTCTTTTGGATCCGGACGTACCCCTGGGTGGTTCCCTGGGTATAGTTGCGCAGAATGCTGTCGATCTGGCGCCATTCCCGGGCCGGGACTGTCCTGCCGGTGATGGTTGTGACCAGCAGGCCTGTATCTCCGTCGTAGATTTCGATGTTGAAGACACTCTCGCTGTCGTCGACTTCTCCGGTGTTGACCAGGGCCAGGTTGCTGCGGCTCTCCCGGTTCTGCTGCAGGCCCTCCACCCAGGCCTCCCGGCTGAAGGCCGAGCCGTAGGGCACGGCGCTGTAGGAGACGCCGTACCGGCCTCCGGCGACCAGGGCCGGGGTGACGGTCCGGGCCGCGACCGCGATTCCCTCCAGGTCCCCATCGGCCTCGGTCACGAACAGAGGGCCTGTCAGGTCACCGCTGGTCGAACCCATGCCGGCCCGATCCTGACTGCGAACCAACTGGATTGCCTCGGGAATCACCAGTTGCTGTCCGGCAGCCAGCCGCGCCTGGGTGGTGACCGAGTGGTCTGGAGTCGGGATTCCGTCGGCCACGAATCTGAGAGCCAACGCCTTGGGCGTAGCAGAGACGTTGGTCAGCATCAACTCGCTGGAATAGTTCGAGGTCTCCACCATAACCGGTAGGGTCTGTCCGGCGGCCTCCCCCGGAAAGCCTTCCTCGATCGGGAAGACGAAGGACCCGTCGGAGTTGACCTGGTCGTTGATGACGCCGTAGGCGTAGAAGGGCGCGCTTCCCTCCACCCGCTCCACCCTGACGTAGCCGTTGGCGACGCTGCCCAACACGCTCGAAAACTGGTGGAAGCCTCCGGGTGGCAGCTCTTTCTCTTCCAGGACCCGGGGAGCCGGCCCATCGGGATCGCCCGAGAACACGGTTGTCCTCAGCGTAATGGATCCCTCCTCCGGGGCGCCCATGTTCTGGAAGGCCACGTTGGAGCGGTCCTGCTCGTTCTGGCGCAGTCCGCAAAGATAGACAGCCTGGTGAAATCCCGCCGCCGCTCCGATTCCGGGGTAGGCCAGCCCGGCGCGCCCGTCGGGGACATTTGTGGTGGTCCGGACGAGGACACCCACCCGTGAGGACACCGGTCCCTCCACCCGCAGGGTCCCGATGCGGTCCCCCTCGGCGGGAACAGGAATTCCCAGGCTCCCGAGATGCTCCAGCGCATCCGGCACCACCTGCTGATGTCCCGCCGGAAGCGCCTCCGAGGCGGTGCCGCTTCCCCCTCCGCGGTGGGCGGTGTAGGTGTAATAGAGCGTTACCCTTCCTGGCCCCCGGTTGGTCAGCGTCATCTCAGAGGTGAAAAAGGAGTTGTTGCGTCCGCTGGCCTTGAGGAGCACGGGCACGAAGGTGGTGCCGGCCGTCAGCCGGAACATGCCGCTGCCCCCGCCCCCCTCGCTGCAGCTAAAGCTGGAGGCGCCGGAGTTGACCGAATCGAACGACAACTCGACCTCGCAGGAGCCGCCGTCGTCGTATTCCAGCGTCAACGTTCCGGTCGAGGAGCCCCCGCGTCGATAGCCGTAGCTGCCGGTTCGGGATGCGGCTGACTCGAATCGGTTCGCATCGCCGAAGAGCAGCGCGACCCGTTCCGGAGAACCGTCCAGGCGGGTTCCGTGCAGGATGAAGCTGCTGTCGGCCAGGTCCGAGGAGGAAAAGTCCGCAGGATTTCCGAGACCGGGATCTTCCGAATCGGGGTCGTCAGAATCGGAATCGTCCGTGTCCCGATCGTCCGGATCGGGCTCCGACTCGTCCTCGTCGCGGTCACTGTCGGAACCGGTCACCGTGAAGGCGACGCCATTGCTCGACCGACTGCCGACCGTCACCACCACCGGTCCCGAGGTGGCCCCCCGCGGGACTTGAGCGCGAATGATCTCGTGGTTCCAGTGGTGGGGCGAGGCGCTCACGCCGTTGAAGGTCACCGTGCCCGCCTGTTTGCCGAAATTGGAACCCTTGATCTTGATCTCATCGCCCACCGCACCCTCATCAGGTTCCAGCTTGGAGATGACCGGCACGCCGGTGGTCACGGTGAAGGTGACCCCGTTGCTCGAATCCCCACCGGAGGTGGTGACCACCACCGAACCGGTCGTCGCTGTCGACGGGACGACTGCTCGGACCTTCTTGTCGTTCCAACCCTCAATACTGGAGGCGCTCACCCCGTTGAAGGTGACCGAGCCCCGGGTCTCGCCGAAATTCAGGCCCTTGATCTTGACCTCGGTGCCCGCCGGACCCGAATCGGGCTCCAGCTTGGAGATGGTGGGCTTGGTCGGGGCGCTGGTCACGGTGAAGGTGACCCCTGCGCTCGACTGAGTGCCGACCGTCACCACCACCGGACCCGTGGTCGCCCCCTGCGGGACCTTTGCCTGGATCTTGTCGCTTTCCCAACTGGTCGGCGATCCGGCCGTTCCGTTGAAGGTCACGCTTCCCGAAGTGCCGAAATTGGAGCCCTTGATCTTCACGTTGGTGCCTACCGGGCCTGAAGTGGGGATCAGCTTTTCGATGACCGGCGCAGGGGTTTGGGCCATCAGGCCGGGCTCGGCGGCCACGGCCGCCAGCACAAGCGCAACAGCGGCAGCCAGGCTTTCCAGCCGGCGATTCCTGCAACCTGGCCACGGTGGTGGTAGAGGCATGAGCGGTCTCTCGGCGGCGGTTCCTCGCCCGTCCTAGCAGTCGATGCAGCGCACCTCTTCGAAGATGAGGGCCTGCTGGTCGGGGTTTTCGCGGGCGTAGTCGATGAGGCAGCGCACCGCCTTGCCGATGTCGGACAGGCCGTGGGCCTCGACCATCTGTTCCAGGAACTCCACCTTGGCTGCTTCCAGCGGAATGGCTTGATCGGTCTTGTCTTTCATGGGGTTCTCCTCTCTGAAACCGGAAGTTGGCGCTATCTTACGGGAAAGGGCGCGGGAATCAAACCTTCAGCGACAGCTCTGCCTGTTGGCCGTCGTGCCGCGCACCTGCAGTCGAGCCGGAGGGGGGCCAACGCGGCGCTTATTTGGAGAAGCAATGCGTTCCCGAACGGGTGCTTCCTATTCGCCGCATTCGCGGCTGGGTTGACGCAAGACCCATACGACCCCAGGTTGCCACCCGGGGCTACCCTGAGCCGCAGCTACGCAGCTCTATAAGGATGGCCTGTAGTAAGCGTTTCCTTGCCTACCCACGCCAACCGCAGCTTCGCAGCTCTCACCTAACCCACAACGCTGCAAGGGGAAACGTGCTTTTCTATTTGTAATAATGCCCCGGGCCAGAGCCTGGGGACGAATCATTGCGAGGCCTCGCTTACAGGAGTTGAGCCGCGAATGTGGCGGAAGCGATCATCCAGATAGAGTAGGGGGGGGTGTTTGTTTTTTTTTGTTAAGAGCGAAGACCGCCGCAGCTTTAGAGCAGTTAAAAAAAACGAACAATCGGAGCGAGGCGAGTGTGGCGT
>VXMN01000195.1 GCA_009841055.1 Acidobacteriota bacterium
GCGCTGAGGGGAAAATGCCTGCGCCAGGATCACGCCCCCTGGTGAGAAATGCGGGCTAGCCACCTGCCCGGAGCATCCGCACTGCCTCCTGGAAGACTTCCTCAACCGTGATCCGGGTCATGCAGCGGTGATCGATGGGACATTCTCGCAGAAGGCACGGACTGCATTCAACGTTTTTGTTCAGCACCATGGCGGCGGGTCCGAGGGGCCCGGTGGCGACCTGGTCGGTGGAGCCGAACAGCGCCAGGGTGGGGATCCCCAGCGCGGCCGCCAGGTGCATGGGGCCCGAATCGTTGGTGATGAAGAGGTCGCAGCAGGCAATCATGGCGATCAGCTCCGACAGGCTTGTCCTGCCCGACAGGACCAGCGGGCGCGCGGCCATGTGTCCGCAGATGGACTCCGCGATGGGTCGCTCCTGCCGGGAGCCGAACAGGATCGCTTCGACTCCCTGGGTGCGGATCAGCCCGTCCAGGACCCGGGCGTAACGGTCTCCCATCCAGCGCTTGGCCGAACCGAAGGCGGCGCCCGGGTGGACGCCGACCACCTTGCCTTGAAAGCGAACGCCCTCCTTTTCCAGTCGCTGCCTGGCAAGGGTGCGGTCCTCCGGCCGCAGAGGCAGCTCCGGCGTGGTCTTGTCATGGGCCGACGAGGGGTCCTCCAGGGACCTCTCGCGGCCCGCCAGCCGTTGCACCAGGTCGAGGTAGTAGTATGTCTGGTGTCGCGCCTTCAGTCTGGGATCGACCGAGACGGCATGGGTCAGCAGCCAACCGCGGGCATCCCTGCGGTAGCCCGCTCTCAGGGGTATGCCGGCCAGCCGGGTCAACAGGGCGGCCTCGAAGGCGTTCTGCAGGAGCAGGGCGGCCTCGAAGCCTCCTCGAGCGAGCTCTCGAACCAACCGGAGCCGCCCCGCCGTCCCCGAGTGCCGGCCCTCGCGATCGTAGAGCCAGACGGTGTCCACCCAGGGACTGCCCTGGTAGATGTCGCTGACCCAAGGCAGTACCAGCAGGGTGATGTGAGCCCGGGGAAGGAGCCGCCGGACCTCTCGCAGCGCCGGGATGGCCATCACCGAGTCTCCCACCCAGTTGGTTCCTCGTATCAGCAGCCGGCGGATGCGGTCGCCTTCCAGAAACGTTTTCACCTGGACTCCACGCTCAAGGTACCCAATAACAATTCCCGCAGGCCATCTCCCACGAACTCGAACGAGACCCGGGCGATCAGCATCCGAAGGGCCGCTGGATGCAGGGAAGCCGGCGGCAGGTTTTCGGCGTCCTTTTCGGTGGTGATGGCCGTGTCGACCCGCAACTCCCGGCAGCGCCCGCCAATGGCGCTCAACTCCCGGGCGGAGTAGCGATGGTGGTCGCCGAAGGGAAGCGTCTGAACCAGTTCCACGCCCTGACCTCTCAAGGAGTCGAAGAACTGGTGCGGGTTGGCAAGCCCGGCAAAGGCCAGGGCTCGGCATCCCGCCAACGGCGCCTCCACTGTTTCTCCCAAGGCCGTCCTGCGGGCAACCGGCTCGACGGTCTGGGTCGAGAGGAAGCAGGGCAGTTCCGGCTTGAAGCGGCGGAGTTGGCGGGTCAGCGGGTCGTAATCCTGTCCGGGCCGGGTGCGGGTCAGGATGACCGCGTCGGCTCTGCGGAGAGCTTCCGGGGGTTCCCTCAGCCGGCCCGAGGGGGCCAATCGCCCCCCTCCGAAGGGGTTGGTCACGTCCACCAGGACGAGGTCCAGACAGCGGTGGAGTCGCCGGTGCTGGAAACCGTCGTCCAACAGATGCAGGTCGACCGCTCCCCGACTCTCGATCCAGCGCCCGGCCCTGGCCCGGTCCTTGCCTACGGTGACCAGGGCCCCGGGCAGATTTCTGGCGATGACCAGGGCTTCGTCTCCCGCGCGGCCGGAGTCGGTCCGGACACGGCGGCCGTCGGAAACCGGCAGCGGCCCGCCCCGGTGTCGTCCCTTGTAACCTCGCAGCAACACCGACACGGAATAGCCGGCGCCCTGAAGCATTTTGCCCAGAGCGATGACGGCGGGTGTCTTGCCGGTGCCTCCCAGCGTCAGGTTGCCGACGCTGATCACAGGCCGCTCAAGGCGTTGGGTCCTGAACCAGGCGGCGTCGTAACCTCGGTTGCGGAGGCGGACGACCTGCTCATAGACGGCGGAGACAAGCCGCAATGGCATGATCATTTCTCAGACAGAACGCTGGCGACCCGATCGAGGATCCTGGCTCCGGCCCCTTGATTGGCCTGGATGATCCCGTAGCCGTTGGCGCCCAGCCGCCGGCGTGAGGCGCCGTCCCGAAAGAGCTCAATGAAGCGTTCACCCAGCTCGACTTCATTTTGAACCATTATGCCGGCCTCGGCTTGCATAAAGTGCCGGGCCATCTCACGAAAATTGTTCATGTTCGGACCGAACAGCACAGCCTTCTTGAACAGGGCGGGCTCCAACAGGTTGTGTCCGCCCCATGGGATCAGGCTCCCGCCCACGAAAACCAGGTCGGCCAGGGCGTAGAGCACCGGCAGTTCCCCCAGGGTATCCAGCAGGATGACTTCCGGGGGCGGGCTCCCGTCATTGGGTATTACCATGTCGGACAGTTCCGATCGCTTGACGAAGCGAAAGGATCGGGAGGTCAACAACTGCTCCACTTCGGCACAGCGCTCCGGGTGCCTGGGAGCCAGCAGCAGTCGGGCTTGGGGGCACTCCCCCTGCAGCGACCGGAAGGCGCGCAGAACGGGCGCCTCCTCGTTGCTCCGGGTACTGCCGGCCACCACTAGAAAGGGTGTGGAGGAGAGCTGCATCAGGGAGCGGAATCGGGCCAGCCTGGAATGGAGATGTCGGGGCGGCTCGATTTCGTATTTCAGGTTGCCGCACACCTCCACCTTGTTGGGGGGCGCTCCCAGATAGACAATGCGTTCCCGATCCACCGGATCCTGCATGCAGCAGCAGTCGAACAGGCTCACCGCCCACGACAACCAGCGGCGGAAGCGGCGATATTTTCTGAAGGACCGGTCGGAGATGCGTCCGTTGGCCAGGCAGACCGGGATTCCCCGCTGCCGGCATTCATGCAGGAAATTCGGCCAGATCTCGGTTTCCAGAATCAGAACCAGGCCGGGTCTCACCTGGTCGAGGCTTCGCCGCACGGCGAATTTCCAGTCCAGGGGGAAATAGAATACCCCCGCCAGCCCCTGTCGATTCTTGCGGGCCAGTTCCTGACCGGTGCGCGAGGTGGTGGAGAGAAAGACAGGTCGTCCGGGCCATCGCCGCTCGATCTGCTTGATCAGAGGCAGCGCCGACAGCACCTCCCCTACCGATACGGCATGGACCCAGATGCCGTCCCCCGGACCCGTCCCGATCTCCCTGGCGAGGATCCCCAGGCGTTCGGACAAGCTGGAGAGATACTTGCGATGGCGGAGGGCCTGCAACAGAAAGTAGGGCAGCGCCAGAAGGAACGCCAGCGTGAAGCCCAGGCTGTAGAGTCGCCGAATCAATGCCTGCCCATTCTGCCGTCTGCCGGGAGCCCGCATTTCTCACCGGGTCGTCGGATAGATGGCGAAAGCGGGCTTGTCGTTGGCATCCTGTCGGTCCGATTGTGATGTCTCGCGGTTGCCAAGGTCAAGAACGGGTGGGGGGGACA
>VXMN01000291.1 GCA_009841055.1 Acidobacteriota bacterium
CCGCAACGCTGGAAAGCGGCTATGTCCACTTCTGGTCCCGTTCCCGTCAGGAACTATGGTTCAAGGGCGCCACCAGCGGCTCCACCCTGGAGGTGGTAAGGATCAGCGCGGACTGCGACGCCGACACGCTACTGATCACCGCCCGCCCGGCCGGTCCCGCCTGTCACCGCCACACCACCTCCTGCTTCGACGACTCCCCGCCGGGAGAGGGATTCCATTGGCTGGAGCAACTCTGGGGTGTGATCGCGTCCCGCGCCGCGGAGCGACCGACAGGGTCCTACACCACCCGGCTCTTGGAAGGCGGAGTGGACCTGGCCGGTCGGAAGCTGATGGAGGAGGCCACCGAGGTGCTGATGGCCGCCCGAGACCACGCCCGCGGGGAGGCGGACAACCGGCGTGTGGCCGAGGAGATGGCTGACCTTCTATATCACCTCCTGGTCCTGGCTGCTGATCGGAGAGTGCGTCCGTCGGAGACGATCGCCGTGTTGGAGGAGCGCTTCTCCTCCTAGTGGTCTGTCGCGTTTTTGGTTGAGTGGTCTAGTGATGCTCGTCCTGAGGTTCCCCCGTTTTTGCGGACAAAAGTCTCACGATGTTCGTCCACGAACTTGGTCATCTGCTCGGTAGGCGGTCGAGCTCCGCCTGAGCGAAATATGCTGACGCCTTCCGCAAGATCTCGTTCGCCCGGCGAAGCTCCCGGTTCTCCCGCCGCAGCTCCTTGAGCTCTAACAGCTGTTCGGTGGTCAACCCCGACCGAACCCCCTGATCGGTTTCTGACTGACGAACCCACTTACGGAGGGTCTCAGCCGTACACCCAACCTTCTCAGCGATCGAACAGATCGCCTGCCACTGTGAACGATGCTCGCCCTCCTGGGCCAGCACAAGCCGGACAGCACGATCCCGCACCTCCGGCCGAGTACCTACTAGGTCTTCCCATAATTCTCCATCCTCTCAAGATAGAAACTCTCCAGAAAACCCGGGGTGTTTCACTTGGCAGGGGTAACAGATCCCTCTTCGATTGCCCCTTGGTCGGAGGTGGGTAAGGCATTTGAGATTGTAGAAATGGTCACCTACACGCCCGAATAGAGTCAAATGGGCTCATCGGGCACTGCCCAGAGACGCTGATAGCCGCACCCCACCCATCCGGCACAACCCACCGAAGTGGAGGAGCTACGACTCATAGGCAGGGCACACCAACGCAAACACGGTGTTGGCGATCCCCGAAAGTACCCATGTTGGATGACTGAAAGGGCCTGGGCGGGCAAAGTCGTGCCGTTGGACAACAACCTCGACTCGGGTGGTCCCTGGCAATCATCCCTGAATTCCGGCTCAGCTTGGGCTCCACATGGGCACAGCCTTCAAACCTGGAGGGATCCACATTTGTATCCCCGAAACTAGGTTCTTAGTTATCAGGGTCGTCGAAGCACAGGGTGACGAGTTGCTCGGGAGTCATTAGGGACAGTGAGATGCCTGCCGTTCTGCGTGCAAGGTTTTCCAACAACTGTCTGGCTTCGCCTCTGGTGGGTAGTTTGTTGTGGGCTTTTTCGTGTCGGAGGCACGCAAGATTGAAGGCCGCTACTGCCTGCGGTGCTGATAGCACCCCGAAGTTCCGCATAGTTTTACTCACCAGTTCTTGCCATCGTGGCCTGTTCGAGAGCACGTGGTGTGCTGCTTCTTCTTGGAGTTGTTCTGTGGCTCCTGCGGCCATTTTTGAAACTTCGACCCTCCACCATGCCGCGGCGCCTGGGCAGTCGTATACAAAGGCTTTCCAGTCTCGAACATGGCCTATTCCACCCGTGTTGCGCAACAGGTATCTGATCGCCCTGTCCAGGGTTCTGCGGTCTTCCTCGTCAATGTCCTTGGGATTTTGAGCAAGGACTCGCTTTTCCACAGGCGGGATGTTGAGGGCTTCGTATGGCGGATCGGGCAATTTGTCTGTTTCCAACCAGTGGATGTGGCTCAGTGCCCAGAAGATGGGTCTTGCCGCGTCCTTCCTGGTTATGTCCAGTGCCTCATGGAGGCTGTGTTCCCAGTGATAGTGCGGGTGTTTGAGTTCCCCGGCCAGAAGGGGAACCTTCAGAGTAGGTACGCCCAGGTTGACCTTTCCCAACCCGATACCCTTCCGCACCTCTCGAGCCAGGGCCTTCGATGATTGGCTGGCCTCGAGGAGAAGACTCTGGTGGGCTCGTATTCGCTCCAACTTTTGTTGTTGTGTCTGCCGCGGTGGCTTGCTGTAGTTCTTGTCAACCAGACGCTTTTGCCATGCGGTGTACAACTCGCTGGCCTCGGGAGGCACGTTTGTCCTACAGGTGGGTTTGGTGGCCGCCGTTTTCACGATTCTCCATCTTCGGGGAGGGGCAAGGCCAAGAGTTCCGTGGCTGCCAGCATGGGATCCCAATCCCGTTCTGTGTTCCACAAAGGCACGCCGGCGTTCTCTAGCTTTCCAAGCAGGTCTGTACCCATCCGCGATCCAGGCACAAGGTCGTTTTCGATTTCCATATCCTCTTGGTAGGGAAGCATGGCCAAGGCTGCGGCGAGGGTCGTGACTTGGAACACGGGATCGTCGATACGGACAACCTGGTCCGGGTGCAGCTTGACGATGAACCTAAAGTCCCCCGAACCCGTGTCAGCCACAATCGACAGAGAACCTCTTTCGAGATTCTTGTCAGGCCTGAACGCGATTATGGACCCGCGGGCTTCGTTGATTGCGAGAGGTATATGCCGGGCAAGCCACCATCCCTTGCTTACTGGTATCTCCCGTTCTGTGCGCCAGATCGAAGTTAGGCCGTCGGTGCGGAGCATGCAGTCCTGAACGGCGACGACGCCTGGCCATAGATCAACAGGGCTGATCGTCTGCCCGCTCGGAATCATTACGGTGGTTTGACCGAGGCTGCCGGACATGGTGGTTTCGCTGTATACCGTTTGGGGACACCTAACTTCCACAGCCCATGCCGCTTGGCCGGCTTCGATCAGCTCGGATAGGGGTTCCGCGTTCTCAAGCGAGTGCTGGACTTTGTACTTCCACGGTGCCATGCGATTGGCTTCGGCCCTGTATTCGGCGTGCTCCCAGTCCCAGTTGAGTTCCGAGCCGGTTAGGTCCAGCGTCGGGGCTTGCTTCATCACCATGTCAAGGTCAGGCCTCCCCGCCTGTGGAGTCGTTGGTGGTCGGGTCGGAGGGTTGTGATGGCTGGCGATGCGCAAGCGTGGCTCTCAGGAAAGCTGTCTCTGTAGGGTGCGGCGTTTCGGCTAGGACGATCTCGGCTGTGCCTGTTAGCGGGGGGTTGTCAAAACGAGCCTCGTAGGGATCGGGATCTTCAGGAGATAGACTGACCTTGGCATCGCCGAGAGTCGCCTTCGCGATTTTCCAATAACGTGGCTTGACTGGTTGTTCGCTTGTGGAATCAGATCCCGACGGTGACATAACAGAGATCCCGACGGCACCTGTTGGGAGGCTTTCGGCCTTCCATGACACTCTCACATTGTCACTGCTGATGACTCTGCAGGCTATTCGGATTCCCCTTTGACTACCTTGTCTTGGAGATTTCATGCGCCGCACTGAGGTCGGTTTGCTTCCAGGCCCCGATCCGGGCCCTTCGCCTCCTCCCCCCTCTCTTCCCC
>VXMN01000011.1 GCA_009841055.1 Acidobacteriota bacterium
CCGCTAGGCCGGTGGCCGGATCGGTCTTCATGTCGAAGATGATGTTGTCGTCCCCGGTGGGGCTGATGCCGACCGGTACGTGGTCCAGAGCCAGGGCGTCCCGCACCTTCCAGGCCACCACGTGATCGGTGCAGGAGGTATCGCCGCTCACACCCAGGCCGCCCAGCAATTCGCCCTGACTGTCATAAAGACCCAGACCCCCTCCGGTGGCGTCAATCCCCCCAGGCTGCCGTCCCACCATCGGATCCCTCGGCTCGCCATGGTTCCTGGGGTTGCCGCGATAGGCCACCCGGGGATCGACCGCAAGGCTGAACTGCAGCCCGAAGAAACTGCCTCCCGGCTGCACGGCCGCATAAAGGTTGGCCGTCGACAGCGCCAGGCCCGGCAGCGCTCCTCCGGCTCCCTTGGGGAGGCTGAAGGCATTGGCGGTAGTGGCTTTCCGGGCCGAGATCACCCGGCTGCCGGGCCACTGGCTGCCCCGGTCTTCGCCGGAAAACGTGACCATGCAGACCACGCCGTCCCGGTTGACGATGGTGGCCCAGAGATCGTTGCCCAGTCCGCCGTTTCCCAATGGATCCTTGACGACTTCCTTGAGGACCTCGGTCAACCTCTCGTGGTCGGGCAGGTCCTTGCACACCCTGTTGGCGTCGAATTCTTCCTGGGCCACAACGGGATGGACTGCCGAAGACATTCCGATCAGAGCAACCGCGGCAAGAATGCTCACGTAGTGCCTTCGGGATACAGCCATCCGCCACCTCCGCCCAACCGGGACGATGATCCTTCTGAAGGTGAGCACTCTACCACGTGACCCAGGGTGTCGCCTAGTGTCGTGGGGGTTGATGCGGGCCGGTCTTGAGCCAACCGGCGCGAGCCCTCACCGGAACGGCCCGGTGAGGCCATTTCCGTTCGTGTTCCATCCGGGGATGAGGGATGCTGAAGGCAATGAAATGGACATGACAACCGCTGCCCCTTGGCTTCGACCTTGGCGTCGCAGTTGTCGCGAGTCCTTCGTTGCCGTAAGATTGCAGCTTCCACATCCGAGGCCACTGTAATGCCTGTAACGCCCAACCGCATCGACGATACCAACTTCAATCGAAGGATCGATTTGCCGTTTGAGTTGCGTCTTCAGGACTTTCAGATGGCCATCCAGGACGTTTACGACTTCTTCTACGATGTTAATGCCCATCTGACAGCCAAGGGGCTTCAAAGACTCGACGATATGTTGCGTCCGGCAATCATGTCAGGTGTTTTGTCTGACATGTTGACGGCTAGCCTGGCCAACCATAGCCGCAGCCTGACGGAAAACCGGTACCACAATGGACATCCCGATCTCATAGTCCAAGGCGTCTATAGCGGAAACGCCGTCAAGGCAGGAACGGAGGGAATAGAGGTCAAGACTACTCGCAAGCCCGGAGGAGCAGTAGACACCCACGGCGCCCGCAATCAATGGATGTGTGTCTTCGTTTACCGGGTCGACACTGAGTCCGAACCGGCACGAGACCGGGAGCCGATGACCATTACGGAGTTGTACCTGGGGCAGGTGACCATTGAAGACTTTCGACGCA
Source organism: Acidobacteriota bacterium (assembly GCA_009841055.1). GTDB lineage: Bacteria > Acidobacteriota > Terriglobia > Versatilivoradales > Versatilivoraceae > Versatilivorator. Next base: position 1,566 of record VXMN01000011.1, read on the forward strand.
ATCCCCGCGGGGAGCTTGGTACGCGAACCGCTACGCTTCACAAGGAAGGGATCCGGAGGTTTCGCGAGAACTGGGTCTATCGAGTTGATTGACCTCTATTTTGGGGAGTAGCGAATTAGTTTGGGAATGGCATCGGTAGCCATCCTGAAATAATGATCGTCCTTTTCCACGCCGATGCAGGTGTGACCGACAGCTTCGGCGGCTGCCAACGTTGATCCGGAGCCCGCGAACGGATCCAGAATCATGCCTTCTCTCAGCGGCAGCACACCGCCTACCAGTTTCCGAAGAAAGGATTGAGGCTTCAGGCTTGGGTGCGGCGCCAACTTTCGCTCGCTTTTTCTTGTTGGCGAGGAAGGAATCACGTCCCCGAACGGCTTTTCGTGACTTGGCCGGCGAAAGCCGCCGGTCTTCCATTTCCTGAGATTGTCCTGAACTCTTCCTTCCAGCGGTTTCCGGTACACGACCCAAGGCTCCCACATCGAACGCGGCATCACAGTGACATCGGAAAACTCGTCGTGAGCAGCCTTGGGACGGTCCCCACCCCTCATGGTCATGGTTAACCTCACGATTTCTCCACGTCGCTCCAGCCCCGCGTCCGCCAGCGCTGCCGATACCAGGTAGGACACCAACGGATTGGAGGCCACAACCACATGAGCCCCCGGAACCAATTTCGGAAGAAGGAGGCGGGTCCACACAAAGAAAAAAGTCCCGATGTAGGTGAGCTGGTCCTTGGTTAGCGTCGTAAATCTGGGAACGGGGGATCGAAGATGGCCATCGAATGATGGTGGAATGCGCCACACTCCCCCCTTGCCTCGCCGGAGCTTGTTTTGCTGTTCCCGGGTGTACTCGTGGAGACCATAGGGAGGGTCCGTCACCACGGCATGAATGCTGTTGTCTTCCTGTTGGCCAAGCCAGTCGAAGCAGTCCGCATGAACGAGTCTTGACCGCCCAAACGATAACGGCGCCTCGGACTTGTCCGGCAGCGGCAGTCCGCGCTGGATGCCGAGAACCGGAGATGAATGCAGCTTGTATACTCCCCGCTCTTCTCGTATGAATAACCTGGGCGTATTCAGCCTGAGATAGGATCGAACGGAAGACTCCTTGGTTGGCCCAACGACCTCAGAGACCCTTTCTCCGATCTCCTTGACTGACAGCGCCTTGGATGTGAACGACATGACCTGCAGAATTCCGTCTCTCACACGTCCGGGAGCGTATCTGGGTTCTCTCTCCGCCATCTCAATCGCCATTATGGACGTCTGGACGTCTTTAGTCAAGAGTTACGAGGCGTGGTTGACGATGCCGGCAAGGATGCGATGCTCCGTTCGGTGAAGCGCTGGTGCGGAATAGTGCCGCTGCCTGCCCGAGAGCATCCCGTGGAACCGAAAACGCAAGGAAGTTGATCTCATTCCCAAATTGAAGAGCCTCGATTCAGCCGGAAATTGACAATGGCGAGGCCCGAGCGGTATGGTTTCGCAAGGAATAGATATCACTGGAATCCGGTCGGCCGGGGGAAGCGCGGCCGCGAACCGAATGAACGTGTTTTCGCCATGGAGAAGGATCGCCGGATTGGGTGCGGCGGCGCTGCTGGCGGCTGCATTTCCGGCAGGTCGGCTGCAGGCCCAGGAATCGGCGCCTCCCACCGAGCCTGCAATTCTCTCCGTCCATCCCTTGGGCGCCCGGGCGGGCTCTGCGCTCGAAGTTGACGTCCAGGGATATCTGCTGGAAGGTGCGCGAGCGGTCTGGTTCGAGCGGGGTGGCATTCAGAGCCGGGTCCTGGACGTGCAAGCGGTCCCTGCGGAGGGAAACAGCGAGTCCGGAGCTGCTGGTGAAGACAAGCCCGTGCTGCTGGGTGTCCGGGTCAGGCTGGAGATTCCCTCCGACGCCCTGGTCGGCGTCCATCGGTTCCGCCTGGTCTCCAGATTCGGGGTTTCCAATGCCCTGATGTTTCGGGTGAACTCCGATGCCGTTCTGGACGAGACCAGCCAACCTCACCAGACGCCGTCGACGGCCCGGCAGGTCGCCGTCCCTGCGG
>VXMN01000187.1 GCA_009841055.1 Acidobacteriota bacterium
TCTGCTTCCTGGACGACCTGCCCCCCTTCCGCCACCTGGCCCCCGTGACCGCCGGGGCCGCCGCCGGCCTGTTCCCTCCCCGCCCCACCGCCCGCACCCGGCTGAACTGGAGCGTCAACATGTTCGCCGACAAGGGCAAGAACTACATGCTGGGCCTGGGGGGCAACGCCTGCTACTACCAGGATGAGACCCCCGAGGGCGAATCTGTCCGCCGCTTTCTGGACGCCGGCCAGAACCCGCCCGCGGGAGTTATCGTCTACTACCTGCTGGCCGAGAAGCCCGTCGAGCCCGTCGCCCTGACCTTTGTCGACGCCGACGGCCGCGAGATCAAGACCTTCACCAGCAAGCCGGAGGAGTCCGATCAGGACGAAGGCGCGGAAGCCTTCGCCAAGGCGGACCGCTACCTCACCGCCCGGCCCGGACTGAACCGCTTCGTCTGGGACATGCACTACCCCGATGCCGAGAAAGTGGAAGAACGGGACAAGGACCAGTCCACCCTCTTCGGCACGCGCGAGAAGAGCGGGAACGGTCCGCTGGCCCCTCCCGGCGCCTATGGGGTCCGTCTGAACGCGGGCGGCCGGACCTGCACCGAGAGTTTCGAGATCCTCAAGGACCCCCGGGTGGAGGCCACGCCCGAGGACTTTCAGGCGCAGTTCGAGTTGTGGACCAGAATCCGCGACAAGCTGTCGGAGACCAATCGGGCCATCAACCACGCCCGCCGCTTGCAGGAGCAACTGGCCGAGTGGACGCGGCGCTCCGGGAACGCGGGTCAGCGCGAGCGGGAAGGGTCGAATCCCGCCTCCGAAAAAGCCATGGCCCTGAGAGATCAACTGGACTCCATCGAAAAGGCCTTGATCCAGACCAAGGACAAGACCCCCTTCGACCGGCTGCGCCACCCCAACCGCCTGAACGCCAAGCTGGGAGGACTGGTGGCCGTGGTGGGCATTGCCGATGCCGCCCCGCCCAGGCAGGCCTACGAAGTATTCGACGAGATCTGCGCCCAGATCGACGTTGAGATTGCCCGGCTGCGGGAGCTGTGCCAAGGCGAGGCGGCCTCCTTCAACCAACTGGCCCGCGACGCGGGATTTGTGGCCCTTGAAATCGAGTAAGGAACCGCCTGTCGGCAAAAGGATACGAAAAAAAAAGATATCCACGAAGGACGACGAAGGGCCACGAAGGACGACGAAGGGCCACGAAGAAAGAACAATCAGGAAGACACTGGGGGCGGGTTGATTCCCTGTCGGGGAAGGAAGGGATGGGCGGCCACCTGGCCCTGGAAGGTTTGGGCCCAGCGCCCCGGAATGGCCAGACCGCAGCTCGGACAGTTCCCCTCCGGGGTCAGGTGGTACCCCAGGATCAGGTAGCCGAACCGCTCGATCAGCAGGGTCCGGCAATCCGGGCAGCGGGTATTCTCCAGATCCCCCACCCGGCCCGGCCGGTTGCCGGCGTAGACGTAGCGCAATCCCTCCTGCCGGCCGATCTCGGCCGCGGCCATCAGCATCTCGGCGCTGGTATTGTCGGGATCGGTCATCTTGTAGTCCTGGTGGAAGGCGGTCACGTGCCAGGGAATGTCTGGAGACACGCCCGCCAGGAAGGCCGCCAGCCGCCGGACTTCATCCTCTGAATCGTTGAAGCCGGGAATCAGCAGCGTCACGATTTCCAGCCAGAATCCCTGCCGGTACAGGCTGGAGATGGTGTCCAGGATCGGCTGCAGCCGCCCCCCCAGTCTGCGGTACTGGCGATCGCGGAAACTCTTCAGATCCACCTTGTAGAGGTCCACCCAGGGTTTCAGGTATTCAAGCACCTCCGGTGTGCCGTTGCCGTTGGAGACGAACCCGGTGGTCAGGCCCTCCTTGCGCGCCTCCCTGAACACCGCCACAGCCCACTCGCTGGTGATCAACGGCTCGTTGTAGGTGCTCACGATCACCCGGGCCCGCTGCCTGACGGCCGCCCGGGCCAGCGCCTGCGGCGTGGCTCTGCGAGAGGGCGCCACCGCGGCCGGGTCCCTCAGGGCCTGAGAGGTCACCCAGTTCTGACAGTAGGCGCAGTGCAGGTCGCAGCCCAGCATGCCGAAGCTGTAGGCCAGCGCCCCGGGGTAGGCGTGGAAGAAGGGCTTCTTTTCGATGGGGTCGCACTGCACCCCTCCGGTGTATCCCCAGGGAACCATCAACTTGCCGCCCCGGTTGAAACGAACCCGGCAGACGCCCGGGCGGCCTTCGGGAATGGGGCAACAGTGCCCGCAGGCGTAGCAGCGGATGCGCTTCTCGTCCAGCCGTTCCCAGAGCTCACCCTCCTTCACCTTCTGCTTCAGGATGTTCTGCAGGGTTGACATGTTGCGCGACCGCGACTTCAGGGGACGTCCGGAAAGGTTCGGCTTCGGCAGCGGCTGACGACACCACTGCCGCTGACAGAAATTGTACTCCCGCACCGGGCGGCGGGCGACCGAAACCTGCGCATCGCCGCCAGGCGCACGGCCTGGTCATGCCGGCGACGTGATGGGGTTCACAGAACGAGCGCAGCAGGCCTTGTCGACTGTATAGTAAGGGGAATGTCCCCGCGGCGTCATTGACAAGCTCGGAGTACAGTTCCAGGAATCTGGGCCGCAAGGCATATGAATGGGACAGCCTTTACTGAAACGGCTGAAATGTTGCCGAGAACAGGGCAGACCATCCGTTTCCCTGCACATGTCTCACCCACTAAAGGGACCATGGTCCGAGTGAAGGCCACGGCCGGATTCCACGGCGCAGACTCCCGGGAGGTGTTTGTATGCGAGCTCGCCTGATTCTCTTGATTGCTCTGCTGCTGGTGGCACCCGCGTCGGCCCTCGGCGAGAAGACACTAAAATTCGCCGTGATCGGCGACAGCGGCACCGGAGGTAACCACCAGAAGCTGATCGCCGGTCAGATGCTGGCCTTCCACCGGAACCATTCCTGGAAGTTCATTCTCATGTTGGGGGACAACATTTACGAGGATGGAGACCCAAGACACTTCGACAGCAAGTTCAAAGACATCTACAAGAAACTCAACGTCCCATTTCATGCCACCCTCGGCAACCACGATCGGAGGACGGCCCGGGGCCGGCTACAAGTCGAGGATGATGCGTTCGGCTACGTGGGGAAACAGGATGAGTATGAGTTTCATGAGGGGCCCCAAATCGGCGGGAAGCGACTGGCACGCTTCATCTGTTTGAACTCGGGTGCCTGGAAAGAAAGGGAGGACTTGTCCGTGCGGGAGAAGTCCCTTGATAAACGGCTTTCGAAATCGCCGGACTATCATTGGAACTTCGTGTTCTTTCACCATCCGATTTACTCATTTACTCATTCCAAGTCCCCGCTCGGATTGTTGATTGGCCGTTGGGGGCACGGGTCAAGCAGGAAATTGCGGAGAATCTGGGAGCAAAGATTCATAGACGGAGGTATAGACATCGTTCTTTCAGGGCACGACCACTTCTATCAGAAGATAAGGAAACAGAGGGGCGGAATTCACTACTTCGTGTCGGGCGGTGGCGGCAAGATACGAAAGGGAATCAGGAAGAATCACCCTCAGGTTGAGTTCGGAAAAGTGACCTATCACTTCCTGCAC
>VXMN01000226.1 GCA_009841055.1 Acidobacteriota bacterium
GATCAGCACCACTCCCAGGAGGTTGATGGGCAGGATATTGAATGCCACCAGCGCCAGGAAGATGCAGACGCCGCCGACCACGCCGGGAAAAATCAGACCGGGATTGCTGAATTCGATATAAAGCCCGAGCAGTCCGATCAGTCCCAGAATCAGTGCGATATTGGGATTCAGCACTTTTGAGAGGACCTTTTGGCGAGCCGTCATTTCAAACGCCTTCAGCTGTTCGTCCTTCAACTGCAGAACCTGGCTTTGGCCGTCGAAGCGCTGAATCTCCTTTCCGTCGAATTTCGTGAGGATCTCGTTCGGGTCCTGGGCAATGCCGTCGATGAGATTGCCTTCCCGCGCTTCCTCTTCGGTGAAGGACAGGCTCTCCAGTACCCCTTTCTCCGCCAATTCAACGTTGCGGCCGCGTTGGGCTACGAAACTGCGGATATAGGCGGCGGCATCGTTTTCCACCTTCTTCTGCATGACTTCATCCATCTTGCCCCCACCCAGGGGCACGGGATGAGCGGCCCCCGTGTTGGTGCCGGGGGCCATGACGGCCAGGTCTCCGGACAGGAGGATAAAGAATCCGGCGGATGCAGCTCTGGCGCCGCTGGGACCGACAAATACCAGCACCGGAGTTTCGGACCGCAATATCTTCTCGATGATTTCCCGCATGGAGGAGTCGAAGCCCCCTGGAGTGTTCATCTGGATGATCACGGCGGCAGCGCCTTCCTCTTCCGCCTGCTCCAGGCCCCGAGCAATATATTCCGCAATCACGGGATGGATGACGTCATTCACATCCAGAGTGAGCACCACCGCCTCGGCCGAAGGACTGCCCACAGCCAGAATGGCCAGCAAAGCTATCCCGAGTCCCTGCCTGCTCATGGGAATCTCCGCATACACGATTCCGGATCCGTCTGGAATTACAGCAACTCGCCTGCCCGAAAAACCCTGCCCGGTGCGAATTATAACAGAGTTGCAAACCGCATGATTCCAGCATCCCGTGAGCATTGCGGGTTAAAATCGATCAGGCAGCTCGTTGGCGCGGATCGGCCGGTTTTCGGAATGACTCGACAGTCACCAGGCAAAGGGGCAATGGCGGCACTATTGTTGTGTGCCCTGCTGTTCGCAAATTCGAGGGTCTATCTCTCGAGCGGTGGGGCTCCCACCGAGAACCGGGAGGCCAGGCTTTCCTTTCCGGAATCGTTCCATCGCCACCTGGAAGTCTACGCGTCGGTGTTGAGTCTCATGGAAAGCGGGTATGCGGAGCCGATAGATGTGAATCGAGCCATTGCCCGGTCGATTCAGCGCATGCTGAGCCGCCTGGACCCGCATTCGGGCTTTTACGACCCCAAGACCTTTGACGACCTGCGGGCCTACCAGGGTGGCAACTATTCCGGAATCGGCGTGCGGGTGGCCCCGGCGGACGGAAAGATGATGGTGCTCTCGACGATTCCAGGGTCGCCGGCCGAGGAATCCGGAATCCGCCCCGGGGATGTCATTCTTTCGGTTGACGGAGTCTCCACCAGAGACCGAGCCGGAGCGGAGGTGGTGAGCCTGTTGCGCGGCCCCCGAGACACACTGGTGGAGGTCCTGATCGAGAGGATCGGTGTCGACAGTCCCTTGGGGCTCCGTGTCGGTCGAAAAGAGATCCCCGAACCCAGCCTGCCGCTCTGCTATGCCATCCTGCCCGGTGTGGTGTACCTGCAACTGGTGGCCTTCACCGCAACGACCGAGGATGAAGTCGATCGGGCACTGAAGCCGTTCCAGGCTGATTTACAAGGTCTTGTACTGGACTTGCGGGACAATCCGGGAGGGAATCTGCAAAGCGCCATCGGCGTTGCCGATCGTTTCCTGGACCTGAACCAGGTCATTCTGGTCACCAAGGGGAGGCTACCCAACGCCAACGTCAAGTACCTGGCTACTCGCGGATACGACCGGGAACCGTTTCCGCTGGTGGTCTTGATCAATGGGCAGACGGCCAGCGCGGCCGAGATTCTGGCGGGAGCCATCCAGGATGCCCGGCGGGGAATCATCGTCGGAGAAAACAGTTTCGGCAAGGGACTGGTCCAGACCGTGTTCCCGCTAAGCGGTGGCAACGGGCTTTCCCTGACGACTGCCAAGTGGTTCACGCCCAACGGACGCATGATTCAGCGCAACTATGAGAATCGCTCTCTCCTGGAGTATTTGAAGTTGGTCGAGAGGTTGGAAAGCAGCCGGCCGCGCGCCGGCCAAGCGTCTGAGGGCTTCCCTTCCGAACGTGGCGAGGGCGGCATCTTTCCGGACGTCTTGATTGAAGCGGTTCCCTTGACATCCTTTCAGCATCGCCTGCTGTCGCGACATCTGCTTTTTGCGTTTGCCCGGGAATTCAGGGCCGAGTATCCGGTTCTGGCAAGCACGGCGATTGTCAGCCCGTTGGTGCTGGGGGAATTTCGTGATTACCTGGAAACACGGGAACTGATTCATGCCGACCGGGAATTCGACGATCACCTCCCCTTCATCCGGCGCAGCCTTCGCAGCCGTTTGTTGCTCCTTTCCCTGCAGACCGACCAGAGCAAGAAAGTGGAGCTGGAAGGCGATCCCCAGGTTGTTCAAGCGCTGGCATCCCTGCCCCGGGCCAGACTGCTCCTCAGCCGGGACGGATCGGCTGGGGAGTAGCCTGCGGTCTTCCCTGATCCACACTCATCCTGAGGGGGCTCAGGAAACTTTGCCCTCAGTGGAGAACCTTTACGACCCGGAATCCGTAATCGGTGTACTTGTAGGTGGGATCCAGACTGCTGCGGGCGGCGCAACGGCTCACCTTGATCTGGTGGCGCCAGGCTCCGCCTCGAGAGGCGCGGCGGCGGGTCTCGTCCCGATTGACGGGATTGTTGCCGGGTGACCGCTGGTAATAGTCGCGCGCATACCAGTCCAGGCACCACTCGTGGACATTGTCACCCAGATCGTAGAGGCCGAATTCATTGGGCGGCTGCAGCGCCACCCGGTGAGGGCATCGATTCCGCCAACCCGTGCGATACAGTTCAAATTCGGAAGGGTCCCGGTCGCCCCAGGCAAAGAGGCATCCCTCCCTGTTCTGGCGAATGGCCCATTCCCACTCAGCCTCGGTGGGCAGGCGCCAGGTTTGGCCGGTCCACTCGCTCAGCCAGCCGCAATAGGCAGCCGCCTCCAGCCAGTTGACCGAAACCACGGGCTGTCGCGGATGGCTGAACCGGGACTCCAGAAACGATTCGGGCATCCGGCCCCCGGCTTGACCCACGAAAAACCGGTATTGCTCGTTGGTCACGGTCGTAATGCCCATGGCAATGGGATCGACCCTGACGCGATGAACCGGTCGTTCGTCCGAACGCCCCCGCTCGCAGCCCATGAGATACTCGCCGGCGGGCAATGGCGCTACGGTTGGAATGTGGCTGGTGATCGTGCTTGTACTGTCCATCAATGTTTCAGGTAAGCACCGCCCCTGCCCTGCCGGACAGATCATTCGAGGAAGAAACTACCGATCTCTTTTAAAGACGAACCACAAATGGACACGAATAGGGATAAACCTCTTGCCGATTTTCTTCG
>VXMN01000189.1 GCA_009841055.1 Acidobacteriota bacterium
TTCATGGAGAACCTGCACGCCCACGAGTGGGAGTTGACGAAGAGCCCTGCCGGCAAATGTCAATATGCTCCCAGGAATGCCGCTGCAGTGGCTACGGTGCCTGACGCGCACGATCCGTCGAAGAAGCACGCCCCCATGATGCTGACCACGGACCTTTCCCTCAAGGAGGACCCGGCCTACGCACCGATTTCCAAGCGATTCCTCGAGAACCCCGCGGACCTCGAAGACGCCTTCGCCAAGGCGTGGTTCAAGCTGCTCCACCGTGACATGGGACCCCGCAGCCGGTATGTCGGGTCCCTGGTTCCGGCAGAGCCGCAGTTGTGGCAGGATCCCGTTCCCGACGTCGATCACGAGCTGATCGGGGAGCAGGATATCGCTGATCTCAAGGCCAGGGTCCTCGCCTCGGGATTGTCGGTGTCCCAACTGGTCTCGACCGCCTGGGCGGCGGCGGCATCGTACCGCGGCACCGACAAGCGCGGTGGAGCGAACGGGGCGCGCATCCGCCTGGCCCCGCAAAGGGACTGGGAAGTGAACGACCCGGCCGCGCTCGGCACAGCGCTGCAGACGCTGGAGCAGATCCAGGCGGATTTCAACAACTCGCAGAGCGGCGGGAAGAGGGTTTCTCTCGCTGACCTGATTGTCCTGGCCGGGTGCGCAGGCGTCGAGCAGGCTGCCGGGAACGCCGGTCATGACGTGCAGGTCCCCTTTGCACCGGGGCGCACGGACGCCTCGCAGGAATGGACCGACGAGGAGTCTTTTGCCGTGCTCGAACCCGCCGCGGACGGTTTCCGCAACTACCTCCAGGCGGGGCAGGAAGGTCGAGCCGAGGACCTGCTGGTGGAGCGGGCCTGCATGCTGACGCTGACCGCTCCCGAGATGACGGTGCTCGTGGGCGGCATGCGCGTCCTGAATGCCAACACCGGGCAGTCCGAACACGGTGTTTTCACCGATCGGCCGGGGACGTTGACCAACGACTTCTTTGTGAATCTGCTCGACATGGGCACCGAGTGGCAGGTGTCCTCCGCCTCTCAGGGCCTGTTCGAGGGTCGCGATCGTCAGACCGGCGATCTCAAGTGGACCGGCACCCGGGTGGACCTGGTCTTCGGTTCGAACTCCGAACTCCGGGCCATCGCGGAAGTCTACGGATGCGACGACGCCCGGCAGGAGTTCGTGCGCGACTTCGTGGGCGCCTGGAACAAGGTGATGAATCTCGATCGCTTCGACCTGGCCTGAGTTCGGCTTTCAACCCCAGGCGGCTCGACAGCTAAGGCGAGACCCCGGAGGGCGAGCCTTTCGGGGTCTTGTCGTATCCAGTTCATTTCCAGGGAGTTGCGCCCCATCCAACCCGATTCCCGATTCTCCGATTCGCGATTTCTGCGCCGCGCCCCGCCCTCGACGGTTGCAGGCACGGACCCAGTGATTTTTGCTTCGGCCTGCACTGGCCGCTGCTGACCGGCGAAGACTTCCTTTGACTGCGGACCGGTTTATGGGCTAAATTTGGACTGGAAAGGAGGTGGCCATGAAGCTGTCCACCCAGATCAAGCCCATCAGTTACCTCAAGGCCCACGCCTCGGAGATCGTACGCACGCTCGGCGACCGGGGGGAACCGCTGGTGATCACTCAGAATGGCGAACCCAAGGTGGTGCTTCAGGACATCGATAGCTTCGAGACGATGCAGGAGACGATGGCGCTGCTCAAGATTCTCGCGCTGGGGAACCGGCAGATTGAGGCAGGCCAGGTGCAACCCGCGGCGGACGTGATCGCGCGGCTCCGGGAGCGGAAACGGGATCGCTGATGTCCTTTCACGTTCAGTTGGCCGATGACGCGGCCCGCGACCTGGAAGAGATCTGCGACTATATCGATCGGCACGATTCTCCGGCCCGAGGGGACTACGTGCTGGAACGGATCGAACGGGCGTTCCAGGGCCTGTCCGAGCATCCTCATCGAGGGAGCCATCCGAGGGAATTGCTCGACATCGGTATCCGACAGTACCGGGAGGTCTTCTTCAAGCCCTACCGCATCATCTACCGGGTGGTTGGGGATACGGTTTACGTACTTGTCATCGCAGACGGGCGGCGTGACATGCGGACCTTGCTGCAACGACGTCTCTTGCTGGCGTAGGCGCTTTTAACGACCCGCACATTGGAGGTTCCGAAACCATGTCCAAATCAAGCCTGATCCTGACCAAAGTCGCTACCTTCCTCGCCAGTGCGGGCGCGGGCGCCTGTTTCGCCATCCTCATCTATGGTGCGATCCAGGGCGAAGCGACGCCGACCGGGCTTCTTCCCGCCGGAATCGTGCTGGCGGTGGTCGGTGCGGCCCTGCAGTACCGGTTGCACAAGAGCCGAGGCGGCTCCGGCGCCTGAGGCGGATGGGCGGGAGTCCGGGTCGTTCGGGATCAGGCACAGCGCTTCTGCTACCCGGCGGGGCAATGCTTGCAAAACGCTGTGAATGATGGCATAGTGCATTCATGACGGTACAAATCACCATTAGAGGCGTCCCCCAGGACGTGCGCGACGAACTCGCAGCCCGCGCTGCAATGCAGCGCCAATCCATGCAGGAATTCCTCCGCTGCGAGTTGGAACGGATTGCATCCCGTCCCTCCCTCGGCGTGTGGCTGCAGAGCGTTCGAGATCGCAAGCAAGCGGCGGGCACTCGCGTTCTCCCTTCTCGCATTTTGCGGGCTCGTGACCGGGACCGGACGTGACCGTCGTCGATGCGTCCGCGCTGGTCGCGGCCCTTGTCGACTCGGGGCGCGAAGGGGAATGGGCGGAGTCTGTAATCGCCGAGGGTTCTCTGGCCGGTCCGGAACTGGTGTTGGTCGAGGCGAGCAACATTCTGCGCCGGTTGGAACGAACCGGCGAAATCTCACGGCTTGAGGCCAACAGCGCATACAGGGATCTGCTGCGTCTCGATATGCAACTGTTCGCGTTCGCGCCGTTCGCCGAGCGGGTGTGGGCGTTGCGGAACAATCTCACCAGCTACGACGCCTGGTACGTGGCGCTGGCCGAGGCGCTCGATTGTCCGCTGGTGACGCTGGACAGAAAGCTTGGCCAATCCAGCGGCCCCAGGTGTGAGATCGTCGTTCCGCCCCGTACCTTCTCCCCATCCTCCAATTGGAGCCGTTGAGACCATGTCGAAATTCAATCCGCTCTTTTCGAAAATCGTGACCGGCATCGCTATCGTGGGTTGGGTGGCCTCCGTCACTGTCGTCATCCACAGTCTGGCTACAGGCCAGGGCCTGCAACTCTTGGAGCTCGCCATCGTGCTCTTGCTCACGGTGATGCTGCTCCGGAGTTATTTTCGCAAAGAGTGAGACCCTTCCGGCGCGTACAAGCCCACAACTCTCTTCGAGTGGCGATCACGGCGCCGAAGTTTCGTCCTCAACCGGCGCTCGCGCCCGGAAAGTTAGCGGGTAATACTCTCATTGCCGTTTGGGCGGACGGTATCGGCCAAAGTTCCACAGGAAAGTCAGGACATGAGCTCAGACCGGATCGATGTCCTGGTGGTCGGC
>VXMN01000321.1 GCA_009841055.1 Acidobacteriota bacterium
ACTGCATCCTCACCCGTGGCCACGCCGGTGCCCACCGTTCCAGGTAATCCCCACCTCAAGTCGATAAATGTCCCCCGTCCGCCGTAGGATAGGGGGCCAGGGCAACTTCCTTTGATCAGGAGATAGAAATTGCTATTGCTTCCGGACCAGGCACCCGAGGTGGGAGATTTGGTGCAGGTTCGGTCGCGTCGTTGGCTGGTGGAGGGGGTGGAGGAAACGGCTAATCCGGCGGAGTCGGCTCGGGTCAGGTTGGCCTGCGTGGACGACGACAACCAGGGTCGGGCCTTGGAGGTGTTCTGGAAATACGAACCGGATCGGCTGATCGTCAAAGACGCGGGCTGGAAAGATCTGGGGGCTAAAGGCCTGGACCCGCCCCGACAGTTCGCCGCCTTCCTCAACACCTTGCGGTGGAGCTGCACCACGGCCACCGACCCTACCCTGTTCCAAGCCCCCTTCCGGGCGGGCATCACCATCGACTCCTACCAGATGGAGCCGCTTCGCAAGGCGCTTCTGCTCCCGAGGGTGAACCTGCTAATCGCCGACGACACCGGCCTGGGCAAGACCATCGAGGCCGGGCTGATCACCCGTGAGCTCCTGCTGCGGCGCAAGGTGAGGGTGATCGTTGTAGCGGCACCCCCGTCCATGCTGGAGCAGTGGAAAAGCGAAATGGAAGCCCGCTTCGGGTTGGTATTCGAGGTTCTCGACCGCAGCTATGTTTCCAGGATGCGGCGGGAACGGGGCTTCGGCGTCAACCCCTGGCGCACCCATAGCCGTTTCCTGGTTTCCCAGCGCCTGTTGATCGACCCGGCCTACACCGATCCGATGCGGGAGTGGCTGGGCACCAACCGCCGCGGTAGCCTGCTGATCCTCGACGAGGCCCACCACGCCGCCCCCTCCTCCGGAGGGCGCTACGGCATCGAGAGCAAGTTCACCAAGTCGGTACGCGACCTGGCCCATCGGTTCGAGCATCGCCTGTTCCTGTCGGCCACACCCCACAACGGCCACTCCAACAGCTTCTCCACGCTGCTGGAGCTGCTCGATCCCTATCGTTTCACCCGCGGGGTTAAGATAACCGCCCCCCAAACCGACCTGGCCCCGGTGATGGTGCGGCGTCTCAAGGAGGACATTCGGGAGATGCAGGGCGGGTTTCCCAGGCGCAACGTCCGCAAGATCGTGCTCGATGACCTACCCGAGGACGCGCCGGAGCTGGAGCTTTCCCGCCTGCTCGAAGAGTACCGGACCGCTCGGGAGGGACGCTACCGGTCGGAGCCCCGCCGAGCCCGTAGCGCCTCCGGACTGTTGGTGATCGGCCTTCAACAACGGCTCCTCTCCTCTATCGAGGCCTTTCACCGCACCCTGAAGGTGCACCGCAAGACCGTGCAACGGCACTGGGATCAATCCCAGGAAAACCGCGCCGAACAAACGGCGAGTTCATCCGATCAGATGGACGGATTCGTGAAGGCACCCGACGCCGACGACGAGCGGGCCGACTGGAACGAACAGGAAGAGGCCGCCGACGAAGAAGCCCAGATCAAGGCGCTCAACACCATAGCCCGCCCTTCGGCAGACCCTGAGCTTCAAGCCTGGCAACGAGAACAGGCCCTGCTGGATCGGATGGAGAGGATCGCCGAGGAGTCCAGGCACCTCCCCGACGCCAAGACCAGATGGCTGATCGACTGGATTCGCCAAAACCAATGCCCTGAACTGCCCGCCTACGGAAGATCCATCGTCGGTTCCCCGCCTACCTGGACCGACCGCCGGGTTCTGATCTTCACCGAGAACCGGGAGGGCACCAAGCGCTATCTGCGATCCACCCTGGAGGCGGCCATCGCCGGATCGGACCAGGCCGACGACCGTATCGCGGTGATAGACGGCCTGACCAGCCCCGCCCGCCGCCGCGACGTCCAGCGCCGCTTCAACGCCGACCCTACCCTTGAACCTTTACGGATTCTCCTCGCCACCGACGCCGCCCGGGAGGGACTCAACCTGCAGGCCCGCTGCTCGGATATGTTCCACTTCGACCTGCCCTGGAACCCGAGCCGCATCGAGCAACGCAACGGACGCATCGACCGCAAGCTGCAACCGGCCCCCGAGGTCAACTGCCACTACTTCGTTCTGCCTCAACGCACCGAAGATCGGGTGCTGGAGGTGCTGGTTAGGAAAACCGAGACCATCAAAAAGGAGCTAGGGGGCCTGCCCAAGGCCCTGGACGATTCATTGGAGAAGCGTCTGTCTAAACACGGCATACCTCACCATCAAGCCGATCGGATCAGCCGGGAGATCGAGTCGGATTCGATGGAGGCCGGGGCTGCTGCCATCGATGAGGATCTCGAAGCGGCCCGAGAGCGCCGGCATGATCTCAGAACCCAGGTCGAAAGATGTCGTGATCTGCTGAATAAGTCGAGAACCTGGGTGAAGTTCTCCTCCGAGTCGTTCCGCAATGCCATCAACTGCTCGCTCGATCTTCTAGGTGCGCCGCCGCTCACCGAGAGCCCCACCGACAACGGTCACACCGAATGGGCCTTCCCTGGCTTGGAGCATCGGGCCTGGGCCGACCCCAGCTGGGTTTCCACCCTCGATTCGTTGCGGGTTCCCAGGAAAATCGACCAGAAGGTGCCGGACTGGAGGCGGGACGCCCCCATCCGTCCCGTGGTGTTCGAAGACACCGGACGACTCGACGACCAGGTGGTCCACCTGCACCTGGAACAACGCATGGCCCAGCGTCTGCTGGGCCGGTTCCGCGCCCAGGGCTTCGTCTATCACGACCTATCCCGCGCCTGTCTGGTCCAGAGCCGTGACGCCATACCGCGGGTGGTGCTGCTGGGTCGGCTGTCGCTCTATGGCCGAGGGGCGGAACGGCTGCACGAGGAGCTGGTAACCGTGGCTGCCCGGTGGAGTCACCCCTCCCACCGTGATAAATCCCTCCAACCCTACGCCCGGGACGCCCAAGAGCTGACCCTGGGGCTGCTCAACGAGGCTCTGTCCAAAACACGAGGAGGATCGTTAAGCCAGGAAATCCGGAACCGACTGGCGGAGAGTGCGGCCTGCGACATCGAAGAGCTTCGAACCCCGCTGGAGAGTCGGGCAGACGAGCTGGCCGCCCGAGCCGAACAGAAACTGGCCGAACGGGGAATCAGGGAAGAAAGGGCTCTGCACCAAACCCTGGAACGGCATCGTGCTCAGGTGATCGCCCAGCTCGAAAAATACGACCAGGAATATCAACAGCTGTCCTTGGGGTTCAATTCGGCCGAGGTCCGCCAGCTCAACTCCGACATCCGCCACTGGCGGCGGCGTTTGGATCAGTTCGATCAGGACCTGGCGGAGGAACCCGCCCGGGTGCGGGAGTTCTATCAGGTGCAGGCCAAGCGGATGGAGCCGGTGGGGCTGGTCTATCTCTGGCCGGAGACCAACTGAAATGGCCCGAAAGCCCAACGCCTACATCCGTGCTCATCTGGAGTGGATCGGCTTTGTGCGTCCCACCGGTCGGGTGCTGTCGGCGGCGG
>VXMN01000251.1 GCA_009841055.1 Acidobacteriota bacterium
ACCGAAATCACTCTCCGGGGAAGGGAATAGCAATGTCGTGTGATGACGGCCCACCTGGGAACGCGGGCGTCCCGCCCGCATGCACTCCCGTTGCGTACCGCTCAGTTTCCTGCGATGCGGCACTTGGCACAACTTCGCCAATCTCTCGCACTTCGATCAATCAAGGACGCCTCCGCTCCCGGCTCATTGTGTAAAGGATAAATGCGGTCCGTACCCACCACCGACAATGCTCCCCCTCAATCCATCCCCAGCACCTTCAAGGAATCCCGCTCCAGCAACTCCTCAACAAAAGCCTTCGGGACCGGCGGCAAACCAGCCCGCTCAGCCATGCTGGACGTGTCATAGAGAGCACGAACGCTATCATCCACTCCAACATAAGGATAATCAGACCCAAACAGAATCTTGTGCCCTACCCCATATTCAATAGCCGTAACCAGCGCTTCGTAAAACCGCAGCGGCCGTATGCAAAACCCCGACATGTCGGCATAAACGTTCCTGTGCTTGCGTACGATCATTACCGCATCGGTATGCCAGGGGTGCCCAATGTGGCAGATCATCTGCCGCAGCTTGGGAAACCGTTGGGCCACCTCATCCAGCAGAATAGGTTTCGACCAACGCAACGGAGTAATGGCAAAGGGAGTCGTGCTCTGATGCCAGAAAACAGGAATGTCGAGCTCCTGGGCCTTGCGATACAACGGATCGTGGCACGTGTCGGCCGGATTGAAATCCTGGTAGGCCCCGCTCAACTTGACTGCCCGGAAGCCGAAGACCCTGACCGCATGCTCCAACTGCTCGATACAGCCGGGATCATTGGGGTCGACGCTGGCCACGCCCACCAGCTTCTCCGGATGTTGCCTGACGTACTCGTGGACATAATCGTTGGGAACCACCAGTCCGGCGGCATTCATCATCATGGCGAAAACGGCCGCCCGCTCCACTTTTTGCGCCACCTGTTCCCAGTGCTCGTCGGGCGGACAGTGGCACTTGCTGGTCTTGCCGTAGCTGGCCTCGACCTCCGCGATGGTCCTGTCGGCCCAGTGACGCCGTTCGTAGATATGGCTGTGGATATCGACTTTGATCATCCCGCCTCCTCTTTTCCCTTCATAAACGACCCTTCCGCTGCGCGGACAGGGGTGAATCCGTTCCCAACCGCCCCTTGAGCTACCGGACGGAATCCACTAGGCTTGACAGCATCGTCCCCGACCAGCAGACGTCGAAAGCGCTGCTTGTGGCTTGCCGATGTTCGGACCGGCCCGACGGTCTGCCCAGGGGCTGCAACCGCGGCGTCAAGGCACCGGAACCTGCACACAATCCGGCGAACACGGAAACTCCCGACCTGACAATGACGCGGGGCAGTGCCCAAAAAACCGAATGGATACACCCACCGGGCCACGACGATAATCCCTTTCCCGGGGATTGTACAGGGACGCTCCGCCATCCGCCCAGGAACCTGCCGGGTCGGTGCGGACCCGGCTGATCAAAAAGGGAACCAGACCAAGGAGGCATCGTGAATCGAAGCAAACCCGTCAACAGCCTGCTCAAGGCCTCCATGGCCACTATGCTTCTCGGCATCGCCTGCGGACCGCCGCCTGAAACCCAGACGTCTCCGCCCGCTCCCAGCCAGGCCGACCTGTTCGTGAGTGGAGAAAACGGCTACCACACCTACCGGATTCCGGCGCTGATCGTTACCAAGGAAGGCAGTCTGCTGGCCTTCTGCGAAGGCCGAAAGAACAATCGCCGCGATCACGGTGACATCGACCTGCTGGTCAAGAGGAGCACCGACGGCGGTCAGACCTGGTCGGACCAACAGATCGTGTACGAGGAGGGAGGAACCGAGGAAATCACCATCGGGAATCCCTGCCCCGTGGTGGATCAGGAAACCGGTACCATCTGGCTCCCCTTCTGTCGTGACAACAAGGACGTTCTGGTGACCAAGAGTACCGATGACGGTGTCAACTGGTCAGACCCTGTCGATATCACCGCCGACGTCACGAAACCCGACTGGACCTGGGTGGCAACCGGTCCCGGGATCGGAATTCAGCTTGAACAGGAGCCCTACAAGGGGCGCCTGGTTATCCCCAGCGACCACGGAAAGGGCAGCGGCGAGGAGGGCGACGAGAGAGTTCAGTACTCTCACGTCATGTATAGCGACGACCACGGGGAGACCTGGCAGCTCGGCGCCGCCGTGGCCCCCCACACGGACGAATGCCAGGTGATCGAGCAAGACGACGGAACCCTCCTGATCAACATGCGCAACTACTGGGGACGCCAGGGCGGAAGGCCCGAGCGCGGAAGCATGCGGGCTCTGGCGACCAGCCAAGACGGCGGAGCAACCTGGTCCGAACTCTCCTTCGACCAAACCCTCATCGAACCCATCTGCCAAGCCAGCCTGATAGGCCACGTAGGGCACGGCGCCGCCGACGGAGCACCCTCCCGGCTTCTCTTCTCGAATCCGGCGAGTAAAACAGCCCGGGTCGACCTGACGGTACGCCTCAGTTACGACTCGGGAAAGACCTGGTCCGTCTCCAAACTGCTGAACCCCGGCCGCTCGGCCTATTCCAACCTGGCCATCCTCCCGGACGGATCCATCGGCTGCCTCTACGAGCGCGGCAAGTCGATCCCTTACGAGACTATTACGTTCGCGCGGTTCACGATGGATTGGTTGGTGGGGGGAGAGTGAGATTCTCGCGGCCTATCGACGTTGGTAGTATGTCGAGAACAGATTAGCGATGGGCGGGAACTCACTGGCTGAGCATGCTAACTGTTGGACACGTCTCTTTTTCGCCAGAATCTTCACTCCTGAAGCGGACCGATTTTCAGGAGATTGGTCACGCGGACCCAAGATGGGGCAACAAAAACTTGGAGTCAACTCCTTGACTGCAACGGACGCGATCCCACGACGCGGGGACCCGGTGTGGCGCTCTATGCGCAGGACACTCACACGCCTTGGGGGTGTGTGGAACCTGCCGGAGCTGCAATTGAAAGTCGAAGTGGTGTTCAGCCCGAAGCTTAAACGTAAATTGGGTCGAGCGATCCCGAGTAGGGGGATCGTTACGCTGCACGTCGCCCTTGCCCGCGCCCCGCGACGGCTGCTTAGAGAAGTGCTCAGCCACGAAGCTGCCCACATTGCTGTATTTAGGAGGCACGGCAAAGGCAGGCGACCGCATGGGCCGGAATGGGCTGAACTGGTAAGACAAGCCGGATACAGGCCGAGCAAATCTCTGCTGGTGCCAGCATCTGAGAATCCGAATCGACAGGTAAACTCGCAGGCAATCAGGCGTCGTTACGAGCATTTATGTCCAGTCTGCCAAATTGTGAGGGTTGCGAAGAGGCCGATGCCTCGTTGGCGCTGCCAGGGTTGCGCCGATGCAGGGCTCCAAGGGACTCTTCGGATTAGGGAACCTCTGATCAATCACCGATTTCAACCGGAGACAGACAGGGGAAGGGTGGTA
>VXMN01000031.1 GCA_009841055.1 Acidobacteriota bacterium
GCCGGGCCCGCCCCCTCCTAAAGGTCCACCTCGGCCCCCCTTAGCCTTGGGGGCCCTAATGGCCCGCATCCGCTCCGGATCCATGCCGCGTCCGCCGAAGCCGCGGCCTCCTCCCTGTGCCATGCGGGCTCTCATGGCTCTCATCCGCTCCGGATCCATGCCGGACCCACCGCCGGACCCTGCCTGATTGTCACGGCCTCCGGGCCGGCCGTCTGCCGCACTACCGTCTCCCGATCCGGGCGGGCCGCCCCCCAGCATGGCCTGAATCTCCTCGGGAGTCTTGTCCGACGGCTGGTAGCGCAGAGCCACGTTGGCCACCTTCAGGACATCCTCGGCGCTGGCCACGGTGAAGGTGACGGTGGCCGTCATGGCCGGCCGCAGCTTCAACTGGGGGTTGTCGACGTCGATCATGACGTTGTAAACGACGACGTTGGTGGACCCGGCCGCCTGCTGGGCCTCGGTGCCGGAACCCGGAAGCTTGGAGCTGAGGCGGATTTCGGAAATTTTCCCCTGGAAGTTCTGTCCGGGGAAAGCGTCGACCGTGAAATCGACCGCGGCCTGTTCGGAAATGGCTCCGATGTCGGCCTCGTCGATTTGAGCGATGACCTGCATTTTTGCCAGGTCGTTGGCGATCAGGAACAGTATGGGGGCCTGAAAGCTGGCCGCCACCGTCTGGCCGATATCCACGCTGCGTTCGATCACCACCCCGTCGATGGGAGAGGTGATGTTGGTGTAATAGAGGTTGACCTGGGCCATCTTCAGTTCGGCCTTGGCCTGTTTGACGTTGGCTAGGGCCTGTTCCTTTTGGGCGCCGGCCGATCGAATGGAGGCCTTGATCTGGCTGATCTGGGCTTCGGCCTGCAAAAGGCGCGCGGCGGATTGATCCTGGCCGGCCTGGGCCGTCTCCAGGTCCCGTTCGGGGATGAGGCCGTCCTCGAACAGTCCCTTGGCTCTTCGCAGTTGCCGGCCGGCTTCCTGATGGTCCACTCGCGACACCTGGAGATTGGCCTCGGCGCTCTGGAGTTCGGCTTTGCGATTGATCAGGTTGGCTTCCGCGTTCTTGACCGCGGCCTCCGAGGTCGCCAGAGAGGCGGCAGCGCGGTCCCGCTGGGCTTCGAAGTTGGCCGGATCGATGATGGCCAACGTCTGTCCTTTCTTGACCACGCTGTTGAAGTCGGCATGCAGTTCCTGGATCCGTCCGGAGACCTGGCTGCCCACCTGTACGGTGACGACTGCCTGCAGGGTTCCGGTCGAGGTGACGGTCCTGCTGACGTCCCCGCGCTCAACCTCCACTTTCAGGTACTTCTCGGCCTGGTCGTCGTCCCCGCCGCCCCAGACCAGAAAAAGCACGGCGATCAGGACCACCAGCCCGACGATGGGGAGAACCAGATTACGTTGCAGTTTCATGGACCTCTACCTTTCCAGGATGCTTCACCGCCATTGGATCAACCTAAACAACGCTAGCCCCCGGCGGCCGGTTTCAACATTTTTGTGCGGTTGACGGCGTGGCGGTTCAGCCCGGTTTGCGCAGGTTTCAAAGTGCGTCATGGTCGATGGGTTTCGCCACCGGAGCGAGGGCCTGAGCGGGTCGGCGCCTGCTCGGTGCCGGCAGTCCGCTTGGGCTGCAATCGGCTCAGTACTTCTCCCAGCTCCCCCACTTCAATCGGCAGCCCCTCCCGGATTGCGATCCACTGGTGGGAGAAGGGAGACACTCGACCTCCGGGAGTGAGGATGCCTACCAGGTTCAGCGGGTCTGCCGCGGGAACCAGGACCGTGTCGCCCCCTGACGCCCGTCCGCGCCGCAGGGCGCGCAGGGTGTCTACCGCCTCCGGGAGGGCAAACTGTTCACCCATAAAGCCGCTTACGAACCGCCCTCCCCGAATTTCACCCCGAGCCTCCATCCTCCGGTAAATGCTCAGCAGGACTCTCCATCGGGGTGCGTGAGGCTCGCGGGTCATGAGCTCCCGGATGACGATACCGTAGCGGTGCAGAAGCTGATGGGCCATCCGGATGGCGAATTCATCATGATCCTCAGGGGGAGGGGTCATCCGACTGACGGATTCGTCCGGTGGGGGACCGTCACTGGGCGCAGGGTCCGGAAGATGGGGACGCTGCGGCTGCAACAGCGACCACCGCCCCAATGGCAGCAATCGACCGGGGGCGTTGCCTCCGCGAATGACTCGCAAGCGGTGCTCCGGCCCGCGCCGCTTCTGGTTCGGCAACAACAGGACCCTCAGTCCGGCCATTCCGTCTCCGGTGACCAGGCCGCGGCTCACCAACTCCCACAGCGCATCCTCCACCTCGGCGGCGAGCCTTCCGGTACTCCGGGAAATGTCCGACAGGAAACAGGCTCCCCATTGGCGCAGGGTGTTGGCTACCTCCAGGGCCACGGGAGACAACCCCGGAATGTCCTGCAGGAGGAGGAGTCTCGACTCCAGCAACCAGGAGGAGTCCTGCCGGGTGAAAAAGGCCAGTGGGGCCGAGCGGCCGGGCTTGGTTCGAGTTTGAATGGCTCCCGACGAAGGATCCTCCGGGGCCGTTGAGGGGGGCGGAGAGAAGCGCAACCGGCCCCAGGCTACGGTGCCGGAAAGACACAGGGCTTCCAGGTCCTCGGGTCGATAGCCGGCGATTCGCTTGGGCAATATGTCGCGCTCCCAGGCCGTTGCCGGAAGCTCCAGCCCTTGCAGTTGTTGCAGAACCCTCAGCAGGCCCTCGCGGCCATGGAGCTGGGTCCCGGGCTCCAGGTGCTGCCAATGAAGCAGGAAACGGATGAATTCGGTGGTGCTGGCCGGCTCGATCTCCCGGCGCAGCCGGCCGATCGTCAGGCGGTGGATCCTTGCCAGGATCCTGCGTTCGCACCACTCCGTGCCGGGGCCCGGCTGGTCGTTGGAATGAGGACCCTTCCCACCGGGTGCGGCCGAGATCGAAGTGCCGGCGGGCGAAGGGGACCCTGCCGGCGCGGGCATGCCGGAGCCGGCACGGAAACGCCCTCGTAGAATGGCGCCACCGGCCTCCAGGGTCACTAGGGCCAGTTGGATCGTGGAGCGAGTCAGGCCGAGTCGGTCGGCCAGCTCCGCCGCCGTGGCCGGTCCCAGGCATTCAAGCCACTCGCGCACCAGGAAGGCGGCGATCTCCTCGGAAGTTCCGGGACGTCTGCCGGCGGCCGGCGAAGGCGACGGCGGGAAAGGGGAACCGGTTTCGGAATCCAGGGCCAGGCGTTCAAAGGAAGAGTCTACCCGGGTTTCGGGAACCAGCCGCTTCAGCCAGGACAGCCGTTCGGCGGCGACGTAGGCTTCCTGGCGAAATCCTGCCGGACTGACCCAGGAAACCGGCGCCGCGCGACCGGATTCGATCAGCTCGTTCATGAATTCCCGCCACGAGCCAACCGAGTCGGAGGGCAGAATAACCAGGTTGAGGAGCAGGTCGTGCAGTTCTTCCCGGTCCCTGAT
>VXMN01000313.1 GCA_009841055.1 Acidobacteriota bacterium
CGTCAAACCCCGCGATCGGCAAGCCCCGCCCCCGGCACCGGAGCTGATCGCCTTCTGCCGGGAGCGCATCGCCAGCTTCAAAAAGCCGAGATGGGTCGTCTTCGTGGATGAAATTCCCAAGAACGCCTACGGGAAAACGCTGCGGCGGGAACTGAGGGAGCGCTTCGGCTCCGCGGATTGACCGAGACACCACCGTGGCGGTCGGATGTTTCGAGGAAAAATGACAAACCGACAATAAAGACGAACCACGAATGGACACGAATAGACACGAATTCCGATGGACCCTCTTTGTTGCGTCGACGTCACGGGATGAAGCCCACCCGGGAGCGCGGGCGTCCCGCCCGCACAAGTCTTGGCACAGCTTCGGCCAACTCCACCCGGGTCGACCGGCAACGGCGCCAGGACACTGCTTTGGCCGGGCCCATGCCGTTCCCGTCGGCGGGGTTGCAGGGTGCCACATCGCAGAAAACCGAGCGGCACGCGACGGAAGTGCATGCGGGCGGGACGCCCGCGCTCCCGGGGGGCTCTCTGATTGGTTTCAAACAAGAAAAATCCTGTGCATCCTGTGCATCGATGTGAATCAAAAATCTGCTCATGCATGACTCTGAACCGCTTTCCAGCCACTAGGCGCCGGCGTTTGTTTCAATCAAGCTCGCATTTGTCACAGGCAGGGGGGAAGCAAGCCATGGAGTGCTGCTACGGGAGACCGGCATGAAACCGAAGGGGCCGATCCGGGTGGGGGCCGACGTCGGGGGGACCTTTACCGACGTGGTCCTGGCCGATGCCGGCGGAAGCGTCTGGACCGCCAAGGTTCCCTCGACACCTCCCGACTTCGAAACCGCCGTGCTCAACGGTATCTCGCGGCTGCTCCAGGACACCGGGGCTTCCGGGTCGGAGGTGGCCGAAGTGGTTCACGGGACCACCGTGGCCACCAACGCCATCCTGGAGCGGCGCGGGGCGCTGACGGCCCTGATCACCACCCGGGGGTTCCGGGACGTGCTGGAGCTGCGCCGCATCCGTGCGCCCCAGATGTACGACCTCTTTTTCCGGAAGCCTCCCGAGCTGGTGGAGCGCTTCCTGCGGTTCGAGCTGGGGGAGCGCCTGTCCGCCCGGGGCGAGGTTCTGGCTGAGGTGGACCCCAATGACCTGGACTGCATCGCCCGCAGCCTGAAGGAAAAGAGGGTCGAATCGGTAGCCGTGTGCCTGCTGCACGCCTACGCCTGGCCCCGACACGAGACTCTGGTGGGAGACTATTTGCGCCGAAAC
Source organism: Acidobacteriota bacterium (assembly GCA_009841055.1). Taxonomy (GTDB): domain Bacteria; phylum Acidobacteriota; class Terriglobia; order Versatilivoradales; family Versatilivoraceae; genus Versatilivorator. The sequence continues at coordinate 1,267 of VXMN01000313.1, forward strand.
CTGCCCGATGTGCAGATATCTCTCTCCTCCGATGTGCTTCGCGAACGCAAGGAATACGAACGCACCGCCACGACCGTGGTCAATGCCTACGTGCGGCCTGTCATGCGCGGCTACCTGGCGGCCATGAGGTCCGGACTGGAAGACCTGAACATCCATTCGCCTTTGCTGATCATGCAGTCCGCCGGGGGGTTGACCCCGGAAGAGGAAGCGGCCCGCCGTCCCGTCTACATGCTGGAATCGGGCCCGGCCGCCGGGGTGCTGGCCTCCCAGGCTACGGCCCGCCACCTGGGCCTGGAGAACGTCATTACGCTGGACATGGGGGGAACCACCGCCAAGGCCTCGCTGATCGAGGAGGGCCGGGTGCGCTACAGCCCCGAGTACGAGGTCGGCGCTTCCCTCTCGGCCGGCAACCGCCTGACGGGCGGAGGCGGCGAGCTCATTCGGGCTCCCAGCATCGACCTCGCTGAAGTGGGCTCCGGCGGGGGCAGCATTGCCTACCTGGACGGAGCCGGCGGAGTTCGGGTGGGGCCGCGCAGCGCCGGGGCCGTCCCCGGACCCGCCTGCTACTCGCGCGGCGGGGAGGAACCGACCGTGACCGATGCCAACGTGGTGCTGGGATACATCCGTCCGGGCCGACTGGCCAACGGGGACATCGCCATCGACCCGGAGGCCGCCGCAACCGCCGTTCGGGACCGGATCGCCACCCCTCTGGGAATGGATCTGCTGCAAGCGGCCGAGGGCATCCACCGGATCGCCAACGCCAGGACCATGCGGGCCCTGCGAGCCGTCTCCACCGAGCGGGGCCGGGACCCGAGAGAGTTCGTGTTGATGGCCTTTGGCGGATCCGGCCCCGTCCACGCCGCCGGTCTGGCCCGGGAGTTGCACATTCGTCAGGTCGTCGTCCCGCCCCTGCCGGGCCTCTTCAGCGCCCTGGGCCTGCTGGCCTCGGGAGTGGAGCACCACGACGTCAGGAGTTGCCTGCTATTGGCCGACGCCACCCAGGCGGATAGCCTGGAGCGGATCCGGCGGGAATTGAGGCAGAAGATGCTGGACCGCTTCGAAGCCGAGGGCTACGCCGCCGCCCGGGTCGCCTTGAACTGGAGCGCCGACCTGCGCTTTCAGGGCCAGGCCTCTGAAATCCGCCTGGAGCTTCCGGGCGGCCCCCTGGACGGACCCGGAATCCAGGCCTTGAACGAGGACTTCGAAGCCGAACACGAGCGGCTTTACGGCCACCGGTCGGACCCCGAGAACCCCACTGAAATCATTGCCGTGCGCCTGGTGGGCCAAGTGGCCGCGCCGGGGCGCGAGTCGGGCTTCAGACCCATGGATTCCGCCTTTACGGCCCAGTCCCGCCGGCAGGCCTATTTCGGTTCCGACTACGGTGTCGTCGACACTCCGGTGGTGGCCCGCTCGGGCCTCTCCGAAACCGCCAGAGGTCCCCTGCTGATCGACGAATACGACTCCACCATCGTTGTCCCCCCTTTCATGTCGGTTCGGCGGGACAAACATGAGAATGTGGTCATGGAGGTGGAGGATGAGTAACGCCGACATCACAGCCGGAAACGGAGCCGTCGGGGAGGCTCCCGTCGACCCCATCACCCGGGAGATTATTCAGAACGCCCTGGCCTCCGCTGCCGACGAGATGGCGCTGGCTCTTTACCGGACTGCCTACTCCACCATCGTCCGCGATTGCCTGGACTACTCGACCTCTCTTTGCAACGCCGAGGGCGAGATGATCGCCCAGGGTGTCACCACCCCTCTGCACCTGGGCACGGTTCCCTACGCCATGGAGACTCTCTTCCGGAAGTATGGAGAGAGCATGTGCCCGGGCGACGTCTTCATTCTCAACGACCCCTTCGACGGGGGCATGCACATTCCCGACATCTTCATCGTGAAGCCCATCTTCTGGGAGGACCGCCTGGCCGCCTTTGCCGTGAGCACGGCTCACCACCTCGACCTGGGGGGACGCCTCCCCGGCAGCTCGGCCTGCGACAACACCGAAATCTTTCAGGACGGCCTGCGGATTCCCTGGTTGAAGCTATACCGGCGCGGAGAGCCCGACGAGGCTCTCTTTGCCCTGCTCAGAACCAACGTGCGGGTTCCGCGCATGACCATCGGGGACGTACAGGCCCAGATCGCCGCCTGCCACATCGGG
>VXMN01000146.1 GCA_009841055.1 Acidobacteriota bacterium
GCCCGGCCTCGGATGTGGTGGGGGGGCGGCGCCGCCCGCGCTCCCGGGCGGGCTTCATCCCGTGACGTCGTCGCAACAATCGGCAGTTTCTTCCTCGTGTGATCCGAATGGCAGGACGAGGGCACGGCTACCTTGGGCTGGATGGCGGAGTTGTGGAGGGACGGCTGAGAACGAACAGGGCCACGCCGAGGCTGCTGAGGATCAGCAGCGCCTGGAGGTAGGGCGAGCCGACCACGAACCACACGCTGTAACCGACCAGGCCGAACATCAGCACCACCGCGGCAGCCTTTGCCCCCGGGCGGATCACCTGTCCGTTTTCCCAGTCCCGCAGTATGGGCCCGAAACGCCGGTGGGCTCGCAGCCAGCGATGAGTCCGAGGCGAGCTCCTGGAGAAGAAGAAGGCGGCCAGCAATACAAGGGGGGTAGTGGGAACCAGGGGAAGGAATATCCCTGCGAATCCAATCGAAAGAGACACAAGTCCCAGTACCAGGTAGAGTTTTCTGATCATGGATCCACTCACCCTCCCAGCCTGGCCCGGGCCTGGCCCACCCCGACCGTGACCAGGCAGCCTATCAGGGTGTGCCAGGTGTAGTCGACCCGGGTCAGCGTCAGGACGAGGGCCATGGCAAGGATTCCGGCCAGGAAACCGGCCAGGGCGTCTCCGGGCCTGGGCCGCCGGGACAGAAGCCCCAGGAAGAAAATTCCCAGCAGGCTGCCGTAAGTCACCGAGGCGATGCGCAACCCCAGCTCCACCACCGGGTTGCGGGTGTCGGTGAAGAGCATGGCGCCTCCGATGAGGGCCAGCCCCCAGAACAGGGTAAAGGTCCTGGACCAGAACATCTCCTGCCGGGGGCTGAAGCCGCGGGCTCGATCGGAAAGACGAAACAGGTCCAGGTAGCTGGAGGAGGCCAGGGAGCTGATGGCCGAGGAGAGAGTCCCCATGGCGGAGGCCAGCACGCCCGCGATGACCAGCCCGGCCAGCCCGCTGGGGAGCTGCTCGACGATGAACTTGGGGAACACCTGGTCGGGACTCTTCAGTCCAAGTTGGGTGACGTCGGCGCCGCCGTAAAAGGCGAACAGGCACAGCCCCAGCATCAGGAAGAAGGCGAACTGGAGCACGATGACGGCAGCGTCCAGCAGCAGGGCCCTCTGACTCTCACGGGCGGTCTTGCAGGCCAGCAGGCGTTGAACCAGGAGTTGATCGGTGCCGTGGGAAGCCATGGTCAGAAAGACCCCGCCCAACAGGCTTCCGGTCAGGGTGTAGGGAGAGGTCAGCCACTCCGTCAGGCCCGATCCCCCATAGGGGTTCAGCAGAGAGAGCTTGTCCGCTCCGGAGGCCGTGCTGAAGCGGACAACGTCCTGCCATCCGTGAGGCAGGTGGTTCAGAATGAGGGCCATGGCCACGCCGGCCCCGGCCAGGTATATGAAGGTCTGCACGACATCCATGGCCACCACCGCCTTGAGTCCCCCCATGTAGGTGTAGACGAGGGTGAAGACTCCGATCAGGAGGATGCTTGCCGGGTAGCTCAGGCCGGTGATGAGATGGAGGGGAATGGCCGAGGCGAACAGACGGACCCCGGAAGCCAGTACTCGGGTGACGATGAAGACGGAGGAGGTCAGCCGGCGCAGGGGAAGGCCGAACCGCCTGCCGATAAAGTCGTAGGCGGTTTCCAGCTCCCCACGATAGTAGGCCGGGATGAAGAAGAGGGCGACCAGGCAGCGTCCGGCAAGGTAACCGAAGGCCAATTGCAGGAAGTGCAGGTTCCCCTGGTAAGCCAGTCCGGGCACGCTGATGAAGGTCAGGGTGCTGGTCTCGCTGGCCACCACCGAAAGCCCCACCGCCCACCAGGGCAGGGCCCGGCCGCCCAGAAAATAGTCTCGGGAAGACTGCTGGCGGCCGCCGATGCGTGTGCCGATCCAGGCCACGCCCACCAGGTAGACTGCGATAATGGCGTAGTCGATTGGGTCGAGGCCCATGGTCGGAGGATGCTCTGTGGACGGTCCGTCCGGAAGGGAAGGGCCGACACCGAACCTTCAATCTCTTCGCCATCCCTATGAACAGGCCGGCGCCGGACCACTCAGCCGGACCACTCGGCAAAGACCTCGGCGGCGGCAGTCACCGTCTGTTCGATATCGGAGGGGGTGTGGGCCGTGGAGAGAAAGGCGGCTTCGAACTGACTGGGCGGCAGATAGATTTCCCGCTGCAGCATCTCCCAGAAGAACCGCGAGAAGCGTTCCGGATCCGACCGCTTGGCGGAAGGGAAGTCGGTGACCGGGGCGCCGGCGCCCTCACCGGGCTGAGCCGGGTCGATGCCCGAATCCCCCGGCGTAAAGAAGACCGTGAACATGCTGCCGACGTGATTGACGCAGACGGAGACACCGGCCCGGTTGGCTGCCCGGGTCACTCCGACCCGGAGTTGGTTGGCCAGTCGTTCCAGCCCTTCGTAGGTCCCGGGCCGTTTGAGAATCTTCAGGGTGGTCAGGCCCGCGGTCACCGCCAGGGGATTTCCCGAGAGGGTGCCGGCCTGATAGACGGGCCCGGTCGGCGCCAGGCGGCTCATGATCTCGTCTCGACCCCCATAGGCTCCCACCGGCAGGCCTCCCCCGATGACCTTGCCCAGGATGGTCAGATCCGGTTGGACTCCGAAGCATTGCTGGGCGCCGCCGTAGGCGATTCGAAAGCCGGTCATCACCTCGTCGAACACCAGGAGCGCGCCCTGCTGCCGGGTGATGGCCCGCAGCCCTTCCAGGAATCCGGACTGCGGGGGGACACAACCCATATTCCCGACCACCGGTTCCAGGATCACGGCCCCGATCTTGTCCTTGTGCCGGGAAAAGGCTTCCTCAACCGCAGGTAGATGGTTGAAGGGGCAAGTCAGCGTCAGCCGGGCCAGTTCCGAGGGAACGCCGGGACTGTCGGGCAGTCCCAGGGTGGCCACTCCGGATCCCGCCTTTACCAGCAGGCTGTCGCCGTGGCCGTGGTAGCACCCTTCGAACTTCAGGATCATGGAACGGCCGGTAAAGGCGCGGGCCAGCCGCAGGGCGGCCATGCTGGCTTCCGTGCCGGAACTGGTCAGCCGTACCTTCTCCACCGACGGAAAGGCCTGGTGGATCAGTTCGGCCAGTTCCACTTCCCGTTCGGTTGAGGCGCCGAAGCTGGTGCCGGTCTCCAGGACGTCTCGCAGGGCCGCCATCACCTCCGGGTGGCAGTGGCCCAGAATGAGCGGTCCCCAGGATCCCACGTAGTCCAGGTAGCCGTTGCCGTCCACGTCGTAGATGCGGGATCCCTTGCCGCGATCGATAAACAGGGGGTTGCCTCCGACGGCGCGGAAGGCTCTGGCCGGCGAGTTGACTCCTCCCGGAATGAACTTCCGGGCTTTCTCGAACAGTTGTTGGGACTTCCGGAACAAGTTTCCTCCCTGGAATGGCTCTGACAGGGCTGGCCGGCGAGGACGGTTGAACCGGCTCACCCGCCTAGGATTCGGAGGCGGCCTCACGCTCGAGGAGCTTCACGGCCGACTTGGCGAAGTAGGTAATGATCCAGTCGGCTCCAGCCCGCCGGATGCAGGTGAGCGACTCCAGAATGGTCTGTGCTTCATCCAGCCAGCCGTTTCCGTGGGCGGCCACCAGGGCGGAATACTCGCCGCTGACCTGGTAGGCCGCCACCGGAAGATCGAATTCGGTCCTGACCCGGTGGATGACGTCCAGGTAAGGCATGGCCGGTTTGACCATCACGATGTCGGCTCCCTCTTCCACGTCCAGAGCCACCTCGCGCAGGGCCTCCCGCTGATTGGCGGGATCCATCTGATAGGAACGCCGGTCGCCGAACCGAGGGGCCGAGCCGGCCGCCTCCCGGAAGGGTCCGTAGAACGCGGAGGCATATTTGGCGGCGTAGGACAGGATCGGGATCTTTTCGAATCCGTGGTCGTCCAGCCTATCCCGAATGGCCTCCACCCGGCCGTCCATCATGTCCGAGGGGGCGATCAGGTCGGCGCCGGCCCGGGCATAGACCAGCGCGGTCTCGGCCAGAAGCTCCAGGGTGGCGTCGTTGTCGACGTCGCCGTCGCGCAGGCTGCCGCAGTGGCCGTGGGAGGTGTATTCGCAGAGACAGACGTCGGTAATGACCAGCAGGTCGGGTTCGGCCGCCTTGACGGCCCGTACCGCCGAGGCGATGATGCCCTCCTCGTCGTAGGCCCCGCTGCCCTCCTCGTCCTTCGACGGCGGAATACCGAAGAGCAGAACGGCCGGGATTCCCAGCGACCGCACCCCGTGGCATTCCTCCACCAGCCGATCGACGGAAAAGTGGTAGTTGCCGGGCATGGAGGGGATTTCGCGCTTCACACCCTCGCCCGGACAGACGAAGAGGGGATAGATGAAGTTGAGCGGGGAGAGCCGGGTCTCGCGCACCATGGCGCGCAGCCGCCGGCTGCTCCGCAGGCGGCGCGGTCGGTAGAATGGCGTCGGCACGAATCCCCCCGGAACCCAGGACGCGCCGATTGTAGCACAGGCAGACAGAGGCACCCGATGCGGCGAATTCATTGCCCTACCCTCTATAATGACCTCGCCACAGCACCGGCGGTGCTATCCGGAACCAGAGCAATGCGGCCGCCACGGGAGGACAAGCTCATGACCAGTCGTCAAAAGGGGAAAAGGAGTCGTCCGGCGGGGTCATCCCGCCTTGCCGGGATCAGCCGCCGGGGTTTCCTGCAGGCCGGCGCCCTGGCGGGTTTGGGGCGGATCGGTCGCCTGCAGGCCAGGCCTCAGGTCGATCCCGGGTTGGAGTTGGCGGGACGCCGGATATCGGTCAGGCTCCGGCCCGACCTGGGCCTGATTGTCGCGGGTCGCGACGGGAAGCCGATCTGGACGACCTCCACCCGGAAACGACCGGAAGCGGTATGGGTCTCTTCCGGTTCCGGCGAAGAGAGGCGGGCCGCTTTCGAAACAGCCGGCCGCCGGCATCAGGAAGCCTTCAGCGACGGCGCCCACCGAGGCCATCTGATTCGGCTGAGCCGGTTTCCCCAATCGGACCTGGTCCTGGCCCTGGTGGTGGCGCTCGATCCCGATAGCGACGAGCTGCTTATCGAGGTCCGCCAGGAAGGAGGCGGGGACAGCCTGAAGCAGGTGGACCACCTCTATTGCCTGGAAAAGCCCACGGCGGACGGGGGATACCTGGTGGTCCCGCATGGATCGGGCTATCTGATTCCCGCCGACACCGCCAGCAAGCTGGAGCCCCTGGACGACTACTTCGTCCAGCCGGGCGCAACGGGTGGAAACACGCGCAGAAGCCAAAACATTATCGGGTACCGCTACACCCTGCCGGTCTTCGGCATGGTCAACCGAAACCGGGATTGCCTCTACCAGATCGTGGAGACCTGGTGGGATTGCAGCGTTGCCGTCGAGCATCTCCCGGGAGAACGGTCAACGCTGGATTTCAACTGGCTGCCCTCTCTGGGGCGGTTCTCCTACCCGCGCAGGTCACTGATGAGGTTCGCCCGGGGAATGGACCACGTCGGCATTGCCAAGAGCTACCGTGCCTACGCCAAGGCCAAGGGACTGGTGCGCACCCTGGAAGAAAAGGCCGAGGAGGTCCCGGCGCTGCGCCGGTATGTCGAGGGGATCGAATATCGGATCCTGTGGCAGGCCGAGGCCGACCGGAAATCCCTGCGCGACCTCAGGGAATTCCGGAGCCGGGATCTGCCGGTCAACTTCTTCTTTCCCAAGTGGGGTATTGAGGAATACGACTCCGGGCGGGGTGAGATCTGGAACGCCACCGCCTCCTGGCAGGCCTTCATGCTGGAGAAGAATCCGATTCCGGGGGGATGGGAACGCCTGGTGCGCCTCTCCCGAGCCGCCGGAGTCGAGGGCGCCCTGGTGAAAGTGATGATCAATCCCACCCAGTATGCACCCGGAGCCCCCTCCTACGATCCCGCCAAGCGTGCCCTGGACGAGGCGGGACAGCCGCGCCGCTGGCCTCAGATCAGTCCCTGGTTCGCGCCCGAGCTGACTCGGCAGGCATTGGAGAGCCTCCTGTCCAAGGGCTTTCAACTGGATGCTCTCTATTTCGACGGCTATGCGGCCCATGCCGGCGTGCCGGAGGACCACTCCAGCAGCCATCCGCTGCCGCGGCGGTTGGCCATCCAGAGGATGCTGGAGAGCTTTCGGGAAGCCCGCCGCCGCGGAATCATAGCGGGCGCGGAGCTGCCCAGGTTCTGGGCCATGGCGGAGTGCGATTTCTTCTTTTTCCGGTCGGGATGGTCCTCGGAGATCCTGGGGGTGGGAGAACCCATTCCGTTGTTTCAACTGGTCTTCCACGAATGTTTTGCCGGCTGCTTTTCGGGCGGCGGCTACGGGCGCTACGACTGGCCCCGTGACCGGCAGCCGAGGCTTTATGAATTGCTGTTCGGGGCGGCTCCGGCCTACAACTGGATGCTGCCCTACAGCGATGCCCATCCGGGGACGGCGTTCACCGAGGTCCCGGTTGCCGATTGGGACAACCCCAGGATGGAGGCCCGCCTGGAGTGGCTGAGGCGTTGGCGCGCCTTCTATCGGGCCGTGGCCTGGTCGGAGATGGTTTCCCACCGGTTCCTCAACGCCGAGAGGACTCTGCAGCAGGTTGCCTACGCCAACGGGGTCAAGGCGGATTTCGACCTGGCGAAGGGGCTGTGCCGGGTTCGGGGGGTGTCCGGGTTCAGCGGCGAATGGGAGCAGCCCCACCGGGGACGACTCTGAAGGGGCAAATGGCGTCCGGGCGCCTGTGTTTTCAGTGTAAGATAACCTGGGAACTGAAGCCGCCGTGGCGAGAGCCCTGTTTCGTGGCCGGCATTCGGGGCGGAAGGTCCGGAGCAGAGAGAAACCCACTCTTGTCAATCGCAGGAAGAGAATGAAGCACAAACCGAATCTCACAGTCCTGATCCCGTTTCTCTTGTTTCTGTCGGCTACCGTTCCCCGCCAAGGAGCCGGCGAACCTCCAGCCAACGGGAAGCCGATCGCCGTGACCTTCGTGGACGTGGCCGAACAGGCCGGTATCGATTTTCAGCACTTCAGCGGCAGCGCCGAGAAGACCTACATTCTGGAAGGAATGAGCGGGGGGGTGGCCTGGATCGACTACGACCGGGACGGCTGGCAGGATCTCTACCTGGTGAACGGCGGCCACTGGGAGGAACTGCTGCAGGGCAAGCGGAGCGTCTCCAACGCTCTCTACCGCAACAACGGTGACGGCACCTTTACCGACGTCACCAAAAAGGCCGGCGTCGGCGGCGACCGCTGGGGCATGGGAGTAGCCGCTTCCGACTACGACAACGACGGCTGGCCGGATCTCTTCGTGTGCAACTACGGACCCAACACCCTCTACCGCAACAACGGCGACGGCACCTTCACCGACGTCACCGATCGAGCCGGAGTCGGAGACGGGCGCTGGGCGGTCAGCGCCGCCTTCGGCGACTATGACGCCGACGGGCACCTGGATCTGTACGTGACCAACACCGTCACCTTCGACCACAAGAATCCACCTCCCATGAACTGCCAATACCGGGGCATCACCGTGCAGTGCGGTCCCCTGGGCCTGCCCTGCGACGGCGACATCCTCTACCGTAACAACGGCCGGGGCGTCTTCGAGGATGTGACCCGAAATGCCGGGGTAGGGGAGGTCAAGCCCTCCTACGGACTCGGCGTGCTGTGGACCGACTACGATAACGACAGGGACCTGGACCTCTACGTGGCCAACGATCAGATGGCCAACTTCATGTTCCAGAACCAGGGGGACGGGACCTTTGCCGAGGTCGGCCTGCTTTCGGGAGCCGGCTATTCCGACGACGGCATCGCCCAGGGCAGCATGGGAGTCGATTTCGGGGACTACGACCACGATGGTCTGCTGGACATCTTCATCACTCACTTTGCGGACGACTACAACACCCTCTACCGCAACCTGGGCGGCGGGAATTTCCGGGATGTCAGCCACCTGGCGGAGGTGGCTTTTCCCAGTTGGTCCTACCTGGCCTGGGGGACCGGCTTCGTGGATGTCGACAACGACGGCTGGGAGGATCTCTTCATCGCCAACGGGCACCTGTTCCCGCAGGTGGACCGCTACGAGATGGGCCAGAGCTTCTTTCAGCGCAGCCAGCTTTTTCGGAATCTGGGCAACGGGAGGTTCCGCGAGGTCACGGCCGGGCTCGACCGGGTCAAGCTCTGGTCCAGCCGGGGAGCGGCCTTTGCCGACTATGACAACGATGGAGATATCGACGTCGCCGTCAACAACCTGGACGGAAACCCCTGGCTGCTGCGGAACGACGGGGGAAGCCGGCAACGGTGGCTGAGCCTGCGCCTGGAAGGCGCCCAAAGCAATCGCAGCGCCGTGGGGGCCCGGGTGACGGCATTGACCCGGACGGGGGTCCAGATCCGCGAGGTCCGGGGAGGGTCCAGCTATCAATCGACTCACGATCTGAGAGTGCACTTCGGCCTGGGAAACTCCAGGAAAGTCCAGTCGCTGGAGGTGCGCTGGCCGGACGGAAACGCGCAGAGATTTACCGACGTCTCCGGAAACCGCAGATACCGGCTCAAGGAAGGAGGGCGTCTTGAGCGGGACAAGTGACGGGGCTGATGAATTGTTGATTGCTGATTTCCGATCGTTGATTGAGGAGTCATGACGACTGATTTTGCCTCAAATCCAATCCAAAATCGAAAATCCAAGCTGCCGGTTTACCTGATTCTCTGGGTCTTTTTTTTCAGTCCTCGGCTGGGGGCCGAATCCCGCCACTACCGGGAGGCCAGGGGCCTGTATGACAAGCAGCAGACTCTGATGGCCATGCTGTCAGCCCAGAAGGCCGTGGAGGAGGAACCGGAGAACGCCGACCATCTTTTTCTCTATGGTCTGATCCTGACCGACCTGAAACAGTTCAGCGAAGCCGAGGTTCAGCTTCGCAAGGCCCTGGGCTTCCGGCCCGACAGTGCTGAATTCCACTACCGCCTGGCCGCCCTGCTGCTGCAGGAGAAGATGGAGTGGAAGGCCACGCTGGGACTGGACAGGCGGGACACCAGCACCCGGGTACTGCGGGGAACCGAGCAGGAAGCCCTGGAATCTCTGGAAGCAGCCGTCAAGCTCGACCCCAACCACTTCAAGGCCCGGCTCCATCTGGGTCGCAACTATTACGAGCACAATCAGCACCTGAAGGCGCGGCAGCAGTTCGAGGCGGTATTGGAAAAGGATCCCGGCTACCCCTGGCTTCACTACCATCTGTCGATGCTGCATTCCAACCGTGGAGAGGTGCAGACGGCTATCCTGGAGCTGGAAAAGGAACTCGAACTCCACCCCGCGCACTCCCAGGCCCGGCTGGAGCTGGGGGAGTGGCTGGTCAAGATCAGCCGGTACGAAAGCGCGTTGACCCATCTTTCCCGGATAAAGCAGGATGAGGTCCATCCGGTCGATCTGAACTATGCCATCGCCAAGGCGCACCGGGGGCTGGGGAGTCCCGAGCAGGCGCTGGCGGCGGCCCGGAAATGCCTGGAGATGGACCCCGAGTTCTCCGACGCTCACTACCTGCTGGGACAGCTCTACCGGGAAACCGGGAAACCGGAGTTGGCCCGCCAGTCCATGCAGACCTTCCAAAGAGTCAAGAAGAGCCCCACTCGCTGAGCGTCTCTCCCTATTGACTTTCGGCCGCTCCTTGGCCAACATGGATTGATAGTCTGAATTCGACCCTTTGAACCGGAATCGGGCGGGTGCCTCATGAAACTGGCGAAATGGACTTGCTGGCTTGTGTGTGGATTGCTGCTGTCACCGCTGGCGGTGATGGAGGCTCAGAAGAAGAAGGACCGGCAGCGGGAGCGGTCGCTGCGCCGGGAGACTCAGGACCGGTTCCTCAAGAAGTGGCTCAAGCAGGACGTCTCCTTCATCATCACGCCGGAAGAGAGAGACGCGTTCGACAATTTGAGCAACGACGAGGAGCGCTACCAGTTCATCGAGCAGTTCTGGCTGAGACGGGACCCCAATCCGGACACCGTGGTCAACGAGTTCCGGGACGAGCACTACCGGCGCATCGCCTACGCCAATGAGCGTTTCACTTCAGGCAAGATGGGATGGAAGACCGATCGCGGGCGCATCTACATCATGTACGGCCCGCCGGATCAGATCGAGACCCACCATGGGGGAGGCACCTACTACCGGCCCTACTGGGAGGGGGGAGGGAAGACCAGCACTCATCCCTTCATCACCTGGCGATATCGCTACCTGGACGGGCTGGACCTGGGACAGGAAGTCATCATCGAGTTCGTGGATCGCACCTTTACCGGTGAGTATCGCATTGCGCTCGATCCCTTCGAGAAGGACGCCCTCAAGAATACCCCGGTGGCCGACCTGACCGAGGACCAGAGAATGGGGCGGGGCGACGACATCAGCCGCCATACCCGCTACCCGTCGGGGCTGTTCTATTCGGACTTCCGAATGAGCCAGATGCTCCGACTGAGACAGGTGGCGGCTCTCAACCGGGCTCCCAAGATCCGGTTCAAGGACCTGGAAACGGTGGTCGACACCAAGCTCACCTACAACACCTTTCCCTTCGACTACCGCACCGACTTCATCAAGATCACCGAAGACACCATCCTGACGCCCATCACGGTGGTCATGAAGAACAGCGACATGACCTTCAAGGACGTGGAGGGCGTCAAGAAGGCCGAGGTGAACGTCTTCGGCAGGATCACCACCATCACAGGCCGCTCGGTCCAGGTTTTCGAGGAGGTTGTCCGGCAGATCGCGCCCGACGCCCTGTTCAGGAGCACCCTGGAGAAGCGTTCCCTCTACCAGACCCGCATCCCCCTGCGTTCGGGCCTCTACAAGCTGGAACTGGTGCTCAAGGACCTCAACAGCGGCAACCTGGGGACCGTCTACCACAGCATCCGGGTGCCGAAGTTTCCCGAGGACGAGCTGGCCACCAGCAGCATCATCCTGGCCGACCAACTGGAGCGGCTGCCCAGAAAGCAGGTGGGTTCCGGCCAGTTCGTGATCGGAAGCTCCAAGGTGCTGCCCAGCGTCGAGGAGTCTTTCGGCAGGGACCGGCCCATGGGGGTCTATTTTCAGGTCTACAACCTGGCCAGGGACGAGCAGACCCAAAAGCCGTCCGCCACCATTGAATACGTGCTGAAGAAGGGCGGAAGAGAGATCGGCAGAGCCCTTGAGTCCAACGACAAGTTCGTCGGAGCGGCCCAGCAGATGACCCTGCAGAAACTGGTGGCCCTCGACGAGCTCGAACCCGGTCAATACAGCCTGGTGGTCCAGGTCACCGACAACGTCGCCAACCGTTCCGTCGCACCCGAGGCCAAATTCGCGGTGCGGTAAACGGTCTGGGGAAATCAGCGCTGCTCCGCCCGGAAGGGCGGCCGGACGGTTTCCAGATTCTCCAATGCCCTACGAGATACCGTAATCGGTATCCGGCCTACCGAGCCGGGGACAAAGGAGTGCTCTTTCCTCATAAAATATTCATTATATTAGACTTATTTAAGAATAGTCCCTTTGCTTTGACGGTTTGACTGCCGGACGCGGGGCTATTGACTTCAATATTTCGTAGAATGGCGCAAGCGAGTTAGGACGAGCGCGAGCGGGGTTGTCGTCTAAATTATTGAAATATAGATGTTTAAGTTAATTTAATTTCGTTTTCCGGAATTTGGCAAGCTGATTGCAGCAAATTAGTCGATTTAGAGTTGAACTTTTGAAGTCAGTTCGATTATGACGACTTCACTGGTGGCAAACGTTAACTTGAGGAGGTATCCACTGATGCAACGCTTTCTAACAGTGGCTGGATTGGCCGTTGTCCTGGCCCTTACACTGTCCTGGACGCCCATGCTGGCCCAGGAGTACACCGGCATCCACGGGAACGTCGAGGACGAGACCGGCGCCAGGGTGACCCAGGTCGAGATCACGGCGACCGAAGAAGCTACGGGGATGACCCGCTCGACCGTGAGCAACGAGGTAGGCATCTACGAGCTGCGCGGCCTGCCGCCCGGGACCTACACCCTCGGGGCCGAATTGGCCGGCTTCAAGGCCTACACCAACAGCGGTGTGATCATCTACGCCGGACGTCCTCGTCGCGTCGACGTCGTGCTGCAGGTGGGCGACATCCAGGACACCATCACGGTTTCCGAGGAAGGCGCCGTCATCGAGACGGACAAGTCGAGCATCACCTACACCTTGCCCTACAAGGAGGTGGAGGCCTTCCGGATTGCCGCCAGCCTGATCTACACGGTGGGGAACAATCCCGGGGCCGAGTCCCGCAGCCAGGTGCACGGGGCCTTCGCCAACAACACCACCTCGCTGCAGGACGGCGTGGCCACCAATGCCTACGGCACCTTCCGGGCGCCTCAGGAGCTGGTCCAGGAGATCAACCAGGTCTCGCTGAACGCCCCGGCCGAATACAAGACCGCCACCACCATCAACGGGGTGGGCCGAGGCGGCACCAACCAGTATCACGGCGAGATCTGGATGCAGTTGGACCACCCCCGGCTGCGGGCCTTGACCGTCGGCCAGACCAGGCATCCTCCCGCCAAGCCGGGTGTCCGCTGGAACTACATGGCCTCGGGACCCATCTACATCCCCAAGGTCTACGACGGGCGAGACAAGACCTTCTTCCATTTCTACGTTCAACCCAACAGGAGCGACCAGAAAGCTCCCATCCGGAATTACGTCTATCCCACCGCGGCCATTCGCGGCGGGGACCTGACCGAGGTGGTGCAGCAGCATTTGAAGGGTGAGCCCGTCATCAATCCCTTTACGGGCGAGCCTTTCGCCAACAACATCATTCCTCCTGAGCTGCTCAGCCCGGTGGCGCAGGCGGCCTTGAGATACGCTCCCATGCCCAATGCTTCAAATCCCTTGGGCACCCTGGTCGACAACACCCATGGTTTCCAGTTCGGCAGCAACGTGGAGAAGGACTGGCACGTGCGGTTCGACCACGCCATCACCGACACCAACACCATCTCCTTCAACCACTACGGCTACAACCGGGTTCTGGACGAAGGCAACACCATTTCGCTTTCGACCTGGTTCGGCGACAACGCCACCCGCATGTGGAGCATCCAGGATTCCCACATGTTCTCCCCCACGGTGATCAACGAGTTCACCTTCGGGACCAACGATCAGGGATACGACCAGAAGGGCGCCACCACCGTCGGCAACACCCTGATCAAGGAGTTCGGCATCGACCTGGGCGGGCGCACCTCGCCCGAGGGACCCGGATGCCCCCAGATCTACACGGGGCTGTGGGGATTCCAGCCGGGCGCCCTGTCCGGTTCCTTCTCGGCCACCGAGCTTACCTTCCCGTTCCTGGGACGTTGCGGCGCCGGCGGTAACAGCAGCAATCCCAAGGTCTGGGTGATGAAGGACAACGTCTCCGTCAACAAGGGCACCCATCTCATCAAGTTCGGGATCGAGGCCAACTGGGAGCGGCCCTTCGGGTCGGCCAACAGTGCGGACGCCTGGGGTATATATCGCTTCACCGGCCATTACAGCGGAAGCGACATTGCCGACTTCCTGCTGGGAATCCCCCGCGAGACGGGAATCGCCACCTCCCGCGCCGCCGTTCACGCCCGCGGCTTCGACTTCGGGTTCTTTGCCCAGGACGACTGGAAGGTGACCCCGCGTCTGACCATGACCTACGGCGCCCGCATCCAGCACTTCGGCGCGCCCACGGACGCCAATGGACTGTTCTACAACTTCGACTTCGACAACCTGCGGGTGGTGGTTCCCGACCGGTCCTTCCACCACGTGGTGCCGGTGTGGCCGCAGGGAGCGATTCCGGTGGTGAAGGCCAGCGACGCCGGCTATCCCCAGAGCCTGGTCAACTTCACCACGGCCCACATCTCTCCGCGCTTCGGGCTGGCCTATCGCATCAACGACTTTACCGTGATCCGGGCCGGCTACGGCATCTACCACGTGCCCTTCGCCATCGCCGGAGCAGGCACGAGCGGCCTGGGACGGGCCGGCTGGCTGGGAGGCCGCGAGGCCGGACCCTTCGCCGGATCGGAGACGTTCGGGCCCAACGTGATCACCGACGGCGTGCCGCAGTTGACGTTCAAGGACCCCTTCCTGCCCGCTGGCACCGGCGCCGTCTCCAAGCAGGGCGTGCGGGGGATTCCCCTCAACAGCCGCAAGGACGCCTGGGCTTACGACCAGCAGTGGAACCTGACCCTGGAGAACGACCTGGGCGATGGTTGGGCGTCGCGGGTCTCCTACGTGGCCTCCAAGGGCACCAGTTGGCCCTATCGGAGCAACCTGCAGACTCCCACCCCCAGCACCATTCCCTTCGACGAGCGGACCGACAAGTTCCCCTGGGGCCCGAACTTCTCGTTCGTCGACCGCCACGACCTGGGAGGGACCGGAAGCTTCCACAGCCTGGAAGTGGAAGCCACCCGCCAGTTCAGCCGGGGCATCTACCTGCGCGCCTGGTACGAGTGGAAGAAGAACCTGGCTGATGTCATTCCGGGGCTGTTTTCCTCCACCATCGGCTTCGAGGCCGAAGATCCGCTGGACCGCAAGCGCGACAAGGGGATCCAGAACGGAATCCGCCGCCAGCGCTGGCACGTGGGCGGGGTCTGGGATCTCCCGGTAGGCCAGGGGAGGCAATACGCCGGTAACATCGGCGGCGCCCTCAATACCCTTATAGGCGACTGGACGGCCGCCTTCAAGTTCACCGGCGGCTCGGGAACGGCCTTCACGCCTTCCTACTCCGGTTCGGATCCCTCCAACACCGGACGATCCAGCGGCCGGCCGGACCAGTTGTGCAATCCCAACGGCTTCGGCGAAACGCCGGGAATCGGATGGAACAAGTCTTGTTTCGCCATTCCGCCCGCGGGAATCGGCCGTTACGGCAACGCCAGCCGGGGGATGCTGATTGCGCCGCGTGACTGGGGCACCGACCTCAACGTGTTCAAGCGGTTCAACCTGACCCAGTATGAGAACGGACCCTACTTCAACTTCGAGACCTACATCAGTAACGTCTTGAACCACCGCAACGCCTCGGGTCCCTCCTCGACCAACATCTCCGCTGCCAATTTCGGACTCTTCCAGCCCAGCGGGTGGGAAGCGCGCCGCATCGTGTTCCGCTTGCGTCTCGGCTTCTAGCAGAACCGAGCGCCGGACCCTCTACAAAAGCCCCGTGCCATCCGCACGGGGCTTTTTTTTCGGAATCTGATCTGAGCACCCCCTACTGTCGTGCCGGTCAGCGCCGAGCCTTGCTCAACGCTTTCGAACATCGCCATGGCATGACGCGATGCCCCCCTTGAGGAGCAAGAGTGACGGGAGGAGGCCCACCCGGGAGCGCGGACGTCCGGCCCGCACAAGGCCCGGCACGGCTTCACCCATCTCCCTCATTCCGATCAACCGGGAAAGGCACCATTGCTTGCCCATCGTTG
Organism: Acidobacteriota bacterium; assembly: GCA_009841055.1. Classification (GTDB taxonomy): domain Bacteria; phylum Acidobacteriota; class Terriglobia; order Versatilivoradales; family Versatilivoraceae; genus Versatilivorator. The sequence goes on from VXMN01000146.1 coordinate 15,394, forward strand.
CAGTAACCATTTTTGACCATATTCGTTATTCCTGCTAGGATGGAAGAGTGATGCATCCCCGTGGAGGACCGCTGTATGAATGTGTCTCTTACGTCGGAACTTGAAGCGTTTGTAGCGTCCAAGGTGCGGAGTGGGCGCTACCATTCGGCCAGTGAGGTGATTCGTGAGGCATTGCGGCTGCTGGAGGAGCGTGAACAGGTGAGAGCCCTCCGAATTCGTGCGCTACGCGAGAAAATTGGCGAAGGATTGGAGCAACTGGATCGCGGCGAGGGAATTGCCGGGGAGTTGATATTCTCAGAGCTCGAGGCTGAGTTGGGTATCCTGGAACAAACCCGGCACGAAGATTGAGTCAATGCCTTCTTTCCCCAGCGGCGGTGCGAGACCTCAGAGAAATCCAAGCATACATTGCACGGGACAGCATTGACGCATCCCGGCGGGTGGTCACTCAACTTCGCACCGCTTGCGAACGACTCGCACGGAATCCGTTAATGGGACATAGTCGCGAGGATTTAACAGATCAACCGGTATTGTTCTGGCCCGTAGGAGCGTACTCAGTCATCTATCGCCCAGAAACCACGCCATTGAAAATCGTTCGGGTCTTGCACGGATCTCGGGACATTCCAAATCTGGTGTAACGCAAGCACCGTCCCTGCCAGCTTATCCAATTACACTTTCGGATTGACGTCGCTGCCAGCTTTGAAACCCCCGTTCAACACAACTCGAATCCTGACGGCACTTCTCATTGTGTTTTTTGGCGCGCCGCTGATTTCCCAGGCGGATGCCTATCAGGAGGCATTGGCAAGCTACCGGTCCGGAAGTTACCTGGAGGCGCTGGTGGCCGTGCAGAATGCCCTGAGCCAGAATGAAGGCAACGCCTCCTACCACCTGCTGCATGCCAAGGTTCTGGTGGAGCTGCGCCAGTACGGCGACGCCGAGAAGAGCCTGAAGCGAGCCGGCGAACTGCGTCCCCAATGGGTGGAGCCTCTCTACGAGGCGGGCATACTCCTGTTCAGGCGCGGAAATTTTCAGGAGGCAGTTACGACGCTGGCCAAGGGAGTCGAACTCGCACCCGATTCCATCAAGACTCGCTTTCTGCTGGGCGTCAGCTATCTGCAGATCAACCTGGACCATGCGGCCCTGGAGCAGCTCAAGGACGTGGAGGCGGCCGATCCGCGCTACCCCGCGGTTCACCACAGCATCGGAAGGGTTTACTTTCGGCAGGGCAGGGACGCCGAGGCAATCGAGCACTTCAGAACCGAGTTGGCGCACAACCCCGATCGTCACGCGGCCAGGTTTCTTCTGGGCAAGGCGCTGGTAAGGACGGGCCAGGCGGAAGCGGCGGTGGTGCAACTGCTGAGGCTTCAGGGAAAAGAGGTGGGCCAGGGGCAACTCCATTACTACCTGGGGGCGGCCTACCGTCGCCAGGGGAAACGGGCGGAGGCCCTGGAAGCGCTTCAGCAGAGCATCGCTATCAATCCCAACTCCTATGAATCGCGCTACCTGCTGGCTCGGCTCTATCTGGAAACCGGCCAGCCCGAGTTGGCCCGGAAGCAGATGGCGGCCTTCGAGCAGTTGCGGAACAGAGAAGGGCGTGGGCGGTCGGTCGAGGGTTTGAAGCGGGAGAGGCAGGACCCGGAATTCAGTGAAGCCGACATTGATGCCGATGGCCAGTTGACGCCGGTCGAATTCGAGCGCTTCGTCAATACGCGAGTGAAGGGTTTTGCAAGACATGGTGAGTTCTTCCGGGGATTGGACGGCAACGGCGACGGCCTGCTGGACCGCCAGGAATTCTCCCGGCGCTTTGGAGTTCTGCGAAGTCTTCAGAGTCAATAGGAAGCTGGTTGGCGTTGATCCGATTAAAATGGCTTATGGCCCTTGAGGTCCCAACAGGGGGGTGCGAGTGAAGCTTCACCGAGGGCCTCGGCAGCGGCCGGCGGCTGAGAGCCCGGTGCCCTTTCTGTCGGTTCGGGCTGGTTCCGGGCCGACCCCTGAACGCCCGGTCCGTCGCTCGATCAGGTTCGCAATCGGGTGGCGGGTCCTGCTCGCGGCGCACCTGTTTCAGGTTCCCGCCCTGCCGGAGGCGATACCCCAATTCGTCGACATCACCGGCTCCAGCAAAATCGCCTTTCGGCACATGAACGGTGCCGAGCGGAACAAGCGCTACCTGTTCGAGCTCAAGGGCGGCGGCGCCGGTTTCTTCGATTTCGACAACGATGGCAGGCTGGACCTTTTCATGGTTCAGGGATCCACCCTGGAGAGGTTCCGCAAGGGAGACAACCCCCACGGCACCCTCTATCGAAACCAGGGAGACGGCACCTTCAAGGACGTGACCCGGAAGTCGGGACTGACCCGCACGGCCTGGGGGATGGGAGTCAGCTTCGGAGACTACGACAACGACGGCTTCGCCGACGTCTACCTCAACAACCTGGGGACCAACTTCCTCTACCGGAACCGGGGCGACGGGACCTTCGAGGATGTCACGGAGCAAGCCGGCGTGGGCGGATCCGGGTGGACCGCCTCCTCGGCCTTCGGCGACTACGACGGGGACGGGGACCTGGACCTGTTCGCCTGCAACTACATCCACTACGATTTCGATAACCTGCAGCCACCCGATCCCAAGCTGGTCTGCCACTACCGGGGCACCACCATCCCCTGCGGACCGCTGGGACTCCAGGCCGGATCCAACCGGCTCTACCGCAACAACGGCGACGGCACCTTTGCCGACGTCACCGTGGAGTCCGGATTGGACGAAAACAACCACTTCTATTCTCTGGGCGTGGTGTGGGCCGATCTGGACGGTGACGGAGACCAGGATCTCTACCTGGCCAATGACAGCACCCCCAATCAGCTCTATGTCAACCAGGGAAACGGCACCTTCAAGGAAATGGGACTGTTGAGCGGTCTGGCCACCAGTGCGGCCGGAGACTTCCAGGGCGGCATGGGCGTGGACGCCGCCGACTACGACAATGACGGTCGGCTGGACGTCTTCGTGACCAACTTCGCCCACGACTACAGCACGCTCTACCGAAACCGGGGCGGCCTCATGTTCGAGGACGTGACCCAGCAGGCCGGGTTGATTCAACCGGAATGGCTGTTGGTCGGTTGGGGGACGGGGTTCTATGACCTCGACCATGACGGCTGGAAGGACATCTTCCATTCCAACGGGCACGTGTATCCCTTTATCCTGGACGCCGAATGGTCGGAGACCTATTTTCAGCCCTCCTCCATCTATGTCAACCGGCGGGACGGGACCTTCAGGGACGTGAGAAAGATGGCGGGAGACGATCTCCAGAAGCAGCTCCTGGGACGGGGGATGGCTTTCGCCGACATCGACAACGACGGCGACATGGACTTCCTCATCGGCAACCTCAACGGGGTCCCCCGGCTCTACAGGCACCAGGGGGCGGCCCCCAACCATTGGGTGATGTTCCGCGCCAGAGGGGTGCGGAGCAATCGAGACGGCATCGGGGCCCGCATCACCGTGGTCACCCGCCGGCTGCGCCAGGTCTGGGAGATCAAGCGAACCGTCGGGATCTACTCGGCCAGCGATCCCAGAGCCCATTTCGGGCTGGGAAAGGCCGGCCGGATCGATCGGGTGGAGGTCAAGTGGCCCAGCGGCGTGGTGCAGGAATTCAAGGACGTGGCCGCCGACCGGCACTACCGAATCGACGAAGCCAAGGGGTTGGAGAGGGAGTTCGATCCGTGACGTCACCGGACCGAATTGGTTACTTTCATGGGCGGCTCGTACTGAGCCCGATCGGACTTGAGGAGGTATGAGTTCCTGCGTCGCCCCGCCATCGTTTTTTCCCGCAGGTCGCGTCCCCGAATCCAACGGATGTTGGTGTAGTGGAATCCATAGGGTGAGCGAGGGGAGGAGTCGAAGGGAACATAGGTGAACCATTGGGACTTGGAGCTGAGTACCCAGCCGCCCTTGTTCTGATAGCCGAAACCGGGGTAGGCGGAATCCCGGCTCGCCAGCGAGAGGCCGGCATTCACCTGCACCAGTTCCCGGGCCCGCAGCCGGCTCCAAAGGTTGAGAGGGTCTTTCCGGTAATTCTTGTCGAGACCTGACGATCCAGGCTCCAGCGAAGACGATGAATTGCCGAGGATCCAGCGCCTGCCGGATTTCAACCGGGTCTTCCTTCCCCCGGCTCCTGTCCACAGGACTCTCCCCTTGTAAACGGAAACAGCCGGCTTCTGACCCGGCAGGACATCCAGCCGATACAAGCCCCGGCTTTGCACGTGAAGGTCGCCCGATGGAACGGCCAGGGTCAGGGAGTGAATCCTGGGGTTCAAGCTTGCCGATTCAATGATGACCGTGCCCCGGACCACCCGGAACCGCATGTCCCTGTAGGTTGTGCCCATCACCTGGATCCCGCTGTTTTCGGCGACTCTCAGGTAGGTCCCCGGGCTCAACAGCAACTCGGCCCGGCTGTTGCCGGTTGTCCTCAGACCTCCGCCGGCCTTGATCCGATAGCCGGCGTTGGCCCGAACCGGCTGGGTCACCGCTGGAACGGAGACCAGCGGACGCCGACCCCAGAAGCAGTTCAGCAGGAAAGCGGATCGCTCCTGTGCCCAGGAATCCAGTGTGGCCCACTCATACTTGTCCATGCGGCTGACAGAGGGAGTCTCCGCCAGGGGATCCAGTGAATAATGTCTGCTCCGGCTCATCTCGGCCTGCCGGCCGCCGGGCCCCAGCCAGGACAACCGCCCTGAGAAAACCGTGACCCCGACCGGCCGTTTCCGATGGACCCGGATCCGGTAGAAGCCGGGACGAACCACCCGCAGGTCTCCCGCCGGAGTGGAAATGGTCGAGACCTGGTGCTCTTCCCTGGTTCTGGCGGAATCGACTACCACCTCTCCATCCACCAACCGGAAATCCATGGCAGGGTAGTCAGCGGTCAGGACTTCCAGTTGAGCCTGTCCGGCGACGCGCAGGTAGCTGTTGGCGGACAAAACGATTTCAACGCGGTCGCCCGGCCGCGTGCGAACCTGGTCTCCCGTGGTGAGCCGGTGCCTGGACTGCAAGCCTCCGGGTCGCCGTTGTCCGGCGTCAAGGACGGCGGGGCTTCCACTGACGTGCCGGACAGAGCCGGGCCGGGCGCTGGTCACCGCGGCGGAAGCATCCGGGGATACCGGGAATGCCGGGAAAGAGCCGTGAAACACCAGTCCGAGGACACCAGTTGCGATGAACACTCTCATGGAAGGACCTGCCGTCGACACCAGGGACTCAACGTACAATCATTCTCGACAGAAGCATATATTTTTCGCCTGTCGGTTGCTCTCCAAAAATGCTAATATTCAACTGGTTTTTTCGCACTTGCGGTGAGTTGCGTCGTGACGGTCATCCGTTCCAATTGGCTGCATTTTCTGGTTGTCCCCACAACGGCCCTGGTGGTAGCGGGCGTATTGTGGGCGGAATCGAAGCAACCGGGTTGGACTGTCCACCGGGTCATCAAGCCGGTTCCCGCTCTCTCCAACGTCTCTCCCAATTCCTCTCCGTCACGCGATTCCACCCTCACCATTACCGTGACCGGCGACGGGTTCGTGGACGGCGCCTCGCTGGTGCAGTGGGACGGGGAAGACCTTCCCACCACCTTCGAGAGCACCAGCGAACTCACGGCTCGCATCTCCCCACAACGGCTATCCACCCCGGGAGACGTCGCCTTAACCGTTTTCAATCCCGAGCCGGGCGGTGGGACCTCCACCTCGATGACCTTCACTGTCACGGAAGGGGAACCTTCCCTGGATCTGTTCGTTCCGGTGGTGGTTTCCTTGACGGGAGCCAACGGCTCTTCCTTTACCTCGGAGATGACCCTGACCAACAAGACGGACGCCGCGGTCACCCTGAGTTTCCGCTACACCGCTACGCCCAGCAATGTAACCGGGCGGGTCTCCGATGTTCAATTGCCCCCGGGCCAGCAAATTGAATCCGACGCCATCGACTATTTGAGAGGCCTGGGCCTGCCGATTGCGTCCACCGGCAATCGAGTGGGAACGGTGATGGTGCGGGCCTTGGGAACTTCTTCGCCCGCGGATGTGGCCGTGACGGTCAGAACCAGCTCGCCGGTGCCCGAGGGACGTGCCGGGCTCACCTATACGGCTGTGCCGGTGGCCACCGATGCTCTCACCGGGCCGTCCTACCTCTGCGGCCTGCGGCAGAATGAGACCGACCGCACCAACGTGGCCGTCCAGCACGCGGGAACTTCGGGAAACATCACGCTGCGTGTGAGCGTTTATTCGGGGGATGCCACGCTTTCCGATCCGCAACTGGTCTCGGAGGTGGCGCTGCCGCCGGGGGGGTTCAAGCAGTTCAACAGTATCTTGCATTCGGAAGGCCTGACGCTGGGCCAGGGCTATGCGAAAATTGAAAGGATCTCCGGGGAAGCGCCCTACTATGCCTATGCGGTGATCAACGATCAGGTCAATTCCGATGGCTCCTTCGTGTCTCCCGTCAGCGAGGACTGGATGGCCGGGCGTTCCGGATTGACGCTTCCGGTTGTCGTCGAGACCGGGGGAGCCCACAGTGAGGTGATCGTCTCCAATTGGTCCACAGAGGCCAAGACGCTGACTTTTGATTTCGTCGACAGCGACATCGACGGTGGGAAACTCTCCTTTTCGATGGGCATCGAGGCGGGCTCGCAGCAGATCCTGGGAGAATTCATCGATGAGATCCGGCAGTCCGGATTTGAAGCTCAACTGCCGAGTGATGGTTCCTACGCCGGCCCCTTGATGGTTACGGTCGACGGGGACGGAGAAGAGGAGGGTGACGGAGATGGACTGTTTCTGGGAGCCCGAACGATGACACCCGGCGGCGGTGGGCAGTACGGATATTTCTACCAGGGGGTGCCAACCGGAGACGAGTTCAGTAGCGGGGCCTGGTTGTATGGGCTGCAGCAGGACAGCGAAGACCGCACCAATTTGGGCCTGCTGACCACTTCGAGTGCGAACGGCGATGCCAATACCTACGAAATCGATCTCTATGATGGAGCCACCGGGCTCATGGTGAAAACACTCACCCGGGAAGTTGCCGCCAATCAATCGACCCAGATCGAAATGATTCTGGAGCAGGCCGAAATATCTCAGGGTTACGCCCACGTCAAGCGAACGGCTGGAGCCAACGACTTTATTACCTACGCGGTGATCAACGACGGGGGAAAGCCGAATGAACGCAGTGATGATGGTGCCTTTGTCCTAGGAGTTGCGGACATTGCCCAATAGAACCGTTGCTCATTCGTCCCTTGGATTCCCCCCATCTCCTTACTACGCCAACCCCCTTGGTAAACGCTCCGGTTGTGGAGCATCGCGACGAGCCTGATCGGACAAGGTTGAGCAGCCTTCCCTGTCCCTTCTTGTCCCGAATTCGCTCGGTATTTTCCGGCGGAATTCTCCGTCCATCCCGGTACCTTCTGCCTCTCTGGTTGCTCTGCGCTCTCCCCATGCAGGCACAGAGGCCGGTCGGCAACCCCCACCAGCCCTCGCTCCGGCCTCAACCCTACCAGCGCGCCGAAGCCTGCCTGCCCTGTCATCGGAGACAGTATGACGAGTTGCGCAGCTCGGTGAAATCCGGCTATCGAAGCGTCAGCTCGGTGTTCAATGCCCTGGAGTTGTCAGGAAACTTTCTGAGCGGCGGAAGGCTGAGGCCGGTCTACGGCGACAGCGACAAGGTCACCGCCATCGACGTCACCGGGGTGGCCGGTCAGGGAAAGCCGCTGAATACCAACATGAACAGCGCCGACACCTTTACCCACATCAACCAGGTTCAGGCGGCTTTTTGCATCGGATGCCACGCCCCTCATATCGTGTTGATGGGGGAGGATCCCGACCAGAGAGAGATTCCCGAGCTGGAGGAGGTGGGGGGAAAATTTCGTCCGGATCTGATTCGTCCCTTGCGGGACTTCCATTTCGTGGACAACTCCAATCGGCAGATCCTGCCGGAGGAAATCGGTGGACCGCCTCCTCCGGGGGCCAGGCCTTCCCTGGGCGCCCAGGGGATCAACTGCGATGTCTGTCATGACATCACCGCCCCTGACCTGGACCGCAGCCCCAACCGCGACGGTCTTGCCAATTCCAGCTTCGAGCTGATCCCGACCATCAGCAAGATCGGTCCCTTTCTGTTTCCGGCTCCGGTCAAGGACAACTTTCACTTTGCCAGCCGCGACCCCGATCAGATCGGCTATTTGCGGAGTAGCGACTTCTGCGGCAGTTGTCACGATGTCAGAGTTCCCGGGGACGGATCGGGATCGCTGACCCACCGCGAAATCAGCCTGAACCCCGGGAGTCAAAGCGTCAGTCTCTTCCGCCTCGAAAATCTGAACACCGAGTGGATGACGGGCCCCTACAACAGCACCCAAAACCCGTTCGGCCGGGTCGTTCGTTGTCAGGACTGCCACATGTCCCTGTTCCCCTATGGACAGGAAAGCACCTACCAGGTCGGGGAGCTGGAAGTCACCAGTCCCACCCCGGGCCAGTTCCCCGTGAACTTCGCGGCCGTGCCGGGCGTCTCGACGGACCTGAACTATCCGCTGCAGCAGCGTCAGGTGGTGACTCACTACATGACCGGGGTGGATGTGCCCATTCTGAGAACCGATGAATTGCGGGCCCGCCTGGGACAGGACTACCCGGATGTCAACGAGCCGGGAACGGATGAGTACGGGATTCCGCTTTCCCTGGCCCAGCGGCGCGAGGACCTCTTGAAGGCTTCGGTTCGAATCAACCTGGACAAGTCGGACCGGACGGCCCGACTCGGCCGGCCCCTGATGGTCAGGGTGACGGCCGTCGCCCTGACCGGACACCGATTCCCGGCCGGATTTTCCCAGGAACGAACGGCCTACATCCAGCTCTCCATCCGGGACAACAAGGGATTTCTCCTCTACCAGTCCGGGTATGTCGTGGACAAGCCCCACCCGGAGGTGGGCGAGATGGCTCCCGATGGAAATCTGGACGATGAAGATCCCGAGCACCTTCATGCGGTGGTCGACCCCGGGTATCCCGCGGCCGTCTACCGTGTGGGGCAATTCACCAACGGGCATCGCAATCAGGTGTTTCAGTCGGGTCCGGACAACGGACCCGACGCTCGAATCTTTTTCGGCAGACCCAGCGGCCTGGTAATGTGGCGCAACGAGTTGACCCGGGTCTTCCTGCCGGGGGAAAGCTTGGGGCGTTTCGACGAGGAGGGCAATCCGATTCGCTTGACCCGACCTCACATGGAGGAAACCTTCAGCGCGGTCCTGGCGAACTCTGTCGACAACTATCGCTCGCTGCCCCCGTTGCAGCCCAGGACCTACGCCTATGAGGTGGTGCTTCCGACCCGGGAGGAGCTGCAACTTCTGGAGGTTGGAGAGCTGGAGTCGCCCTTGCACGTCCACGCTCAGGTTAACTTCCTTCACTTTCCGCCTCTGTTTCTGCGCTTTATGGCCAGGACCACCAGCGCGGAGGGCCCCGGAGGACGGGATTACCATCTCATCGATGAAAAGCTCATCGACGATTTGCTGGTGAACGTGCGCGCCATCGCATCGGCCGACTTCACCATCGACCTGGAGGCGCCATGATCAGGAGGGAAATGCAGCTCCTGGCTGCGCTGGGATTCCTCATCGTGGCCGTTTCCCTTTGGATCGGCTACGGAGAAGCCTGGTCGCAGAACGGTCAAGCCGGCGGGCAGAAACGCAACCCCAACTACCTGGATCGGAATCCGTTTTACTTCGAGGGGAAGGTCGACTACGAGCTGTTGGGCATCGATCAGCCTGTGGACCCGTGGGAGTTCATGCAACGGGGGATCCACCGCCAGGACGATCTGGAGGATCGAGAAGGAGCCATTCAGGACTACCGCGCCGCCATCGAGCGCAACAACCCGGAAAACGGCACTTGTCAGATTGTGAAGACCCTGCCGTCAACCACCCTGGAGTTTCAACAGCTCACCCCGGCTCCCTGCCTCTTCACCCCACGCCTCAGACTGGGATATCTCCTGCTCCATGAGGACACCATGCAGGCCATCGAGCTCTTTCGCCAGGTGACCGACATCGATCCGCAGCGGCTGGAGGTAAACGCGCTCATTGGCGAAGCGTACGAAATACTGGGGGACGAGGCCTCTGATCCCGAGGACAAGGAAGCCCATTACCTGGAAGCGGTTCGTGCGCTCAATGCCGAGCTGGCCCTTTCACCCGTCACCGAGCTGACCCGCCGCCTGACGGGCGATGAGGCCAACAATGCCCATGCCCATTGGAATTTGGCAAGGATTCAGGAGAAGTTGAACAACCATGCGGAGGTGCTGTTCGCGCTCGATCAGTATCTCAAGGCCACCCGTTGGCACAGCGATGTGTACCCCTGGAGGATTCTCCTGGCCCAGCGACGCATGGAGCAATTGAGAGCACGGCTAGGTCCGTCGTCGGCCGAATGAAGCAGAGTCGGTGAAGGAAAGGCGAGCCTTTTGCATGGGTTCGGCCGGTGTGAGAAACTGCCCTCCAATCACCCTCCCGGCTTGGCCGGCCGGGCAACCGGCGGGTCATCGTTCAGGGTGTTGTTCCGGATGCACGATTCGCTGCCGGGCATGGTTGGATCCGTAAAGGTCTGGTGAGCCAACATGGCGCTCCGTACCCTCACATTGCCTGCCGCTGTGGTCGGTTTGTGCCTGGTTGCCTACTCCCAATCCTCCCGGGTCACCATCGAAGACGCCTGGAATGACCTGCTGGGCAATCCCGTCTCCAAGGGGACCGAGAGCCTCCTGGTTTCCCCGGAACCTCCGGAATCCAAGAACGCCGCTCGGGATTTTGCCGATCATTTTTTCTACAACACCCGTTCCGAATACGTTCACCAGCAGGCCACCTTCAGCGGCCTGCCCACCCTGACCGGCGTCGTCGACCGTGAACCGGGACCGGTGGCCGATCCCACGGCCATTCCGTTTCCCGGAGCCTTCCAGCCTCACTCCGGCCATTTCTACTCGTCAATGAACTGGGGAACCCGAGGTTGGCTCTCACCGCGAATCAACACCAACTTTTCCCTCCGCTATCGCCAGGACCTTTCGGCCCTTGACATCGGTTCTCCCGCTCGATCGGTGCTGAATACCTTTTCCCGGAATCGGTTGTTTGAGCTGACCACCGGTGTGGTTGAGTTGAACGGGCTGACCCGGCAGGGGACTCTTTCCGATTCGACCCTGCGCCTGGGTCGGCAGAACATTTTCGGGGCCGAGATGGCGACGGTGGACGGATTCTCGTTTGCCCTGGATCGGCCGAAGTACCGGGTAGGCCTTTTCGGAGGACGGCGCTTTACCTATTACTCCAACCCGGGGCAGCGGGCCATCGGCGGCGGAAGCCTCGGTTTCCGGCTGCCGGGAGGCGGCAGCTTCGAGTATCAGGGCCTGTTCTATGTCAAGGGGATCCACCGGCTGGTTTTTCGCCAGCCATTGGAGCCCTCCTGGATGGTGGGGGCTCACTACAAATCGGTAGGTTCCAGGCCGGTCGACTTCGGCGCTCAACTGAGTTACCTGCCTGCCGACGGGCTTACGGGAGCACGGTTCGCCTTTGCCCAGAAGCTGTCGGAACACGACTTCATCTATGACCATACCTTTTGGGTCAGAGACGGAGATTCCTTCAATCGCCTGAGAAGACTGAACTTCGGCGTCATTTCTCCCCACCGTCAGTTTTCTGTCGAGGTCCACCGTCAGATTTTCGAGGCGGCCACGGTGGGGGGAGCCGTGTGGGTGCGCCGCTTGAACCGGGAAAGCGATGCCGGTCCCTTCGACACCTCGTTCGAGGACTATCGAACCCACCTCAGGCTGTTCCCTCTGCGACGAACAACCGTGCTGGTGGAGCTTCACCGCCGCCGCACCGATCGCCCCAGCCCTCTTGGAGTCCAGGAATTCGACGACGTGCGCAACGCCGGTGAGACTCGCATACGGGACATCAGTCTTGAAGTCAGCCGCTCTTTCGGCGAGGATCGGCTGGGGCTCACCGTCGGGGGCTACCATCGAGAGATCGACTTGCAGAATCGATTCTTTTTCATAGACAAAGCCCGGGTGCTGGGGGCCATCGGCGGGGCCTGGTTTCGGCTGGATCAGCGCACCCGCCTTTACTTTCGTTACGGGCTGGATGAGGACTTCACCATCTTCAGACCCAGCCTGCAACGATTCCAAACCTATCGCATGGGATTGGACTGGAGGCTCTGACTGTCCGGAGAAGACAGTGCGGCCGGAATCCCGTCCAGCAAAATAGGCCGGATACACTTGGAAACGCTTGCATTCATCGCCAGGAGAAAGCGCCGGGCTCGGCTCATCGGTGGGGTGCTGCTGACCGCTGTTGCGGTGGCCTTGGCCGCCGAACAGCTCGGCGGCAAAGAGCCCGGAGCCCCTCCGGCCGACTACCGCTTGCATGATCACCACGTGGGTCAACTGGGCCTGGAATGCAGGGACTGCCATGTGCCGAAGCAACCGGAATCGGTGGTGATGGTCCGTCCGGGCCACGCTCAATGCCTTTCCTGCCACCAGGAGGACTTTCAGGGCCAACCCGGCGTTGGCCTTTGCCAGGAGTGCCATGCCTCCTTGCAGCCCACGGGTCCGGACGACCTGCGTCCCTATCCCGAGTTCAGCAAGCCGCAGGCACTCCTGTTCCGGTTCTCCCATGCACAGCACCTGGACAAAGAGGAACGCCTGGACCCGGCTACCGGGTTTCGCGCCGACTGCACCTTTTGCCACAAGTTTGAGGGAGAGGGGGTTTTCGCCGGGTTTCCGGGTCACACGGAATGCGCCGCCTGCCATTCCAGGCCCAACATTCTGCCCAACCTCACGGCCGGTTCCACCAGCGCCGATTGCAGTCAGTGCCACGGCACGGCCGAGCGGGACAACCCGGGTTTCAGCAAGGAGCGGCGGCTGACGGGGTCTCAGCAGGCCTCAGGGTCGGCAGTGAACCTGAAGTTTGCCCATCTGCCCCATCTGCAACCGAATGAGGCCGAGCGCATCGCATGTGTCACCTGCCACTACGAAATTCCCCAGAGTCAGCGCGTGGCCGATCTCAGCCATCCGGAAGTCCTGGACTGTGTGGCCTGCCACGACGGACAGCAGGAGTTGGTGTCCCATTTCAGGATGGAGGACTGCCGGGCCTGCCACCTCGAGCCTCGAGAGGGGGTCCTGCCCGCCAGCCACAGCCGCAGTGTGAAGCCCATGTCTCACAGCGCCGCTTTCCGCAGACACCACCAGGAGGAAGCCTCGGCGGGGAATGCCAAGTGCTTCGTTTGCCACACTCATGTTTCCCCGGCCGTTCGCCGGGGAGGGGATTGCGCGTCTTGCCACCAGGTGATGCGACCCCTTTCCCACACGCCGCGCTGGCGGGATGCCATTCACGGAAAGCACGCGGCCCTGGATCGCCAGGCCTGTGCCGTCTGTCACACGGCCGACACCTGTTCGCGATGCCACAACCAGGTTCCCAGAAGCCACCTTCCGCTTGGACTGTTCAAGGCCGGGGCCCACGCCGACCTGGCTACCCTGCAGTTGCGCTCCTGCTTTACCTGCCACACCTTCGAGGAAAGCTGCGCGGCCTGCCACCTGCAGTAAGGAAATCCGGAAGGTTCCCATGAAACGGAGAGAGTTCCTGGCTGCTTCCACCACCGCCCCGGCATTGCTGTTTGCCCGGACCGGCAAAGGCCGGGAAGCCACCGGGAATCGGGAGGGTTTCTTGAGGGAGCACGGCTTCTGGGACTACACCACCCCCGGGGCCGGAGGGATGGAGTCTTACCGGCAGGAAGACTACCTTTCCCTGCTCGACGACATGGCCGGGGCGGGCATGAACTCCCTGATGATCTACGTGAAGTGGCTGACCACGGGTTACCGGTCCCGCCTCTCGTTTCAGGATCAGTCTCCCGACAACCCCGTCATCGCCTCCGACAACTCTCTATTGCGGCGGACCATCGAGGAGGCGGGCAAGCGGGGGATCAAGGTCTGGCTGGGCGGGGCCGTGACCTATTTCGACACCTCCAGGTTTCGAGCCGAACCCTACCGAACCTACACCCGGTTGAGCGGGTTCGATCTGCCGGTCGAGGTAGGGTTGTACGACACGGACACTCCCGGCATCACCGAGAGCATCGTGCAGATCTATGAGGAACTGGTGGAGCTGTTCCCGGGCGCCGGCGGCCTGGAAGTGGAGCTTGAAGGAGCAGGAGTCGAGAACCCCCACCGAATCCCGCTTTACGATCGATGGGCCAGGGAGAACGGGCGACCGCCCTTTGCGGAACTGGGCCACCCGTTCAATCCCCGGTCTTTCGATGTACCCGACTGGCGGGACTACACCACCGATTCCCGCCTGAAGGTGCTCCGGGCTGTGGAAAAGGCCGTGCGGGCCAAGGGTTTCGGGGGGGACCTGTCGACGATCTGCGAAACGGGCTCGAGTCCTTATGCTTTGGGTCAGGCCGTCAACCTGAAGCAGTTCCACCGGCGCTTTCCCCAGTGGATCGCCACCACCTACGAGTACGACAAGTGGAACCACCGCTACGGCATGATGGACCTCTGCATCGATCACCCCAAGCAGGAAGGGCTCCCGGTGTTTTATCTGCCCCGAGGCGTCATGACCTGGGGAAGCCGGTGGCCTCTGCCAATCCCTCTCGAGCGTAGTTGGCGGATGGACCTGGAAGACATTCGAAGATTCAAGCCCCACGGAGTGTGGTGGTTCGGAAGCGGGGGGCGCAACGAAGGCGCCCACGTGAGCCTCGCCCGCCTGCGCAAGTCCGGCTACACCAGCGGCGAAGATGCGCGACGAGCCTTGTTAAGGGTGGCTTCCGAGCTTCGGGAGCTTCAGGTCTGAGCGCTTGGGTCAGGCCGGCCCCCGGAAATAATCAATTAGAAAATCCTATCTGCTGGCAGTGTCGTGGGTTTAGGGAGAGCTGCGAAGCTGCGGTTGGAGTGGGTAGGCCACGGAAACGCCTGCTACAAGCCATCCTTATAGAGCTGCGAAGCAGCGGCTCAGGGTAGCCCCGGGTGTCAACCCGGGGTCGTCTGATCCCGCTCCAACCCAGCCGCGAATGCGGCGAATAGAAAGCACCCCTTCGGAAACGCACTGCTTCTCCAAAGAAACGCCGCCCCACGCCGCGGTGACCCGCTGACGCCGCGAAGGCGGCGAATTGCAAGATTGGCACCCTAACAAACTCCCTGTTTTTTATAACCACCAAACACACACCCTCTTCTCAAAACTTCGGTCTGCCGTTGGAAACCCGCTCCGCCTCTACGCCGCTTCTCTCAGGGCCATCCCACGCTGTCCAAATCACCGCCGTATCCCATGTGGGATTGTAGGGGCGCCCTTTGAGGGCGCCCAATGCGAGGTCAGCGGGAACATCAGGGCAACCACAAGGGTTGCCCCTACAGGGTGAGGGTTAGAGCGGGATGGCCCCTACCGCTTCTCTTGGGCACGGCCGGACCAGTGTGCCATAATCGCCATAGTGGAAGTTTGGCGAGTACCTGCCGCGACTCGCCCGGGCGTATGACCGGAGCGCCCGATTGCGGAAAGTCGCAGAAACCAAGGTCCCATGGTAGTCATTCTTCTAGCGCTGACGCTGCTGTCCCTGCTGGGGCCGACAACGGTCCTGGGCCGGGATGCCCCGGTGCGGGAACAGGGTCGGCCGGTGCAGGTCCTGGACTACGGATACGTCTCATCCGAGGAATGCCGCAGCTGCCATCCGCAGAACCACGCCAGTTGGCATGCCTCCTACCATCGGACCATGACCCAGGTCGCGACCCCGGAAGCTCTGGCTATTCCCATCGACCAGGTGCAGTTGAAGCTGGAGGGCCAGACCTACCATTTAAAGAGGGAAGGGGATCGGATATGGGCGGATATGCCCCACCCGTCCATGGGGCGTATCAAGAGGCGCATCGTCCTGACCACGGGGTCGCACCATTTCCAGATGTACTGGTTTTCCAGCGGCTCGACGCGCAAGCTGGAGCTGTTTCCCTTTGTATACGCCATCCAGGAGGGCCGCTGGATTCCCGAGAAGTCCACCTTCCTCATGCCGCCGTCACCCAGTATTTCCACTCAGCCCGGGCGCTGGAACCAGGCTTGCCTGCAGTGCCACACCACTTTGGGACGACCCCGGGTCGCGACTCAGGACAACATGGACACCCAGGTGGCGGAGTTCGGCATTGCCTGCGAAGCCTGCCACGGTCCGGGGGGGCGGCATGTGCAGGTCATGAGCCGGCCGGGCAGCCTGGAAGCCTATCGCAGCGGCAAACTCGAGCTGAGTATCGTCAATCCCGCCAAGCTGCCCCACGACCGTTCCTCCCAGGTCTGCGGACAGTGCCACAGCGTCTTTACCTTCGGTGACCAGCAGGAACTGGTCCAGTGGTTGAACCACGGCTTTTCCTACCGGCCGGGACAGGATCTGAACGACAGCCGCTTCCTGATCCGCTTTCACCAGAGTCGGGGCGCTCCCCAGATGGAAGCCTATCTGAAAGCTCAGCCAAGGTTCCTGGAGTCGGTCTTCTGGTCGGACGGAATGGTTCGGACGGCCGGAAGAGAGTACAGCGGGCTTCTGGAGTCGGGGTGTTACCAGGTGGGTCAGATGTCCTGCCTGTCCTGCCACCGCCTGCACAAGGCGCCGGAGGATCCCCGGCCCCTGAAGTCCTGGGCCAACGACCAGTTGCAACCGCGGATGGATACCAATCTGGCTTGTCTGCAGTGCCACCCTGATTTCGAGTCCAGCCTGGAGGAGCACACCCATCACCGGCCGGGCTCTCCCGGAAGCGAATGCTACAACTGCCACATGTCTCACACCTCCTACGCCCTGCTGAAGTCCATTCGCAGCCATCAAATCAGCAGCCCCACGGTGGCTGCCAGCCTGGATACGGGCCGGCCCAACGCCTGCAACCAGTGCCACCTGGACAAGACCCTGGCCTGGACGGCCGAGAACCTTCAGAAGTGGTACGGGGTGCCCAAGCCCAAGCTGTCCAGGGAACAAGAGACCATCGCCGCCTCGGTGCTCTGGACCTTGAAGGGGGATGCCGGCCAGCGGGCGCTCATGGCCTGGAGCCTGGGGTGGGAACCGGCCAGGGCCGCCTCCGGTTCGGGCTGGATGGCGCCCTATCTGGCCCAGTTGCTGGAGGATCCTTACGACGCCGTGAGGTTCATCGCCTACCGCTCGCTCCGGCGACTGCCCGGTTTCAGCGACTTCCGGTACGACTACGTGGACTCTCCGCAGCAGCGGGCCCGGGCTCGTCTCGAGGCCCTGGAGATCTGGCGCCGAGCCGGCCGGCAAGATCGGACCGCAAACGGGTCTGCCGTCCTGTTCGATGGCCGCGGCAACCTCCGGCAACAGGCCTTCGATCGCCTGCTGAGCCAGCGTAACGACTATCCCCTGGGCCTGGCCGAGTAAGAGTTACCGGCCTGCCCCCCAGCCATACAGCCCGCCGCGAACCCCGGTCGAAGGGCCGGAATTGCGAGGCTTCATGATCAAACGGATCCTGGCTCCAAGGCATGTCGCGGTTCTGGTGGTGCTGTGGATCGCCCCGGCGGTTCTGGCCCAGTCGGAGGACTATCGCAAGGCGCTGGCCAGCTATGGGGACAAGCGTTACCTGGAGGCCCTGGTCTGGATTCAGCAAGCAGTGGCCACGGAGCATGACAAGGCGGCCTACTACCTGCTTCAAGGCGAGATCTACAGCGCCCTGCGTCAGTTCAGCGACGCCGAGGCCTCGTTGCGCCGGGCGGTTGAGTTGCAGCCGGATCTGGCCAGGGCTCACTTCCAACTGGCGGTTCTTTTCCTGCGGGACAACAAGTACCGCCAGGCAGCGACCGCTCTGGAGCAGGTTTCGGTCGTCGAGCCCGGCGATTTGAGAGCCCGTCTCCTGCTGGGCAATGTCTACTGCCTTCAACTCAATCTCGACAGCCTGGCCTTGCAGCAGTTTACGGCGGTAGCAGAGGCCGATCCCCGATACCCCGCCGTACAATTCGGATTTGGGAGACTCCTTTTCAGGCAGGGCAGGGACGGTGAGGCCGTCGAGCGATTCCGATCGGAGTTGGAGTCTCAACCGGAACATGCGGAAGCCCGTTTTCACCTGGCCAAGGCCCTGCTGAGGATGGGCCGCACCGAGAAGGTTCTCGGCCATTTGCAGGCGCTGCTGGGCAAAGAGGTGGACCAGGCGGAACTTCACTTCTTCCTGGCCAAGACCTACCACCGCCTGGAACAACCGGCCAAGGCCATTGAAGCCTTGCTGGAGGGGATCGACCTCAAACCCGACTTCCCGGACGCGCACTACCTGCTGGCCCGGCTCTACCTGGAAACGGGGCGCCCCCGGCAGGCTCGGGATCAGATGGATCGATTCGAAGCGATGCGCGACCGGGAGGGTCGCGGCCGGCTGAGGCCATGAGCATGGATTGCAAAGCCGTATGGATTTGGCTTGGCTTTTGTCTGGTGCTTGCGGACGGTGGGTCTCTTCGAGCCGACTCGGTGCCCCGGTTCACCAACATCAGCAGCTCCAGCGGCATCGACTTCCTCCATATCAACGGTCCCGAGAACACCAAGCCCTACCTGTTCGAGGCCAAGGGCGGCGGGGCCGGCTTCTTCGATTACGACAACGATGGCTGGCTGGATCTGATCATGGTTCAGGGGTCCACCCTGGAACGATTCCGCAAGGGAGACAACCCGCACGGGGCGCTCTATCGGAACCAGGGGGACGGAACCTTCAAGGAGGTGACCCGGGAGGCGGGTCTGACCCGATCTGCCTGGGGGATGGGAGTCACCCTGGGAGACTACGACAACGATGGCCATGTTGACGTCTACTTGAACAACTTGCAGACCAACATTCTATACAGGAACCGGGGAGACGGAACCTTCGAGGACGTCACCGCCCGGGCCGGCGTGGGAGACTCCGGGTTGAGCTCCTCTTCCGCCTTTGGCGACTACGACCTGGACGGGGACCTGGACCTCTACGTCTGCAACTATGTTCGCTACAATTTCGACAGTCTGCCGCCTCCCGGCTCCAAGCCCATCTGCAACTACCGGGGAGCTCCGGCCTTTTGCGGTCCAAAGGGGCTGGAAGGGTCGGCCAATCGCTTCTACCGCAACAACGGAGACGGAACCTTCTCGGACGTCACCGAGGCAGCCGGGTTGAACGTGAAGAACCACTATTACTCCCTGGGGGTGGTTTGGGCCGATCTGGACAGCGACGGGGATCCGGACCTCTACGTGCCCTGAGACAGCACGCCAACTCAGCTGTATGACAACCAGCGACATGTATCTATCAGCGAAAGCCGATTCATGATAGAACT
>VXMN01000330.1 GCA_009841055.1 Acidobacteriota bacterium
AACGTCTTTTTCATCTCACGGGCCATGCAATAAACGCCCCCCCGCCTCCGGTTCACCTTGCTCCGTAGGGGGTGGGGGGAGTGAGGGGGATGAGCGAGGGGCGGAAAGCGGTGCGACAGTCAGCTACAGGCGTTCTTCAACCTCGTATATCAGAATGATTCCACGCCTGCCCTTCCTCAAGCAGACGTTCAACGATGCAAACCTGTCGAGCGAGACCACCGCACGAGAATCCTGACTCAGCGCATCATGACTATACCTGTCTCCAGGCCTGGTCTCGATCTTCGAGGCGATAAGCTCTTTCAAAGGCGCTGGATCGCCGGCAAAGGTCCCGCAGATCTCGATGCTCTCGATGACCATCTGGTCCAGAGGGGCCCCTACCCCGAGTTCTGGGTAAGAGGAGCACGGATCCGATCCCGGCGTCGAGGCCTCGACGGTCATTGGGACGATCCTGCCTAGTCTCTCCCTCTCCATCTGGAGAATCTCTTCAATCCGTCCCAGCCCCTTGCTATCGGCCTCCCTCACGAGAAAGGCCCTGAACGACGCTATCTGAACACGCCTGCTGTTTAGTGACTGCCATGATTGGTTGCGGTCCGGCCACACCTCGCCATAAGCCGGCCATTCGACACCACGGTTGCGCTTCCCTGCTGTTTCTACGAAATCCAACCTGACATCGATGCGCTCAATCGTAGCGGGCGTCCTGAGGACCGCATGGGTGGCTGCGTCAAAAGTACTGCCAGGCAACAACTGCTCCCCTACCAGGGAGTCCTCGTCTCCAAAAGGTTGTGTATCGGTGGTGTCGGTTACACGCCTCGTGTTGCCCGAGAGATCGTGAATTGTCCAGGTTACCTGGAATGCGGTCACTGGTTTGTCCGAAACGTTCCGGAACACGCTGACCAGATCCGACACGGTCGAGGTCGAATCCTGATTGAAGGTCGTGGACACATATTCGACCGGTGCTGGAGTCGCACCGTGAGCCACGAAATGGACTTCGGGTCTTTCGGCAGCCTCTTGTGAAGACGGTGTCAGAAAGACCGTTCCGACCAGCACAAGAGAAACAGTCGATACCGACAAAATCCTCGTTCTCATGATCACCCCCGGGGCTGGTTCATAACCCATGGTGGCATCATTCCGCGCCCAGGTCAAAGGCGACGAACGTTGCTCTGTTGCGGACGTAGAGGGTGTCTCCCACCAGGGTGGGTGGCGTCCAGCAGTTGTGCTGCAGCGGCTGAGCCTGGGCCAGGACTTCGATTCCCTTTTCGGCGGGCGTGGCCAGGGCCAGGGTGCCGTCTTCATCCAGAATGATGAACTTCCCGTCGGCGTAGAGCAGGGTTCCCTTGGCGAACCCCCGATGACGCCAGGCCACCTCGCCGTCGGAGACCCGGATGGCGGTGAGAAAGGCCGGACCGAAATCGCCGCTGAAGCCGAAGGCCAATCCGTTCAGGCGAATGACGTTGCCGTGGTGCACACGCATCCGCTTGGTGAACCACAGTTCTTCCACCGAGGTCTTCCCGTTGCGGCGAGTGAGCTTGAGAGCCCGGCTTCCTCCCGCGTAGGCGGTGGAGAGGAAGAGGCGGTTGTCCTCACCCCAGACGGGCGTGCTGACTGTCAGGCCGCCGGCCAGGCCATGGGTGTGGCTCCAGAGCAACTCCCCGGTCTCGGGATCGACGCCCACCACCTCCTGCTCCATCAGTCCCACCAACTGATCCTGCCCGTCGACGTTGATCAGGATGGGCGAGGAATGGGAGCGCCTGAAGTCGTGCCGGGCCCAGACCACCCGGCCGTCTCCGGAGTTGAAGGCCATCAGGCCGGAACCGGGACCGCCCACCAGGCAGAGGACCAGGTCTCTGTAGGCAACGGGGCTGGAGGAGTAGCCCCGGCCCATGGAGGTGCTTCCGAAATCCCGAGCCAGATCGTGCGACCAGAGGACCTCTCCGGTCTCCTTCTGCAAGCAGTGCAGGTTGCCGTTCCAGCCGATGGTCACTACCCCTTCCCGGGTCAGCACGGGGGTGGCCTGGGGGCCGACGCCGTACTTGCGGTGGGTGTTGTCCTGCTTCGCCGTGATGGGCGCCGGATAGCGGTGCTCCCAGAGCGTGCGGCCGGTCGCAGGCTCCAGGGCGGCCGCCACTTCGTCCTCTCCCTGCCGGTAAAAGGCATAGAGGCGCTCTCCGTCGGCCAGGATAGCGGAATAGCCGTCTCCCAACTCGCGGCTCCAGAGTTGAGGAGGCCCCTCGGCAGGCCAGGAGGTCGAAAGTCCAGCCGCAGGGACCTTGAAGTCGCGGCCGGGTCCGCCCCAGCCTGGCCATCCCCGGGAGGGATGGATGCCGCAGCCGGCGGTCCAGAGGAAAACGGTTGCCGCGGCCCACAGCAACAGACTCGAGGGCCGGCGTCGGCCGGTAAAGGATTTCTGTATCTGTCGGGGTTTCATCGTTCCTTGCTCCTCCTGGGCCGGGCGCTATTATTCCGCCTGGGCTCGCAAAGACCTGTCCAGGTCCCTCTCAACACTCATGGATTCCCAATGATTCCGCGGTTTCCACCACCCTGCTCCAGACATCCTCCGCGATGGGGATGCCCTCCTGTTCCCGTCGGGCCTGTGTCTCGACCTCGGGATCTCCCGGAACCCGCACCTCCTTGAACCCGGGCGCCGGGGGTACCGCCCGCACCCGCTGCTGCATCCGGTCGGCGCGCCGGGCAAAGGTCGGGTAGGACTGGAACAGGTCGGCGCGAAAGACCAGAAAGGTGTCTCCCTGGTGGCGCAGCACCTCGTCTGAGGTCTCGGGGTCGGCGTAGGAATCGGAGCCCAGCAGGATGCGGCTCAGGAACTCGGCCGCCAGCATGATGGCCCAGCCCTTGTGCTGGCCGAATGGGGTGTGGCCGCCCCCGTCGAAAAAGTCGGCCGGGTCGGTGGTGGGCCGGCCCTCCTTGTCCACGATGCAACCCGGAGGCAGCGATTTCCCCCGGCTGTAGGCGTTGTCGACCTTGACCCCGGAGATGGCCGATGTGGCGAAGTCGGCCACCATGGGCGGTTCGTCTCCCGCGGGGATTCCCAGGGCGATGGGATTGGTGTGCAGCAATCGGCGGCTGCCTCCGTAGGGCATCACCTTGGGCTGGTTCTGGCTGAAACCTCCCACCCAGACCATGGAGATCATCTTCTCGGCGGCAGCCATTTCCGCGTAGTGCCCCAGGCGTCCGATGTGGTGGGCCCGGACCAGGCCCACCAGGGCCACCTGTTCCCGGCCGGCCTTGCGGATGGCGGTCTCCATGGCGAACCGGGCCGCCACCTGCCCGAAGGTCCAATGACCGGAGATCAGGGCCGTGTTGGGCTTTTCCGCGAGAATCCCGGGCTTTTGCGCGGCGGCGAGCTGCCCGGCCCGGATGGCCTTGACGTAGCCGGGGATGTGGCCGCTT
>VXMN01000052.1 GCA_009841055.1 Acidobacteriota bacterium
CCGCCGGTGGCCGGGGGCGTCGTCGGCCATCTGCAACCCCCGCCGGCCCGGCGGAGACAGTGCCGGCAGCCCGTCCAGAACCTCCGATATATCCACGACCCTTTGGCTGAATGACCGGGCTCGGGATGAGAACTCGCGATCGTGGGCGAGAAGGGCGCCGTACTCCTTGAGCTTGGCGCCGCAGCCGGCCGCATTGACGATGACCGCCGAGACATCGGCCTGCTCGAAGGCCTGAATGTTCTTCCTTGCCATCTCTTTTGCCGTCGCCGTGATGCCGGCGTGGGCGTGGAGAGCGGCGCAGCAGACCTGGGAGGACGGGACGACGATCTCGCAACCGTTTCGTTGCAGGACTCGAATGGTGGAGCGGTGGATGCCGGCAAAGATTTCGTTCATGACGCACCCGGTGACCAATCCCACTCGCACACGAGTGGATCCGGTGCTCCTGAAAACAGTTCCGAGTTCAACCGGAGCGGCGCGTTCTCCAAGGTCGGGAAGCATCCGTTCCAAGCCGGCCAACCGCGACGGAATCAGCTTCAGGGAAGCCAGCCCCCGAACCAGTGCCTGCAAGCCCAGGCGCTGGTAGAGGCGCAGCAAATGAAAATGGAGCCGCAGGATCCGGGGAGAGGGGAAAACCCAGCCAAAGACGTAGCGCCGGAGGGCTTCCACCAGGAGGGGGCGTTTCAGTTGTTGCTCGACGATCTCACGGGCCTGCTCCACCAATTCGCCATAGGGCACGCCTGAAGGGCAAGCCGACTCGCAGGCGCGGCAGTCCAGGCAGGCGGAGATGTGCTGAGCGAAACTTCCGGCGACCGGCAACCTCCCGCGCTGCTGGGCTTGCATGAGGTAGATCCGGCCTCGGGGCGAATCCGCCTCTTTCCCCAACTCGATGTAGGTCGGACAGGCTTGCAGGCAAAGCCCGCAGTGGACGCATTGAGGCGTCAGGCCCGCCGGGACGGCGCTGCCTGCCTGATGTGGATGAGCCGGTGATTCCACTGGTTCCTCAGATGTGGACGGTCTCGCAACCGGGACCGCTACCCGAACGGCGAACGGCGACCACTGCACTCGGGCCGCGGGACGGGTTCATACCACGAACCTTCCCGGGTTCAGGATCTCCCGGGGGTCGAGCCGGTTCTTGATCTGCCTCATCAATTTCAAGTCCTTGTATCGATAACCCCAGGCATCGACCCGGTTCTTCAGGTCGGCGGGACCCCTTTCAATCACCACGCTGCCTCGTACCGCGTTCAACAAGCCCCGCCACCGCTCGATCAGCCCTGCCAGCCTCCCCGCCTGAGGGGTTGAAGGATCGAGATGACAGAAGATTCGGATGACTCCGCTTCCCGCGTGGGCTCTCAAGAAGTATGGGACCTCCGTGTCGGACAAGTGCCTTTCAATCTCCTCGATCCACTGGACCAGTTGATTGGGAAGGATATTCATCTTGAGTTTGACGCTTTCCAGAGGGGGTTCCGCCAGGCAGAAGTGGTCCTCCCGCAAGCAGTCCCAGAACCGGGCTTGCTCCGGGGGCTCACTGACCTGCATATCCCCGTCCGGACAGGAACCCCAGATCTCGTTCAATTCCTTGACCTGCCAGTTGACCGCTGATTCCAGATCGCCGAACTTGACCGCCAGGGCGTAGCCTGCGATCTTTCCGTTCCAATCCAGCTTCCGGTCAAGCCTGCGCGAGGCGCCGCCGTCGAGGAATTCGACGGCAATGGGAATCAAAGGGGAACGCAGCAACTTGCTCAAGGCCCCTCTCACCGGGGGGAGTTTCCTGAAGAGACCTACTACCGTCTTCTCCGCGGGCGGAAGGGGCTTGAGCTTGAAATAGAAGTCGGAAAAGACACCCAGGGTGCCGAACGAGCCCGTATAGAGCTTGCACATGTCATATCCGGTGACGTTCTTGACCACTCTCGAGCCAAAACGTGTTTGGGACCCGTCCGCCTGAACCACACCGACTCCGAGAAGGTAGTCGCGCAGGGTCCCATGGCCGAATCGATCCGGTCCGCTGGCATTGGTGGCCACCATTCCCCCCAGAGTCGTCCGCTTGTAACCAGGAGGATCTACGGGCAGGCACAAGCGATCGGCCGCCAGCAGTTCTTGCAGCCGGCCCAAGCGGCACCCGCTTTCCACCCTTACCACCAGGTCCTGGGGTTCGTATTCGGGTATTCTGTCCAGACGGGTGGTTGAGAGAGCCAGGTCGAAGCGCTCGGGAGGGTTCCCGAGGTCCTGAAGGCTCCCGGAACCATAGGGCACTACGGCCAAATTTTCGTGCTGAGCCGTTCGCAGCAGTTCGCCGATCTCCTCGGGTGTTTGCGGAGCGGCGGCCCGGTGGGGCCGCTTCCCCTGCACGGTGAATGCATCCAGTCGGGAAGCGGGCAGGGCGGAGGAGACGTGTGAACAGGCCTCCGGCTCGGGGGAATCCTTCGTCACTGAACGACCTCGAGATCTCGAACCCGGTCCCACCATGTATGACACACATTCTGTGTGCGGGGGGCCCGCCGTCAGGGGCAGCCCTGTCAGAATCGCACGAACTCCGGGTCCTCTTCGAACCGGCTGAGACGATCGCGGCTGTCTTCCGAGAGCGAGGACATCTCCCCGCATCCGCGTCGCATGGGAAAGATTTTTTGCGGATTGGCAAGATTGTCCGGATTGAAGACTTGCTTGAGCCGTTCCATCACCTGCAGATCGGCCTCGCTGAAGAACAACCTCATGAATTCTCTCTTTTCCAGGCCGATTCCGTGCTCTCCGCTCAAGGTTCCTCCCACATCGATGCAACAACGCAAGATGGCGCCCGCCAGCGCCATGACCTTTTCCCTGGCATCTTCTTGGGCGATGTCGTAGAGGATGATGGGATGCAGGTTTCCATCTCCGGCATGAAACACGTTGGCCATCCGCAGACCGTATTCCCGGCCCAGACTCTCGATGCGGCCCAGGACTTCCGGAAGCTTGCTCCGCGGAATCACGCCGTCCATGGTGTAGTAGTTCGGGCTGATGCGCCCGTAGGCGCCGAAGGCGTTCTTTCGCGCCGCCCACAGCTTCTTGCGCTCGTCGGCCGAGCCTGCGACGCGGACCTCCCGGACCTGGCGGGATCGAACGACCTCCAGGATTTCCTCCAGTTGCTGGTCGATGCCGGCCTCCAGGCCGTCCACTTCGATCAGCAGCACGGCCGCGGCGTCCTGGGGTATGCCGCTGGCGTAGACTCCGGCTTCGATCGCCTGGATGGTGTTCCTGTCGATCATTTCCAGGGCCGCGGGCACGATGCCCCGAGCGATGATGCCGGAAACCGTCTGGGTTGCTTCCGAAACCGAGTCGTAAACGGCCAGGAGCGTCTTCACCGCCGGCGCCGAGTGCAGCAGGCGAACAGTCGCTTCAGTCGCGATTCCCAGGGTTCCCTCGG
>VXMN01000347.1 GCA_009841055.1 Acidobacteriota bacterium
ACCCTGAGCCGCTGCTTCGCAGCTCTATAAGGATGGCCCGCAGGTGGCGTCTCGCCGGGTAACCCACGTCAACCGCTGCATTCGCAGCTCTCCCCTAACCCACAACACTGCAAGGGGAAACGTGCTTTTCTATTTGGAATATGCCCCGGGCCAGAGCCCGGGGGGAGCCACCGGGAAACGTCGCGTAGGGGTGTTGAGCCGCGGATGCGGCAACAACAGGTAGCCGTGGGCGTAATTCCATGGAATTCTCCTCCCGGGGAGGAGTGCCCGAGCGCCTGGAGCCCCTTCAGCCTTTCTTGCCCATGCAGCCGTCGATGGACCAGTCGCCGCCGCCCTTGGCCGCCAGGTAGAGAAAGACGAAGCAGTAGAGGGCGGCCAGCTCGCCCTGGTTGAGAATGGGCCAGAAGGCCTTGGTGCCGTGGGCCATCCAATAGGCGGCGGCCATCAGGCCCGACAGCACGAAGGCCACCGGACGGGTGTAGAAGCCCACCAGAATCGCCAGCCCTCCGAAGAACTCCAGCACCCCGGCAACCCCCGCAAGCGAGGCCAGGGGCACGGCCTCCCGTCCCAGGGCTCCGAAGAGCTTCTGGGCCCCATGGGGCATCATCAGGAATCCGGACATGATGCGCAGCGCATTGAGCGTGATCTCGTCCCAACTCTTGCCGGCAAGTGTTTGAGCCATGGTGTTCCCTCCTCAGGATTGACAAACTGAAACTCGAATTCGGCGCCCATTGCCTCAGCCCTTCCTCTGCAGGACTTCGCGGTTCACCAGGTAGGTCGGAATCTCGCCCCGGAGCACCTGGACCACCTGGCGAGCGGCCTTTTCGCGGACCTCCAGGTAGGCCTCCTCGGTGTAGGAGGCATAGTGGGGGGTGAGCACCACGTTGTCCAGGCCCAGGATCGGGTCCTGCGGGTCGGGCGGCTCCTTTTCCAGGACATCCAGTCCCGCTCCGGCGATCCATCCCTCCTGCAGGGCCCGGGTCAGGGCCTTCTGATCCACCACCGGCCCGCGAGAGGTGTTGACCAGGTAGGCGGTGGGTTTCATCAGGCGCAACTGGGACTCACCGACGATATGACGGGTCTCCGGGGTCAGGGGAGCATGGATGGACAGCACGTCCGACCGGGTCAGCAACTCCTCCAGTCCCACCAGTTCCACCGGCTGTCCGGCCAGGCTTTCGGGCTGCACGTAGGGGTCGTGAGCCAGGACCCGGAAGCCGAAGGGCGCGGCCTTTCGGGCCACCGCCCGGGCTATGCTGCCGAAGGCCAGCAGTCCCAGCGTCTGGCCGCGGGCCTTGTAGACGGGCACCGCCAGGTTGCGGTTGTAGACTCCCCGGGAAACCAGGGAGTGCATCCTGACCACCTTGCGGGTCACCGTCAGGATCAGGCTCATGGCCGTATCCGACACCTCGTCATAGCAGAAGTCGGGCACGTTGGTGACGAAGACCCCGTGGTCGGTGGCTGCCTTCAGATCCACCGTGTCCACTCCGATGCCGTAGCGGGCGATCACTCTGACCCGGCTCCAGGAGGCCATGACCCGCCGGGTGATCTGGCTGAGGGAGACCAGCAGGCCGTGGGCGTCCCGCGTGGCCCGGATGAGGTCCTCTTCGCCGTGGCAGTCGGCTGTAACGAGCTCGGCGCCGGCTTCCGCCAGAATCTCCCTCTCCACGGTGGGGACCGTTCGCAGCGAATCCACCGCCACCACCTTGAACATGTTCTCTCCTTCCGCTCCCCGGCGAGCCGGCGGCCGGCGCCGCCGGTCCGACGGCTCAGAGCAGAGCTTTCAGATTGCCCTGCGCGTCGAAGTCCAGTTCTCCCGGGCGCCCCAGAACCTGGAGGTCCCCGTTGCCCTCCACTTCGTCCAGCAGGGCCTCGGAAGCCACGAAGCGGTCCAGCTTCAGCGTGTTGCGGATCCAGACCATGCGGCAGGCTTCCGGGCTGGGGGCGCTGCTGGTGGAGATGGCCGTTTCCAGAGCCTCGCGGTCGGAGTCGACCGTCACCGGAATGCGGACGCTCTCCAGGTTGGTGCTGGTGAGGGCGTTCACATAGGTGGGCCGGGTGTCGATCTTGTCCACCAGGCGCCGGGTCACCACATCGGCCATCCCCACCCCGATGGCGTTGCCGTGGGACTCGGAGGTCAGGTCCCTCACCACGATGCGCGAGAAGCGGGGAGCGCCGGCAAAGGGCTTGCCCGAGCTGGCCCGCCTGCCGATCACGTTGGTATCCATGCCGGTGCCGCTGACGTTCTTCCCCATCTCGTCGACCAGGAGCAGGTCCCCCCGGTCGAAGGGAATGCGGGCCAGCCAGGACTTGGCCACTTTCAGCAGGCGCTTCTCGACCTCGAACAGTTCGCCCGAGGTCATGGCCTCGATGACCCCGGTCTGATCGTAGCCGTTCTCCACGATCCCCAACCCCAGCAGAATGCTGCAGCGGCGCCTCACCACCTCGGCCACCCCGGTCAGCACCCGATAGTAGCCGTAGCGCTTGTTGGCGCGGTGATAGCGGATTGCGCCCTGGTGCTTCCCCAGTCCGATGGCCAGCATCTTGGTGAGGCCGCTTTCGATCTCGGCGTCGAAGTCGGTGTGGGGCTTGATGCGGTTGACCACGGCGATGTGGTCGGCTTCCAGCGCATTCCTGTCCAGCACCACCGGGACCCCGTCCCGGGTCTCTCCAATGGGAAGAGTTTCCATGGTGGCCCGGACGGGCACTCCCATGGTCGCCTCGGTGATGCCGTAGCGCTCCAGCACGCCCCTTTGGCCCTCGGCCGTCCCGCCGCCGTGGCTTCCCATGGCGGGAACAATGAAGGGGCGCGCCCCCCGCTTCTTCAGCTCCTCCGCCAGGCCGCGGGTGACGGCGGCGATGTTGGCCACCCCCCGGCTGCCGGCGGTGATGGCCACGCTGTCGCCCGGATTCAGGCGTTCGCTCAGGTCGAGCCGGCTGACTTCCCGGGCCACCCTGGCCGGAATATCATCTACCCGGGTGGAGTGGAAACGCTGCGTCACCCGCACCACTTTGGGGAATGCCATGGCCGCTCCTGAAAATGGCGATCAATATACCACGAAAACCGCTGCGACGTTTCCCATGGGCTCACGCCCACGGCTACCTGTTGTCGCCGCGTTCGCGGCTGTCAAGGAGGCTGGCTCATGCGGCGTTGTTGCAGATGAGTAACGGGGTTGCGCTTGAGTTTGGTTTGCCGGTGTTTGCTGCCGCCGCGTTCGCGGCTCTACTCCCCTATGTGACGTTTCCCGATGGCTTCCCCCGGGCTCTGGCCCGGGGCATTATTACAAATAGAAAAGCACGTTTCCCCATGCATCGTTTTGGGTTATGAGATAGATGCCAATGAGTCTAATAAAAAAAAACGAACCCAC
>VXMN01000332.1 GCA_009841055.1 Acidobacteriota bacterium
GCGCGGCCTGTTCGGACTCGGTCGGGAAACGGCACAGGGCCGCCAGGTACAGCTCTTCAATGATAGCCTCATCGGAGGCTTGACGCTGCAGCAGGAGGTCCACCCGTCCTCCCTGCCGGGAGAGCTTGGCGGTGAATGTCGGACCCGCCAACTGGTGCAGGGCCTGCAGCAGGCTGGGCTTCATGTCCCGTTCGGGAATAAAGCTCAGGTCGGGCTTCCCGTAGACGTTGAAGAAGTTTCCTTCGTCTCCCTTCACGCCGCTCACGTGTGAGATGGCTCTCAAGAGCACCTCGGATTCCAGGGGGCGTGGAAGCGCCCTGGAATAGTTGACCCGATCATAGCGGTTGGTGGGGTTGGGTTCACCCGATAGCTGGTAGGTCCGGGACTCCACCATGAGGCGGATCAGGGAGCGCAGGTCGTAGCCGCTCCTGACAAAGTAGCGGGCCAGGGCCTCCAGCAGTCGGGGATGGGTAGCCAGGTTGTTGGAGCGAAAGTCGTCCACCGGATCCACGATCCCCCTTCCGAAGAAATAGCCCCACATGCGGTTGGCCATGGCCGGGGCAAAGTAGGGGTTGTCGGGCGAGGTCATCCACTCGGCCAGCGCCAGCCGCCAGTCGTCCCGCCGGTCCTCGGGCACGGGACTCCCGTCCAGGAACCTGGGCTGAACCTCCTGCTTGGTGCGGGGGTGAATGACCCTGGCCCCCTTGCCGAAGGTCCCGTAGCCTTCCGGGTCGTCCATAATCACGAAATCCACCTGGGGAAATCCGGGATGGAGATTGCTGAGGCGCCCGAAAAAGGCGGTCAGACCCCAGAACTGGTCCTGGCTCCAGGTCTCGTAGGGGTGGTCGTGGCACTGGGCGCAGTCCATCCGCCGGCCCAGAAAAACCCGGACCTGCTCCCCCATGGCATTCTGCGGCAGAGGCACGGCCGTGCCTCCCATGTCCTCGTAGTGGCGGGAGGGGCCGTCGAAACCCTGGGCAGCCACCCGCTCCCGGGCGAACTGATCGTAGGGCTTGTTCTCGGCAATAGCCCGGCGAACCCAGTCCTTGTAGACCGGGCTGATCACCCGCAGGAAGTCGTAAAAGCGCCAGGACCAGTGATCCACGAACTCGGGCGATCGGAGCAGCAGGCCGATGAGCCGGGTGCGCTTTTGGGGGTCCGGATCGGCCAGGAACCGGCGCACGCGATGGACGGGAGGCAGCCTGCCGGTCAGGTCCAGGCAGAGTCGCCGCAGAAACTCGGCGTCGGAGGAGAGCGGCGAAGGGACCAGGTGAAATTTGCGGGCCTTGGCGAAGACATGGTCGTCAATGAGGTTGTGACGGGGAACCTCGGGATAGGCCGCCACCGGCTCCTCGATAACACCCACGGTGGCGCTGGCGCTCTGCCCGCCGGCCAGCACCTGGATGGCGGTCTCGCCTACCTGACGCCCGGTCAACCGGCCATCGGGTCCCACCGAAACCACTTCGGGATTGTTGGAAAGGTAGCGCACCTGGCTGGTGAGATCCTCCCGGGCGCCGTCGGCCCAATGGGCGGTTACTAGCAGTTGCCGCTCCCCGCCCTTCAGCATTACCACCTGCCCCGGCGTGACCGCCACTCTTTCCGGGGGCTCGGATCGAGCACCATTCTCAGAGCCATAGACGGCGCCCCCGGCAATCCAGTCCACCATGCGCCGATAGTCCCGGGAGTCCTTCTCGAGCCGTTCGCCGCCCCCGTGGGGTACCGCCAGGCTGGCCTTCAGCAGCAACAGGCTCCTGGCGGGATCCTCCAGGTTGACCCGGGGCGTCTTCTCGCCGGTCTCGGCCGTGAGGACGTGGAAATCGCCGCCCTCCACGATCCAGCCGTAGTCCTCCCGGGGAGCGGTGGCGTTCTTGGAGAGCTTGAACCCGCCCTGCCCGGTGACGCTGCCGTGACACTCGGTGCTGTTGCAGCCCCGCTTGGTGAGTAGCCTGGAGATGTCGCGATCAAAACGGAGGGGAGGGCTTACGGCCGAATCCCGCACCTGTACGTCCGCCTCCAGAACCTGGCCCGAGGACTGGACGGTCAACAGCGTGCGGCCGTCGGTTCGCGCCCTCACCCTGCCCCGGGCATCGATCTCGGCCAATGCGGGATGGGCAAGGGAGAATCGGCTTGCCTCGGTCAGGTCCCGTTCCAGCCCGTCGGCAAAGGTTCCTATGACCAGGAGCTGCTGAGAGGAGCCCTTGCCCCGCAGTTGCACCTCTTCGGGCAGGAGCCTGACTGAAAGAAGGCGGGGGCCGGAGGGAGGCTCCCCGGACGTCTTCAGGCCGGCGGACCCAAGAGGCGCCGGCCAGCCCAGCACGCCGATCATCAAGCCGATTGTGCAGAGATCGGACCGGGCGAGCGTTCTCCCGATTCGCCCCGGACTCCTGTTCCCTGTCCTCATCCTGTCCATATGTTCCTTCAGTTGCCTGGAGAAAGCACCTGGCTGACGGCCGGTCCGCCTCCCGGGGGGTGCAGCACCATCATCGGGATTCGGGCCACGGGTATCGATGCTCCCATCTGTCCCTCCCAGATGGGCCGAAAGGGATCCTCGCCGGTCATCTTGCGATAGCGGTTCAGGCGTCCGGGTTGAACCGGCCGCAGATGAAACCGGAGCCACCGGGGCGCGACCGTCGGAGGCGCGTCCGGACGCACCGCCAGCAGCAGGGTGACCACCTGGTCTTCCGCGGCAAAGACCTCCTTGCGGCCCTGGTCCTGGGGTAGTCCCAGCTCCGGCCCCATATCGGCTCCGGGTAGCACCTCGACCCCATCGGGGAGGTTGTCCACCGAAACCGCCAGGTCGCCGGCAAACCCCTCCTCCCGGCTGACGATGACGCTCACCTTCTTGGCCTCGCCGGGATAGAGATTGACCCGGTCCAGCTCGATCATCCAGTCGAGCATTTCCCGGCCCAGGATGTTCAGGACCTCCGCCACCTCGACCTCGCCCACATGGGGCACCTGGGGACGCACCAGGAGCCGGTAGCGGAATCCGGCCCCGCCCTTGCGGCGGGTCACATCCCGAACCCGGATCAGGTAGGATCCGCTCTCCGGGAAGCTGAAGACCATCTTGGATTCGGCCGTCTTCCAGAACCACATGTTCTGGGAGGCCTGCCGCTTGTAGATGTTGTTGACCAGCTCCCTGCCCGCCTGGTCGAAGACCTCGATGCGCGGATTGAAGTAGGGGTAGTGCCGCTCGGGGGTCTCGATCTCGAAAGCCAGGTCCCCCGCCTCCTTCAATTCGAAACGGAAGTGGTCCAGGTCGGCGGGAAAGTCAATGGTTCCCTCGATGATGGAGGGAACGGCAACCGGGAGGGCCTGCCCGGTTATGTCGTTGGGCTCCTGTTCCGGGACAATGGCGGCCGGGGCGGCGGCAGAAGTTCCGGACGACCTCTCCTCGCCGCTCAGGCCCATCAGGTCCCTCAACTGCTTTTCCAACACGGCCAGTGTCGCCTGGCGGTCCGATCCTCCCGATCGAGCCTGCAACCGGGACAGGCGGTCGGGCTCCAGCCTGCGGGTGAAGCCTCGCTCCTGCCATCGGTTCGCGGCCAGCTTGTCAAGGCCCCGGGCCCGGACCAGCGGAGGAAAGTCGGCGGGCGCGCCGATCTGCAACTGGTAGGAGGCGCCCGGCTCCCCCTTGACTTCCAGGGTGTAGGAGCCGCCTTTTGCGAAACGGTGAATCAGCCTGGGCTTGTAGGCCGAAATGAACTTGTGGAAGACGGCGGTATTGGTGGCGCCCAGCTTCACCCGGCGCTCGGAATCGAACCAGCTCTCGCCGGGACCCGAGAGTTCCAGGGTAAACCCCGGAGCCCTTCTGAGGTCCCCCCACAGGCGCTGCACGCCTTCCACCACCTCGAAGGCCAGCTCCTGGTCCGGTCGGGCCTCGAACCGGTAGAAGTCGGCCTGGCCCTCTTCGGCAATCCGCCCGCTGAGGGCCGAGGGAACGGCTATGGCCTGGGCTTCCTTCGCGGTCCCATGCACCTCGACCGTCTCCCGTAGGGTGGGCATAGGAACCACCCAGAAGATCATCTCGTTCGAGACTCCTTTGGCCGAAACCAGCCTCAAGGCGTGGGGGCCCCGTTCGGCTCCCGGGTCGATCTTCAACGCCGCCACTACCCTTTGGCCCGGGATGTCCTTGACCTTCCGCCCTTCCTTCATCCTGGCCGAGCCCGGCTCCACCCGGACTACCCGACCCCGGATGGCGTCGGTGCCGGCCCAGAGGGCGCGGGCTCCTTCCAGGTTCCTTCCCAGGATCTCGATCTCCACGCTGCTCCCAGGCTGCCCGCCCAGGGGAAACATGTGGATGACTTCGGGATCGGTGGGCTGAGGTGCGTCGGCGCCGGATTCGGCGTGCAGAACTCCCGGCAGGAGAAGCGCAACAACCACACAACCCCAATATCCTGCAGCCCTTCGCCGGAAAGCCATGCCCTGGCCTCGATGGAACGCGGATCTGGCGGAAGTATACCGGAGAGAGCCCCTTGTCTCAATCTTCACGGGGCATCCGGGACGTGCCGCGAACGGGGAAAAGAGGAATCCACGAAAGGACACGAAGGACGGCGAAGACACACGAAGAAGGAATATTACCGGCTGGTCGAACCGCTTCGCCGAGCCTTTAAGGCAGTCCCTGGTGGAACAGCATGTAAATCGGCATGAGAATCGCAAAGATCCCCAAGATCAGGAAGAAGGCACAGGAAATCATGTTGGTTTCCACGGTGGCGGCGCGGAAGTGTTCCTTCATTGCCTGGATGATCTTTTTGAGCAAGGGACCGTGGCGACCCGGCCTGACCTTGATCTGGCCGCTTCCCATCCATGACTGAATGGCCACCTGCAGCTCGGCTTCAACCGAGGTCAGCCGTATCGAGGAAAGGCTCTCTTCGTAGGGCAACTGCAGTTTTTCGAGTGCCGCCAGCAGCCCGTCCCGAAAGGATTTCCCGGTTACGGCAAATGCCAGGTAGCCCCTCATTTGAAGCCAAAAAACAACTGCGATGACGGGGAACAACAGAAGAGGCAGCCAATCCACTATCTCGAAGGGCCGCGAAGCCGGGAACGGACGTGGGAAGAATGTACCCAACGGGCCGAGAAAAATGAGCAACATACCTAACAGAAACCATCTGGCTGAGAACAGCAAGGGGCGTTTGGTCACAAGCCCGCGCAGTCCTATGGCCAGAATAAAGACTCCCATCACGCCAAATATAACCGCTGAAAAAACCAGGTTGAATGAAGCTCTCCTGGCTCTTGCACTCCGGCCCAGAGTATGGGGGTCGCGTTGAGAGGAGCGCAGGTCCAAAGACTCCAAATCAAGCTGACGGGTGCTTCCGAATTCCCCCAGATGGTCCACTGCCTTCTCGATCAGGGAAATGAACGGAGGGGCCAGACTGCCGGTTCGGGTCAATATCTTGCCGTTCTCGTCGGCCAGAACATAGGTTGGATAGCCTCTGATACGCAGAAGGCGCTCGAGGTCGCTCCCCTCACCCACGTGCCAGTTCGTCCATGGCATGGGTTCATCCTCGACAAACCGGGTCGCGGTCTCAAGCTCTTCGTCCCCGCTGATCCCGACGAGGGCGAACCGGTCCGCCGGTAGTCCGGAAACCAACTCCCGAAGCTTCGGCAAGGCCGCGACACACGGACCGCACCAGGTCGCCCAGAAATCGAGCAGCACGATGCGTCCCCGGTAGTCCGACAGACGTTCCTCGACGCCGTCGAGCCGGGTGCCAGCCACGTCCGGCAGCCTGCCCCGCCGTAGGGTGCGAAACTCCGCCGCTGCCAGCGGTTGAGACCTTTTGGTTTCGGAAGCGTAGACCTCGAGGGACTTCTCCTCCTTCCATGTGGTGTCATCGATCTTGTAATCTGCCGGAATTTTGAAGACCGATGGTTCCGGCTCGGCGAACCGGATGTCGTAGAGTTCTCTAACTTGCCTTCCCCGACCGAAGTTCACCTCCGTTTTGACCCTCAGGTTAGCCTCTCTCGCCACCCAAACTTTGCCGATAGATTCGTCTGGACTGCCGGGGGACAAGACAGGCATTGCCAGGCAATCGAGCCCTGCAATGACTCCTTCGTCAATTGCCAGATCGGGTCTTAACACAATTGGGCGGAATGGTTCTGTCCTGACTTGTTTGAGGATTGCTCCTTTGAGACGGTGGTTCAACACGTAGGTTTTTCGAGTCGAAGAATCCATGAGAGTCGAACTGCGTCTTCCCTGATTCTTCCCTTTAACTCGCGCCATGGTATCCAGCACAGAACCGGAGGAAGAACGGAAGTAGGTGCCCTCTTCCCGCTTGACTTCCATTTCGGTTCCATCGGACTGAACAAGATAGTGAACACTTCTCTGCTTGGCGATAACGGGCACGAATTGCGCCCGCAGCTCGGTCGTCGAACTAAACACGAAGATCAGACAAGTCGGCAACACACCAAGTCTTATTCCGGCAGCCTCCCTTTTTCGGGTCTCGTTCTGGTCCACAGTTCTGGCCTCCGTGCCGGCTGTTTGGAATCAGTCCCGAAGGTATCGTCGGATACGAGCTATTGCAGGGAGACCCGTGACCGCCGCAAGTCCTACGGCGATTACGGCCACTATGATTTTTTCCATGCCATAGTAGCGGTGGTCCAGCGCGTCATAGGCCAACACGGCACTCACCACTGCGACGGCCACAAGCCCTCCTGTCTTTGCCAATTCCAGCATCGTTAACTCTCAGTAGCTCTGCGCTTGACGTCAATTCGTCCCGGGCGCCGGCAACGCCACCAGGGATTCCTCTATTGTCTGGCCGGACGCTAGATCGATCCGCTCCGAATCCCGTTCCAGGCTGGCCAGGTAGTCGAGGTCACTTTCAAGCCCGGACTCGTGATCGGTTACAGCGCACAGCAGATACTCTCCAGGCACCAGGCCCTTCAGAGAAAACCGCCCGCTCTGGTCGGTTTGAGTCGTCCTGGTGAATCGTGAGTTGGGTCCCCTCAAGTCGGAGTCGGCGGCAAAGACCAGAACGGTCGCTCCTTTCGCTACTTCCCGAACCTCCTCCTTTTCAACGACACCGCCGACTTGCCCTCCCTCTGACGACACATGAATCTCTACCCCATCCAGCCGGTCGGCGCTTCTCACCTCTATCGGCCGGTCGACGAGTTCTTCTGTCTGGAGGCGGATGGACTCGACATAGTGATTCCCCGGCGGGAGCCTGACAACCAGGCGATAGGAGGCCTCAGGCAGGTTCTTGATCTTGAAGGTGAAGTTCTCTTCAACCCGGCCGCTTTCCCCGCCGAAAAAAGTCCTGCTGGACTCGCCAATCGGATCCATTTCCAACCAGATCCGGCGCCAATCCAAGTCGGAGTCCTGGCGATCCGTCACAATCCTACCGGAAACCTCCGCGCCCGCACCCAGGACCAGCGTTAGGCCTTCGATATCCTGGTCGGCTACTTCTACAACGGTGCTGGCCATCCGAGGCTTGTCGTCTTCCCCCGCACGGGCATGCAAACGATGCCTTCCCGGAAGAAGGCCCGCCACCTTGAATTCTCCTTGCAGATCCGTGTTCGCGCTCGATTCCATCCCGGCAATAAAGGCTTCGCCGGATTCCCTTCTGGAAATGATCCACACCGCGTGGGCCGGCTTGCCCTCTGCCGTAAGCACCCGGCCGCTGGC
Source organism: Acidobacteriota bacterium (assembly GCA_009841055.1). Lineage (GTDB taxonomy): Bacteria > Acidobacteriota > Terriglobia > Versatilivoradales > Versatilivoraceae > Versatilivorator. The sequence goes on from VXMN01000332.1 coordinate 7,619, forward strand.
ACTGTAGCTGCGAGTCTCGAACAGGGTGAAGTAGAAACCACCCACCTCTTCCCCGGCCGCTACCTGCACTTTGGCCGCATCCAGCGGACTCAAAACTCCGGGGTAGTAGACGGGAGGGAATGAGCGTTCTTCTCCTCCCATACGCCCATAAAAAAAAGGAGGGGCCGCGCTCAAGTAGTAGCTTCCCGGGGGAATGTCGAAGAGACGGAAACGTCCCCGGTCATCGGTCTCGGCACGGCCCACCGGAAACAGTTTGCGCTCGCCTCCGGAACTCTCATAGCTGCTCAACCTCACCGAGACTCGCGAGCGGGGTTCGTTGTGCTGGTCCACCACGGTTCCTTCCACCACGCCGCCTCGAATCATTTTGAAACCAATGCTATTGAGGGTCTCGCCCGACGCAAGCGAGAGAGGCGTTCCTCTTTGCCGTCTTCCCGACCCCGAGGATGTCTTCTGGCCGTAAATCTGAGGAAGGTAGCCGTTGCGGGTCGCCCGCAGAAGGTACCTCCCTGACTCCAGATCCCTGAACTGGTATTCGCCTCGGTTATCGGTGCGAACGGTCCGGGGGCGCTCATTGCCTCGACCATCTGATGAAAAGAGCGTCACGGTTACCCTGGCCAGGGGACTTTCTCCCTCGGCGGTGAAGACCCGCCCCCGGATCACTCCGGAATACCGGTCCGCGGTATCCTGATCGGACTTGGCGGGAATTTGAATGGAAGATGGATGGCCGAATGCAGCAAAGCCAACCAGAGAACCAACGACGATACTCAGCAAGGAGCATCTTGTTTGCATTCGACCCTCCTTGACCCTGGAGGGGAATCTCAGCATCCAGGGTATGGAGAAGCATCAAATTGTTGCCTATACTCTATTAAACCGTCGAAACAGCGATTGATTACAAGTTTTTTGTGGAGGGGCTCTCAGGATCGTCTGGAGCCCCTGTGCGATAACGATTGAGTGCGTGCATCGATGCGGCGCTTGAGCAGGGAGATGGCCCGGTTCATGCGGACGGCGACATTGCCGCGAGAGACGTGAAGGAGTCGAGAGATCGTCTTGTTGGACAATCCCTGGTACAGCCGCAGCTTGATGACCTGCCGGCAGGTTCCCGGCAGCAGATCGATCATCTCCCTGAGCAAAAAAAGCCGTTCTCTTTCCCGGGCAAGAGCTTCGGGGTCCCGGGTCAGGGTTCACTCGTCACGGTCCTAACCTGGCCTCATCGAGCGATGGTCTTCCAATGTAATCCCGACATCGAGCCCCTTGGTGTTTCCGAATTCCTCTAGGTGGTGCACGGCCTTCTCGATCAGGGAGGCAAACGGAGGGATCAGGGAGGGCACGTGGGTTAGAATCTTGCCGCCCTCGCCGACCAGCACGTAGCTCGGATAGCCCTCGATACGCAGGAGACGCTCGAAGTCACTCCCTTCGCCTGCGTGCCAGTTCGTCCAGGGCATCGGTTCATCCTGGACAAACCGGGTCACGGTCCCAATCTCCTCGTCCCCGCTGATCGAGATGACGGCGAAGCGGTCGGCCGGCAGCCTGGCAACCAGTCCCCGGAGCTTCGGCAGATCCGCGACGCACGGCCCGCACCAGGTTGCCCAGAAATCGAGCAGCACGATGCGGCCGCGATAGTCCGACAGGCGTTCCTCGACGCCGTCGAGCCGTTTGCCCGTCACGTCCGGCAGCACGCCGCCCACGGTCCCTTGGCGCAGGCTGCGAAGCAGCTCCACTTCTGCCTCGGCCAGCGTTTGATGAGTTGCTGTGCCGTCACGGTCCAATCCCAGGAACCGCTCCTCCTCCACGCCGACACTCAATCCGGTGGCCACCTCGATGGCCCGCCGACGCAGGACCTCGCGCTCCTCTGTCGGCAGCGCGAACTGGTGATTGGCGGCACGCATCATTCCGGCTGCCACGTAATACCTGCCGTTGGCACACAATACGGGGTCTTCGGCCTCGGACGACATTTCCTCGAAGAACTTCGCAACTTGCGCTCCGTATGGCGTCTGATAGGAGTAGATCTCGTTCAGTACCCGAGGCCACTCCTGGTAGTTGGGTGCGTGGGCGAGGAGAGCCTTTGCGCCGATGTAAAAGTACCGGCCCGATTCTTGGTGGGCATTCATCGGCCTTACGAGGAACTCGGCCGCTTCGATCGTCTTTTCATGGGCGCCGCCCAAGTCCAGGATGGCAGTCGCTGCAGCAAGAGCGGGTTCGAAGTCAGGGGGCTTTGGAAGACCATCTCTCATTTCACGAGGCGACCTGCCCTGTTGAGCGCCCATCCTGAAATGCTCCCGACTGTTCTTCCGCCAGGCGCGCTCCCGGTCGAGGAACTCTTGCACCACGGCCCAGTCCGCCCCGATCTCAGGTGGCTCAGCATCCGGGGCGACCGCGCGCTGGCACGACCCCATCGGAGTCACTACCGCCGCCGCAACAAGGATCCAACCGAGCGAACGCCATCGAAACGCGGGTGGGGCGCTGATCTCGTTTTCCATCGCGTGGCCTTTCTGGTGAATGCGCTTTTGCCGCTGTCTGGACCTAAAGCGAATACTCCATGCCCCACCGTGCCCAAGGTGTAATCTCCTTCGCTGCCGGCTGCCGGCACTGATTGAGAGGGTGCTTCAATGTGGCACTTGAAGGGTCCATTGCCAACCTCGGCAGAGTTGATTGCTTCAGGGCGAAGGGCATGTGAACAGCTCGGCGGCGTCAGTCCGGATTGGTGGAGCGAAGGTCTTTCAATTCAGACTCGACATGAAGCCCCGGGTGCTTCCGGATTTACGCAGCCGATCCACCACCTTCTCAGTCAGGGAAATGAACGGGGAGTCCAGAGCGCCGGTCCGGGTCAAAATTGTGCCGTTCTCGTCAGCCAGCACGTAGGTAGGATAGGTTCTGGTACCCAGTAAACGCCCGAGGTCACTCTCCTTGCCCGCGTGCCAGTTCGTCCAAGGCATGGGTTCATCCTGAATAAATCCGGTCACCGTCCCAAGCTCCTCGTCCGCGCTGATCGCGACGAGAGCGAACCGGTCCGCCGGCAGCTCGGCAACCAGTTCCCGAAGCTTCGGCAGATGTGCGATGCACGGCCCGCACCAGGTTGCCCAGAAATTGAGCAGCACGATGCGGCCCCGATAGTCCGACAGTGCTTCCTCGATTCCGTCGAGACGCATGCCTGTCAGGTCTCAACGTTGTTTCCTGGGCACGCCGGGAAAACGATGGGAACTGCAATCTCTACAACGTGATTGACCGGGACAATTGGCCCGTAGTCAACCTGTCCTTGGAGGCGTATCAAAAACGAACTTGATGGTGATGGTGGTGACCACCTCGACCGGTTTTCCCTGATGGATGGTGGGTGCGTATTTCCACTCTTTCACCGCGTCTATGACTGAAGCAACGGCATGCCGGTAAAGTGACGGTTCTCCGTCGACGGCTCTCAGGGCTTGGACCGAACCGTCCTTTCCAATGGTGGCTTCCAGCACCAACGCCCCTTCGATTCCGGTGGAAAACGCCCCCGATGGACAGGGCGGGGCCAACTGGTAAACGATCTTCTTCCGCTGCTCCTCCTCATTCAACCGAATCCGCTCCGACGATGGTTGTGTGTCGAAATCGTTGGGTGATCCAAAATTCAGGGCTTGCGATGGAAATCGATTGGGAGGCGCCGGGGTCGGGAACCTTGCCGGCACCGTTCCCCATCTGTCGCCGTCGGCGAATTGAACACCCACTACGCCAACCGCAAAATCCTCGGGAATCTCTTCTAACGGAAAGTAGATCACGTACGGATGGAACACACGATTGGCCGGGTCCGGGAATAGCCCATTTCGAGGAGGGAGGGGTCTCTGAAAAGAGTCAAGGAATCTTTGAGCGCTTGTTCCGGGCATGCGGTCGGTGGAAAAGGAGCCATGGGGTTCCAGGTCAAGCTGATACATTTCCGCGCTCACCGTCCGCCGGAGCCGGGCATGGCGGAATTTCAGCCGCACCGCAGTGATCTTCCTGGCCGTCCGATTGGCAAAACTGACACGCGGCAGGAGCAGGTAGACACCCCCTTCCTCGACCTTCATCGCCCTCAAAAGGGCATCGGTGATGAGCAGGGGACTGCCTCTTGGATTCCCAAACGATATCGGTATTTCCGGACTCCGATCGATTTGCTGCAAGGTGATGGTGGGAGGAGGATATCCCATCCGCTTGAAACGCATGGACTCCTCGACTATCGGTCCGCATTCGCTGCCGGACATGCGTACCACCGCGCTCACGTCTTCCGGAATCTCTTCCTGACTGGTTTGGATTCGTAGCGAGTACCTGTTGGTCGAGCTGCTCCAGGCCGCGTAGGCATCACGGTTCACAAGACCCGCACCCAGGGAAAAGACCGTCAGCGCCGCCACCAATCCGATGATCAAGGCGCGTTCCGGGGTGCCGAGCCTTCTCGGCGGGTCGGCGGACAGGAGATGTTTCATGCGTCTCTTGAGGCTTGCGCCGCCAATGGAAGAGGTTCCAACCAGCCGCTGCTCCACGCAGGCCCTGGCGACCTTCAGAATTCCCGAAACGTAGGTCTCAGGAGACTTTTTAAGCCTCACAACTTCTTCATCGCAAGCCCGCTCCCGCTCTTCGAACAACTTCCTGTCGATGAGCCATGCCAGAGGATAGAACCACAGCAAAGCCATGACCGCCTTCTGGAGGATGACGGCGAGGTTGTCCCTGCGCTCCACGTGAAGCAGCTCGTGCAGCATGACCGCTTCCAGCTCCTCGTCGTTCAAGCGGCTTGCGGCCTCTTCGGGCAACAACACCATGGGCCTCCATATGCCCCAAAGTCCTGCTTCGGTGACTCTGGCCGAAATGAGAATGTCAACGTCCTGTTTCAACAGAAGCCAGGAGCGGACGCGCTTCAGGATCTCCGTTTCTCTGGAAGAGACCAGCCCATGGCTGATCTTGACGGCCCAGGCCAGATGAAAAGAGCCTCTTGCCCAGCGAACAACGAAGAATACGAACCCCACCAGCCAGGTCAGCGTGAGCGCGCAATACAGTTCGTTGTGGGATTCGGCGGACACGGGCTGACCCACAACGGGCCGGCTCAGGAGCAAGGGACTCAGGACTTCATAGAGGGGTCTTCCCGGATCGGAAGCAGGAGCCCCATTGGTTGCCTGTTCCAGGGGTGGAGGGAGAAGGGACGGCGTCGCGGACGGAATATCCGATATCAGCCATGCCAACAGGACTGAAGGAACCAGTAGCTTGACCGCGGCCAGAAGCCAGAACCAGTATCGAGTACTAGCCGGCGCCCGCTTGAGCAACCGGACACCCAATGCCACAAATCCGACAAAGAGAGTTGCCTCCCAGAGGTGGACCGCAACGTTGGGCCACAGCCAGGAAGACCACTCCGCCAACCATGAGTGCATGTTCATGAGAGACAGCGCTCCTCACCTGCTCGCAGGCTCCTGTCCGGAACTCACTCGGGTTTGTCATCCAATGCAGCCGTCCCCGATTGGCGGGATTCTCGTTCCTTGAGCATCCTTTCCAGGTCCCGCAGTTCTTCCAGTGTCAGTTTGCCTGAGTCCACCAGGTGGGACATCACAGGCCGGTGTGAACCGCCGAACAACTCCAGAAAATCGTTCACCAGGCGGCGGTAGGCCTGCTTTTGGGTAATTACCGGGACAAAAACATAAGCATTCCCGATCTTTCGCTGTTTCCGCAAGGCTCCCTTTGTTTCCAGGCGAAAGACCAGGGTCTGGACCGTCGTATAGGCGAGGGGCTTCCTCACAGGGATCTGCTCCAGAATTTCCCTGATGGACGCCCTGCCGAGTTTCCAGAGAGCTTCCATCGCCTTGAGCTCAAGCGGCGACAGTTTGATATGGTTCCTCTGTGTCAAGAGAACACCTCCTTTACCTTGCATTGCCGAGGACAGGACCCGTATTGGAAATTGTGTAGTCTTGCGGAATCGCAAAGACCGACGCACTCGGTTCCCCCTGCCGGAGCTCAAAGCATTCCCTGATCCGGCGGGTTCCACTCCTTGTATTGAGCTGTCAAGGGAAGCCACTGTCCTTGCAGCAGCAGCGGAAGGGTCGACCCGAGTACAGGTGTGACGCAAACCGACAGAACCCTGCTAGTTGTCTTTCTTTTCATCGTTTCACCTCCAAAGGCATTCGGGTCCCTGGCAGAGCGTGCTCCAAGGTCCCAGCATCGGCTGAAGGAAAGCCTGTTTTTCAGAGCAGGAATCTTTTTATATGATTTACGAGTACTAATACCCTCATTTGTAGTTATCGTCAAGCACAAACCTCTCCGGATGTCGATCTCCCAGGGAAAATCGCCGGTACCGGTCAGGTTGGAATGGTTCCGCTGGGTGTGATCAGGATCCTCTATCCCGGGAATCGACGGCAGAGAGGGGCCTTGGCGGCGCCACGCTCCAGGACAGCCCGGCCCCGTGCCAGCGGGCGCCTACCGGGCGCCGGCTATCTGCAATGGATGGTGGAGGCGGTAGTGCCAGGCCAGCACGTCCCGGCCGAAGTCGCCGTCGAAGTCTCTCCAGACGGAGTGGCTGTGGTTGTTGTTGTTCTGGGTATTGTCGTATTCGATCAGGAATGACGGGGCCTGTACCCGGTAGTAGTCGCCGGCTCCCGGCTGCACCGAACCGGCCCAGGCAAAGAAGAGCTGGTCGCGCGGGGTCTTCCTGGCCTTTTGCATCCTCCGCTCGGCCACCTCGTCCGGAAGGATGTTGGCGTACTCGCCGATCAGGGCCATCAACCGGTCGACCTGCGGGGCAGTCATGTCGGAGGCCGCCAACCCTGACGGCTGGCCTTCCAGTTTGGCCCGCGAATCGGCCTTGGTGAGGACATCGGGATAGGCCGTCTCGGCCACCTTCGCCTTGCGGAGCTGCCTGGCGTCCAGGGATTGGACCAGGGCTCGCGCCATATCCTCCTCCTTGGCCAGGGCCCTCATGCCTTGGTAGCGGCCCGCCAGCACCCGGTGGGGGTTGGCTCCCAGGAAGGTGGGGCTGGCCGAAACCAGGCGCCCTTCCTTGAAGGTGAAATTCAGGGAAATATGGTGCCCCTCCACCCGGAAGCCCCAGGTTCCCTCCAGCGACGGCTTGCCGAAAACGCTGAAGTAGTACTTGTCGATGTCCCGGTTGCCGGTGGTGTCCTTCTCCAGCACTCGAAGGATCTCCTCCAGGGTCTGGACCGCCATCACCTTGGCGAAACCGGCCTGGCTCAGGCCGGCGGCCAGCAGAGCATCGGCCAGGCGGCGCTGTTCGGGAGCCATGCCCTTGTAGTTCACCCCTTTTCGGGCGTAGCCGTACTCCCTGGCGAAAGCGCTGTCGGGGAAGAAGTGCCACACCGTCCGGGTCTGGTGGCCGAAGTCGTAGACCACCTTGGCCCGCTGCTCCTCCGTGAGCGAGTTCACAAACCGGGTGGCGGTTTCATACAGGACCGTCTCGGTCCTGGTCCGGTGATTGGCCGCCACAAGGGCCAGGGCGCAAACGGCCAGGGCGCAGAGTCGGAAAGTCACGGGCTTGGTCATGCCACCCTCCTGGTGTTGTCGGTTGAGTTGCCTGAATCATACTCCAAGCGGGACACCGATCCTAGCCCGCCCTCACTCCCTGGCCTGCTGCAGGTAGCCCTTGACCGCCGGGCCCAGCACCGACTCCAGGGAGATGGCGATGAAGCGAGCCCCCTTTTGCCGCCACTGCCGGGCGGTCTCCAGGTTGCGCACCATGAGTCCCAGGGCCACATCGGTGGGCGCCACTGCGTCGGCGATGCGCTGCATGGCTGCCTGGACCTCGGGGTGCTGGGCCTGACCCGGCAGGCCCAGGGACTGGGAGAGATCGGAAGGCCCGATGAAGACCACGTCGATCCCGCCCACCTTCAGGATTTCGGGCAGGTGATCCACCGCCCGGGCGGTCTCGATTTGCAAAACCACCAGGGTCTCGGCGTTGGCTGCTTCCGTGTACTCCCCCAGGGACTGGGTCTGCCCGTAGTCGGCGGCCCGCACTCCCGCCAGGCCACGGATGCCCAGGGGTTGGTATTTCACCGAGCGAACGGCGGCCTCCGCCTCGGCTGCCGTCTGCACCCAGGGAACCAGCAGTCCCTGGGCTCCGGTGTCCAGAAACCTCAGGATAACGGGCTGCTGATTGGTGGTGACCCGAACGATGGGAGTCACCCCCCGCAACTCCGCCGCCCGCGTCATGTTCTCGCAGTCCCGAGGCTCCACCGTCCCGTGTTCGGCGTCGAAGACCAGAAAGTCCCATCCCTGATATCCCAGGAATTCAATCAGTCCCGGATCGGGATAGCGGACGAAAGCCCCGAAGACGGTTTCTCCGGCCTTCAACCTGGCCTTGGTCGTATTCTTCTGCAAAAGAGCACCCCCTCTGATCTATTTGATTCGATCGGCCCGGACGACGCCGGTCGCCTCGCGTTTCATCCCGGCTTGCCGACCACCACCGGCCGGTTCTTACGATAGGACCTCCAGGCCGCCAACCCCAGTTCCACCGCGCGCCGCCCGTCCCGGCCCGTGACCGGCGGCGCGGAGTTTTCCAGCACCGATACGACAAACGCCTTCATCTCGGCAAGATAGGACTCCTGGTAGCGTTCCAGGAAAAAATAGAGGGGGAGCGGCCCGTGAACCCCCTGGCCGTTGCTGTAAACGGCTTGATGGGAGGTGCGGTTGCCCACCACCACTTGCCCTTCCGAACCGAAGACCTCCACCCGCTGGTCATAACCGTAAACGGCCCGGCGGCTGTTGTCGATGGCGCCCAGGGCGCCGCCGGCGAAGCGCAGCATCACCATGGCCGTATCCAGATCACCGGCCTGGCCGATGGCCGGGTCTATCAAGGTGCTTCCAGTGGCATAGAGCTCCTCGATCTCGTCTCCGGCCAGGTAACCGGCGATATCGAAGTCGTGGATGGTCATGTCCAGGAAGATTCCACCGGAGGCCTTGACGTACTCGGCGGGAGGAGGTTCCGGGTCCCGGCTGGTGACGCGCACCAGGTGGGGTGTCCCGATCCTGCCCGCGGCCACGGCCTCCCGCGCCTGGTGAAAGCTGGGGTCGAAGCGCCGGTTGAATCCCACTTGCAGCTTCACTTCGTAGTCCTGAACGGCCTTCAGGGCGTCATCGATCTCCTGCAGATCCAGGGCCAGCGGCTTCTCGCAGAAGATGTGCTTTCCGGCAAACGCCGCCTGACGGATCAACTCGGGATGGGTGGGTGTGCTGGAGCAGATGACCACCGCGTCGACGGAGGGATCCTCCATGATGCGGGCCTCCTCCTCGGCGAAAGAGGGAATCCCGAAATCGGCGGCACAGCGCTTGGCGGCCTCCCGGGAAATGTCCACCACGGCCGACAGGCGGGCTTCCGGAATGCGGCGGGTCAGGTTTTGTGCGTGGATGCGACCGATGCGGCCTGCACCGAACAGGCCCAGGTTGAGTTGAGCGACCAAGAATAGAACCTCACAGTCAACGCCCCCCGGTCATCCGATTCCAATGGACCTCAGATATTCCCGGGTTCGCCTGGCGATGGGCAGGGGCTTGTCGAAGGGGGCGGGATACATGTCCTGCTCGACGATGGCGTAGCCGTTGTAGTCGATCTCCTGCAGCACCCGGCACAGAGCCGGGAAATCCACCACTCCCCGGGAGGGCTCGCAGAACAGGTCCATGCCCACCGCGTGGGCAAACGGAATGTTCTCCTCGGCGACCTTTTTCTGCAGATCGGGCCGGACGCTCTTGAGGTGCAGATAGGGGATCCGCCGGTGGTGGCGCCGAAGAAAGCTGATTGGATCGCCTCCCCGGTAGGCGTGATGGCCGGTGTCCAGGCAGAGCACGACTCGCTCGGGATCGGTCTGGCTCAGCAGCCTTTCGATCTGGTCCTCGTATTCCACGTGGGTTTCGGCGTGAGGATGAAAGACCACCTGCAGGCCGAACCGTTCCCTGACCAGGTCCACCACGTAGTGAATCCGGTCGACCAGCCGTTTCCAGGCCTCGTCGTCCAGTTTGCCGGGAGCCGTAGCCTCGCCCGTCCAGAGATTGGTATAGGTGTCGTCGATCAGGATCAGGTATTCGGCTCCCAGATAGGCCAGGGACTCCCCCGCCCCCAGCACCTGCTTCTCCAGGCCCGGCCAGGCCTCGTCGTCTTCCAGGTGCCCCATGGCGAAGGTGCCCGAAGCCCGCAGGCCGCGCTTTGACAGCTCGTCTTGAAGCGTGGCCCGATCGGTGGGCAGATAGCCGTAGGGCCCCAGTTCCGTCCATTGGTAGCCCGCTTCGGCGATTTCGTCCAGGCAGCGTTGCCAGGGGATTTGCTTGTCGTCGCTGGGAAACCAGACACCCCAGCTATCGGGGGCACTGCCGATCTTGACGTCCATGGCGGTTCCGGCCCTCCCTGACCGGTTCAATAGTAGAAGCGCTGCAGCCGCGCTCTTTCGTTCTCGTATTCCTCCCGGCGCTTGCGGGTCTCGGGATCATCGCTCACTTCGGCCGCGGCCACGTCCCACCAGATGCCGGCGCCCGGAGGCGTCCGGTACTTTTCAGTATCCACAACGATGACGCAGGGCCCTGACTTCTTTCTCGCCTCCTGCAAGGCCTCCCGAAACTCGTCGGTGGTGTAGACGTGCATGGCGTGAGCCCCCAGGCTCTGGGCGTTGTGAGCGAAGTCGATGGGCACGAAATCGGCGTCCAGACGATTGGTCTCCTCGTTTCGGGCCCGGAACTCGTTCCCGAAGCTGTGTCCCGCCCGAGCCAACTGCAGGCCGCGAATGCACTGGTAGCCGTGGTTCTCGGAGATGACCAGGGTGATCTTCAGCTTCTCCTGAACGGCGGTCATCAGCTCCATGGGATTCATCAGATAGGTGCCGTCGCCCACAAAGACGTAGACTTCCCCTTCCGGCTGGGCCATGCGCACGCCCAGTCCGGCCGGAATCTCGTACCCCATGCAGGAATAGCCGAATTCCACGTGGCAGTTCTTCCCGCCGGTGGCATCCCACAGCTTCAGCAGATCGCCGGGAGGATTGCCGGCGGCGGCCACGATGGTATCCCCCGAACGGGCCTCCTGGTTGAGAACGCCCACCAGTTGGGCCTGGCTCATGGCTTCTCCCTCGACCGGTTGATAGACTTCGTTTTCCAGTTGACTCCGCCACGCCCGCTTCCACCCGGCCACCTCCCGGACGTAGGCGGCTCGCGGCCCTACCCCGGCGGCCAGGGCTGCCTCGGTCAGGGCTTCCAGCCCGGCCCGCGCGTCGGCCAACAGGGGCACGGCCCCCTGCTTGTAGGCATCGTGCGGCCCCACGTTCAGGCTGATGAATTTCACCTCCGGGTTCTGAAAGGCGGATTGGGATCCGGTGGCGAAATCGGTAAGCCGAGTGCCCACGCAAATGAGCAGATCGGCCTGGCCGGCCACCTTGCCGGCGCAGGGATTTCCGGTCACTCCGTAACCGCCCAGGCCCACCTCCGATTCCTCCCGCAGCGCGCCCTTGCCCGCAAAGGTCTCTCCCACGGGAATGCCCAGCTCTCCTGAAAAACGCTGCAGCGCCTCGCAAGCCTCCGAGTAGTGGACTCCCCCGCCGGCGATCACCATGGGACGTTCGGATTGCTTCAACAGAGCAACCGCCTCCCTGATCCGTTCGGGATCGGGCAGGCGCCGCTCAACCAGCCAGGTCCTCTCTTCGAAAAAGGCTTCCGGGTAGTCGTAGGCGTGAGCCTGCACGTCCTGCGGCAGCGAGAGAGTGACCGTTCCTGTCTCGACCGGATCGGTCAGCACCCGCATGGCCTCCGGCAGGGCCGTCAGGAGTTGCTCGGGCCTCGAGATCCGGTCGAAGAAACGACTGACGGGGCGGAAACAGTCGTTCACGCTCACATCGGCCGATACCGGATGCTCGAGCTCCTGCAGCACAGGGCCCTGGTGCCGGGTCACGTAGTAGTCCGAGGGCAGCAGCAGGACCGGCAGTCGATTGATGGTGGCCGTGGCCGCCCCCGTCAGCATGTTGGTAGCCCCCGGCCCGATGGAGGAGGTGCAGGCCATGGTGGCCAGGCGGCAGTTGGCCTTGGCATACCCGGCAGCCGTGTGCACCATGGACTGCTCGTTGCAGGGCTGATAGTAGGGGAGGTCGGCCCCGTACTCGTAGAGCGCCTGCCCCAGACCGGCCACGTTGCCATGACCGAAGATGCCGAACATGGCAGGGATCAGGCGGCGGGACCGCCCGTCGCGCCTGCTGAACTGCACCTGAAGAAACTTCACCAGGGCTTGCGCGACCGTCAGTCGAACCGTTCGCCTCGGACTCTGTTGCAACATCATTCTCACCTCCCCTTCCCTTTGACCCCTATTGGCTGGAAACCGGTTCAAAGTCGAGCATGGGCACATTTTTGATTCACATCGATGCACAGGATGGACAGGATTTACAGGATTGTTTTCAGGAAACGGCTAGCTTTCATGCCGGGAATCTACACTACCGCACCGGATCATAGACTGAGCTGGCTTCTCGTGCAGAAAGCTCTCGTCGGGTTAATCCTGTTAATCCTGTTAATCCTGTGCATCGATGTTAAATAATCTTGTTCCCGACAGGCCATGAACTTCTCTTGTTTCACTCTCGTATGATCCGCACCGTCGTGGGGGGCGGGGGCGCGGCTAACCCCTCGCCGGACGGGCCGCCGGCGCCCTGCAAGAGCCTACTGCCAGCGGAACCACCGCAAGGCCAGCAGGAAACTGACGATTCCCCAGGCCGCCATCACCAGCACATCCGGCAGGCTGGCGGCGAGGGGAAGTCCTTCATTGATGTTGGCCCGCAAGGCGTCGTTGAGCGCCGTCAGCGGCAGCACCTGAATGACCGGTTGCCAGAACTCGGGGAAGCGGGTGGCGGCGAAAAAGGTCCCCGAGAGCAGCCACATGGGCAGCATCACCAGGTTCATCAATCCCGAGACGCCTTCGATGGTCCGGGTGCGGGCAGCCACCAGCAGTCCGAGTCCCGCAAAGGACATGGACCCCACCAGCGAAATGACCCCCAGTTCCAGGATCGAACCATGAACGGAAACGCCGAAGGCCACCCAACCGAAGCTGATCACGGCCACCACCTCCAGCGCCAGGAAAATCAGGCGCGACAGCATGAAGGACAGCAGGAAGTGGGTCCTGCGCATGGGCGTGGCCGCCAGCAGCTTCAGCAGCTTGCGGGTGCGTGCCTGCACCACGGCGAAACCCAGGCCCCACATACCGCTACCCATGAGGTTCAATCCCACCAACCCGGGGATCAGAAAATCGATGTAGCGGGCTCCGGGCTGGGCCACGGCTTCGTCCCTCATTTGGGCGACGTCTTCCCGTCCCATCCCCCGCTGCAGGGCGTCGTCCACAACCAGGCGGGCAACCCGGCTGTCGGGTCGAGTCGGGTCGTAACGGTAAACCAGGCCTTCCGAATCCAAATCCGGAAGGGGCGAGGGGGCGGAGACCGTCTCTCCGGCCGCGGGATTCCCGCTCGCCGCAGCCTCCGATCGAGCAGGCCGCAGCACCAGCGCCACTCTGCCCGTGCGCAGTGCCCGCGCCGCTTCCTCCGGCGACAACAGGACAGCCTCGATATCGGAACGCCCTTCCAGCCAATCCATCAGCCGGCCGGAACCCGAGCCCGGCCCCTGGCGCCCGTCGGCTTCCACGGCTACCTGGACAGTCGCCGGACCCGTTTCGCGAAAGGCAATTCCCAGGGCGACGGCGAGAAGAACGGGAAAAACGAAGACCCAGAAGACAGCCTCGGGTTCCCTCACGAACTCCCGAATCCTGGCCAGCGTGAGCTCCAGCAGCGGATTGACCGGGCGGTAGCGGCTGGCCTCGGGGAGCGGCGGCGTTGCGCCCGGAACGGACGCCTCCGGATCCCGGGCGGCGCCGGTCAACGGTCCGGTCTCCACCGCATCGGCGGGCGGCAGGGTCTGCTCCAGCGAGGGGCGGGGCTTGGCGCCGATGACATCAGGCATCTCGGAGCTTTCTCCCGGTGAGGGTCACAAAGACGTCTTCCAGAGTGGCCGTGTGTGTGGTCAAACCCACCAGCCTGGCCTGGTGAATCTCCACTTCAGCCAGCAGGGCCGGCAGGGCTTCAGCCACGCTGGAGACGGTAAGCAGGTAATTCCCGTCGCGGCTCCGCACCCCGCGTACGCCGGGCAGCCGGGAGAGCCGGTCGTTGGCGACGAAACCCTCCAGGCTGAATTCCACAATCTCATCGGCTCCCAACGACTCCACCAGAGCGCTGGGAGTGTCCAGCGCAATCACCTTCCCATGATCCATGATGGCCACCCGGTCGCACAGACGGGACGCCTCCTCCATGTAGTGGGTGGTCAGCAGTATGGTACCACCCCGGGAACGAAACTTTTCGATCAGATCCCAGAGCTGAAGCTTGGCTTGAGGATCCAGTCCGGTAGTGGGTTCGTCCAGGAAGAGCACCTGCGGAGCCGCCACCAGCGCGCAGGCGATGGCCAGCCGCTGCTTCTGACCTCCCGAGAGCTTTCCCACCCGGGCGTCCCGTTTCTCCTCCAGTTCCACCAGCCGGATGACTTCGTCGGGCTCCCATCCCCGCTTGTAAAGGCTGCGGAACATCGCAATGGTTTCCACCACCGTCAAGCGATCGGCAAACTGGGTTTCCTGGAGCTGAACGGCCAGACGTTCCCGCAGAACGCGGTCATTGCCTTCCCCCCAGCCCTGGCCCAGCACCTCCACCCTGCCGCCGTCGGGAGTGGTGAGACCCTCGAAGATCTCGACGGTGGTGGTCTTGCCGGCCCCGTTGGGCCCCAGCAGGCCGAAACACTCTCCCATCCGGACTTCCAGGTGAATGCCGTCAACCGCCACCACGTCGCCGTAGCGTTTCACAAGGGCCGCGCAACTGAGGGCAACCTCTCCCACGGAGATCGCAGGTGGCATGGAGGGGGGTACAGTCATGAGAAGATTCCGGCCGTTTCGGTCCACCCACCCGAGCGGCAACCGCTTCTGCACCGCAGGCCAAGACCGGTTACCGCCGCAGACTCCACTTGGGCGTGACGCCGGGATTGGCGCAGGCATCGGGCCAGCGCCCCTCCGCCACTCGAATCAGCGTCTCCACCGACAGGCGCCAGAAGGAATCCTTGCTGATGTCGGAACAGCCGGCCACGTGAGGGGTCAGGACCACGTTTTCCATTTCCAGCAGAGGACTGGTGGGAGCCAGGGGTTCCGGCTCGAAGACGTCCAGGCCGGCCGCCGCGATCCAACCTTCCTGCAACGCCCGGATCAGGGCCTGTTCGTCGACGACCGGTCCCCGGCAGGTGTTGATGAGCACGGACTCCGGCTTCATCGACCGCAACTGCGTTGCACCGATCAGGTGCCGGGTTCCCGAACTCAGGGGTGTGTGCAGGGAAACGAAATCGGATTGGGAGAGCAGGCTCTCCATTTCGACCGGACGGACGCCTTCGGCCCTGATCACTTCCGGTTCCAGCAAGGGATCGCAGGCCAGGATCCGCAGCTTGAAACCCTGCATCTTGCTGGCGACGCTGCGGGCGATGCGCCCGAAGCCGATCAAGCCCAGGGTGTTGCCCCGCAGATGCCAGCGATGAATGTGCTCGCGGCGTTCCCAGCGTCCCTCTCTCAGGGCGCGATCATGGGGCACGATCTGCCGAATCACGGCAAACAGCAGACCGATGGTATGGTCGGCCACTTCGTCGAAGACGGCGGTGGGGGTGTGGGCCACGACGACGCCCTGCCGGGTGGCCGCCTCCACCGGTACGTTGTCGAAGCCGCTGCCGGTGCGCAGGATGACCCCGCAGCGCGTCAGCTTTTCCAGGCGCTCGGCGGTGATGACCGGATTCCCGTAGAGCCAGACCACATCGGCATCGGCCGCCGCCCCCAACAGCTCCTCTCCTGAAGTACAGGGGTGAATCCGCAAGTCCACCCCCGCCTGCTGCAGGTCCTCTCTGACCCAGGAGGGCACCGGAACTCCGTCCGCCTCCACGTAGACAACGGTTAAGGGTTTCACGAGGCTATCTCCTCCGGATACAGCCAAACCGGACCGGGCGGACCAGGCGACCCATTGGGAACGCCTTGTCCCGGTCGGGCATCGGATTCAAGTGCAATGGGAAGCGGGGATGGCGATCTGCACCGACCGGACCGGTAAGCCTGAAACCGCCCTGCCGGCTTGTCCTTGGAAAGTCAGGGCTGCGGCACCACCTGCCTGTTGCGGCACGACTTATAGCATGTTCACCGGGGAGGCTCAAGGTCTATCGGAGCTATCGGAGCTATTGTCGGAGCTATCGGAGCGGGCGGACCCAGGAAGGAGCGGGGGCGAATCAAAAACCCTCCCGTGAATCCATTTCAGCATCAGCGGAGTGCAGGTCCGCGTTTGCGGCGTTGGAGATGCCCCCCAGCACATGGTCAGGCAATACATCAGTGATTCAATAATTCTCAGAACAGTGGAAATTCTGCGGGATGGAGACACTAGCCCTATTGCAAAAATTCACATATACTGCAATTATTCTCGAATAATGGGAATATATGCAGTTGGGATGTACTAAATCATGAGCAAAGAGATCACCATACCCGCGGGGCGTCGCAGGCTGGCCACGGTGGTTCGGGAAGCTGGCGAAACCATCCGGATCGCAGACGCTGAACGAGCTCTGGACATCAGCCGCACCGCCGCTGCCAAGCTGCTGTCCCGGTGGAGCGCACAGGGCTGGTTACGGCGTGTCGGTCCTGGTACCTATGCACCCGTCAGCCTGGACTCTCTCTTCAGTGAGCGGGTCCTGGACGACCACTGGGTGCTGGTGCCGGCACTGTTCGATCCCGCCTACATCGGCGGCCGCACTGCAGCGGAACACTGGGATCTGACGGAGCAGATCTTCCGAGACATTGTCGTGTTGACGGAGCGGCCAGTGCGTGCCCGACGCCGGGAGCACCATGGCGCAAGCTTCACGCTACGGCATGTCCGGCCGGGCGTGATCTTCGGCACCAAAAGTGTCTGGCGCGGCAGAACCAGGATTGCGATTTCGGATGTTCATCGTACCATCGTCGACATGTTGGACGACCCTGAGTTGGGGGCCGGTATTCAGCATGTCTACGACTGCCTCGCATCCTATTTGGGCCGCAGGGACAGAGACGATGACAGGCTGGTTGCCTATGCCGACCGACTCGGCAACGGCGCCGTGTTCAAGCGCCTCGGCTTCCTGGCAGAACGCGGATCTGGCGGCACCGCTCTTGTCGACGCTTGCCGGAAGCGTGTGACCCAGGGAAATGCAAAGCTCGACCCCTCGCTTCCCTGCCGGCGACTGGTAACGCGTTGGCGTCTTTTCGTTCCGGAGAACTGGATTCCCTCGGTACGTCCATGATCGACCGCCGCGAAATCCTCGACATTGCGGGGACCCTTGGGCTGCTGCCCCAGGTCGTCGAAAAAGACTATGTGCTGGGTTGGATCCTCGCTGGGATCTACCAGCAGACGGCCCTCGCAGAGAGTTGGATATTCAAGGGTGGGACCTGCCTCAAGAAATGCTATTTCGAGACCTACCGTTTCTCCGAAGACCTCGACTTTACGCTCACCGATCCTTCTCACATCGACCGAGACTTCCTGGCCAGCGTGTTCCGTGGCATAGGAGAATGGATCTACGAGAAGACCGGCATCGAGCTTCCCGAAGCGATGCAGGATTTCGACTTTTTTGAAAATCCGCGCGGCTCAGTTTCCGGTCAGGGCAAGCTGAGCTACAGAGGTCCGATCGCTCCGCGCTCTGGCGGGCTCCCGCGAATCAAGCTCGATCTGACGCCCGACGAGCTTCTCGTTCTGCCATCGGCTAAGCGCACCATCTTTCACGACTACAGCGATGCACCGACAGAGGAGATCACCGTCCTCTGCTACACCTACGAGGAAGCGTTTGCTGAAAAGGTCCGCGCACTCGGCGACCGGGCGCGACCTCGCGATCTCTACGATGTGATCAATCTCTACCGCAATGCGGAAGCGCGACCCAGGTCCACCGTCCTGCTCGATGTCCTGGAGCAGAAATGCGCCCATCGCGGGCGTTCCGTTCCGACGCTCGGAGGACTGGAGATACACAGAGGCAATCTCGAGGGTTCCTGCCGACCGATGCTGGACCACCAGCTTCAGGCGTTGCCGCCAATCGAATCCTTCTGGGGCGCACTTCCCGAATTCTTTGACTGGCTGCAAACCGGCGTGACACCTGCTGCGCCAGCCAGGTACCGGATGGCCGCAGGCGAAACCGTACTCCGGGAGCGCACGTTGCGTCTGCCGGTCTCCGGCAGAAACCGGTCCTATCTGGAAATCATCCGCTTTGCGGCTGCAAACCACTTGTGCGTAGACCTCCAATATCAGGGATCTGCCCGGCGCATCGAGCCCTACTCACTGCGACGCACCCGTGACGACAATATCGTTCTGCACGCCACCAGAACCACCGATGGCGAGCATCGGAGCTACCGAATCGATCGCATCCAAGGTGCTCGAGCGACTGGTCAGAGCTTCATTCCTCGGTTCGCCGTGGAACTAAGCCCCCAGGGCCCGCCTGTCATTCCGCCAACTACAAACCAGGAAAAATAGGCCCCATTCGTTGATGTTCTCCTTGTAAGCCCTCCGTTTGACTTCGTGGTCCGTAGTGGATTTCTTTTTCCTTCGTAGGTGGTCTCTTAACTCCCTGGCCCTCTTTGGAAATCCAACGGGACAGCGTACAATGACGGGCCGTGGCCCGCGGGGATCGAGGAGCACGCCAAATTCTCCGGGGTTGGAACAGCGCCCCCAGCAAGCACCTGTTCGCCTGGGGCCGGTCAGTTTCGTTTCGGCCGAGCCTGTGGACATCCAGACGCCCGGGTCAAGCCATTGGAAGTTGGAGGAAGCGATGAAATCACCAAAGCCTTTCCGTTTACGCAGCCGACTCGGCTCTGCCTGGTGGATGCTGGCTGGGGTTCTGATTGCAGTTCCCTGGTCGCTTTACTCTTCGGAGCCGCCTTCGGCGCTGGTGTGGCGGGAACACACCTTTGAGGATTTCGCCGACGGCCGACTGGGCGACGGCGGGGCCAACACCTACGTCTCGGCTCAAGGCCGGGTCCAACTGGTGAACAGCTGGGATCTGAACCAGGACGGCTACCTGGACCTGGTGTTTTCCAATACCCATCCCCACCGGGAGGCGCTGGATGCGGCCATCTACTGGGGTAACGGCAAGGACTTCGACGGTTCGCGCCGCTCCTTCGTCCCCAACGACGGCGCCCAAAATGCCGCTGCCGCCGACCTGGACGGGGACGGTCAGATGGACCTGGTCCTGGCCAACTACACCAACGGGACCTGGGACGGCATGGATTCGTACGTCTATTACGGCGGCATCCAGGAGCTCAAGGCGCGCAAGGACGCGTCTCAATGGGGTTTTCATCCCTTTGCCCGCAAGGTGACGCTGCCCAGCCGGGCCGCCCAGCACGCGGCTGTCGAGGATCTCAACAAGGACGGCTTCCCCGACATCGTTTTCGCTTTTTCGGCCGGTTTCTGGGAGTATCGGGCCGCCACCGGAGGGTATGAATCGCCCTCCAGAATCTACTGGGGCTCGGCCAACGGCTACAGCGGCGACCACCAGACCGACATCCCGGCCCTGGGCGCCTCCTCGGTCGTTATCGGGGACCTGAATCAGGACAGTTGGCCCGACATCGTGCTGGCCAACCAGGGCCGAGACGGCAATCCCGACGTGGACTCCTACATTTACTGGGGCGGGGCCGAGGGGTTCGACGCCGCTCGCCGGACCAGCCTGCCCACCCACCAGGCCAACTGGGTGACTCTGGGGGACGTGAACAACGACGGGCGTACGGACATCGTCTTTGCCAATGGCAAGGGCACGGCTTCCTATGCCTACCTCAATAGCTCCAAGGGCTTCGAGCCCGACCGGCGGCTGGATCTGGCCACCAGCAATGCCAAGGCCTGCGCCGTGGCCGATCTGAACCGGGACGGCCGCAACGACGTCTTCTTTACCAACCACCACACCAGCAACAATCGTCTGACCCATTCCTACCTCTATTGGGGAGGGGATAAGGGTTTCAACGACGAGGACCGGCAGGAATTCGAGACGGTGGGAGCCTGGGGCGTTTCCGTGGCCGACCTGAACCACGACCAATTTCCCGAGATCATCGTCTCCAACTACAAGGAGCACTTTTCCTTCGACGTGCCCTCGGTCATTCTCTGGAACTCGGAGGGCACCTTCTCCGATGTTCGCCGCACCTCCCTCTTCACTCAGGGCGCGGTCGGCAACCTGGTCTCGGACTTCAACAAGGACGGCCATCCCGACCTGCTGTTCATGAACACCGTGTCCCGCTCCCGCGGCGGAGTGGTCCCCACCTACATCTACTGGGGCAACCGAGAGGGCCGGTATACGCCCGAAGACCGCCTTTCCCTCCCCTCGGTCGACCCCTACGAGTGGGCCGCCGCCGACCTGAACGACGACGGCTGGGTCGACTTCCTAGTCTCCAACTTCGGGGAAACCGTGCGCTGGCGCCAGGAAAGCTATATCTACTGGGGAAGCTCCGAGGGCTTTTCGGTCGACAGCCGCTCGGCCCTCATGGGCGTGGGCAGCGCCGGGGCCTCCATCGCGGATCTGGACCAGGACGGTCACCTGGACGTCATCCTCAGCAACTCCCCCCGGCCGGAAGACGGAATCAAGGGAGCTTTCATCTATTGGGGCAATCCGGAGGGGTTCGTGGTGACCCAGCGAAGCGAAGTTCCCGGCGGAGGCACCTCCACCGTCGCCGATCTCAACCGGGACGGAAAGCCCGACCTGGTCTTCGGGGGCAGCGAGGGGGTGGGAGTCTTCTGGAACGACGGCAGTCGTGAGTTCTCCGAGGACCGCAAGACCCTGATCCCCGACAGCAAGGGAATGCACGGATCCGAGGTGGCGGACGTCAACCGGGACTCCTATCTGGACGTGATCCTGACTCGGGGCGGTTCGCTGGGGAAACGCCAGACCACCGGCTTCGTCTATTGGGGGAATCCCAGCGGGGAATACAAGAGCGAGGGAAGGCTCGAGTTCGCCACCGAGGGACTCATCACCCTGACGGTAGGCGACGTGAACCAGGACGGCTGGCTGGATTTCATCTGCCCCAGCTACAACACCGGCTCCAGCCGGGCCACCATGACCAGGATCTACCTGGGGGGACCGGACGGCATCAGCTCCGACCGGATGTTCGAGCTACCAAGCAATGCCGGAACCGGCAGCATGGTGGCCGACTTCAACCGCGACGGCTACGCCGATATCCTGATCATCTGCCACCGGTCCGAGGGCGATCCGAACCGGATCGGATCCTTCGGCGACCACGTCACCGACTCCTATCTCTACTGGGGCAGTCCGGAGGGATTCCGAGCCGATCATCGCCTGGAGATCCCCGTGCGCGGCCCCCACTTCGATTCGGTGGTGGATCTCGGCAACATCTATGATCGACGCCACGAGTTCACCTATGTCTCTTCGGCCTTCAACTATGGCGACCGGCAGCCTGCCGACCTTGCCTGGCGGGGACAGACGCCCCATGGAAGCAGCCTCCGCTTTCAGATTCGCACCGCGGAGGACGAGCAAGGCCTGGAAAAGGCCCGCTGGGAAGGCCCTGCCGGCCCCGGGTCCCACTTCGAGCACTCCAGCTCCCTGGCGGATCGTCCCGCCGGCCATGGCTGGATTCAGTACCGAGCCTTCCTGAATACTCCGCACGGCGCGGTCTCGCCCATCCTGGAGGAGGTTGCCCTCACCTTCCGCTAGGACGATCGCCGCCGGCAGCGATCCTGCCCCTCACTCGTCCCAGGTCCCCCGGGCGTTGATGCCGCCGTCGACGCACACGTATTCGCCGGTCATGAAGGACGCCCGATCGCTCACCAGGAAGACCAGCACGTTGGCGATCTCCTCCGGACCGGCCGTGCGGCCCAGCGGATGGGCCTGGCCCAGCTTGGCTCTCAGCTCAGCCACGTCTCCGCCCGAGGCTTCGAAGGCCTCCTGCTGCAGGGGCGTGTCCACCCCGCCGGGACAGATGGCCAGCACCCGGATGTTGTCGGCGGCGAAATCCAGGGCCAGGTTGCGGGTCAAGGAGAGAATGCCTCCCTTGCTGGCCGCGTAGGCCGGAACCTTCTTCATGGACTGCAGGCCCTGGACGCTGGCCATGTTGACGATCACGCCTCCGCCCCGAAGCCTCATTTGCGGAATGGCGAACTTGGACATCAGGAAGAAGCTCTTGAGATTGACGTCGATGATCCGATCCCACAGTACCTCCGGCGTGTCCACGGCATTCACGTAAGAGCTCGGCGGCTGGATTCCGACGTTGTTGACCAGAATGTCGACCCCACCAAAGGCCTGTGCGGCATGGTCAACCACCTGGGCCGCCTCGCCGGAGTCGGCCACGTCTGCCGCCGCCGCCTGGACCGCCAGCCCCTCTTCCTCGGCCATGGCCAGCAGCTCCCGGTTGGCCGCTCGATCGATATCGGCAAATACCACCGAGGCTCCCTCCCGACCCAGAGCCAGCGTGCAGGCGCGTCCAATGCCCTTGGCTCCGCCGGTCACGATGGCCACCTTGCCTTTCAACCCGTCCATGGAACTCCTCCTCTCATCTCATTGTGAAATCTCGCCCGGCCGCAGGCCGGAGCTCTTCCAGGTTGGTCCCGCCCCGGCCCTGCCGTGCGGATCATTCGAGGAAGAGACTGCCGATCACCTTTGAAGACGAACCACGAATGAACACGAATAGACACGAATACCAATGGGCCTCCTTTGGTGCGAAGACGTAATGGGACGCAGCCCACCCGGGAGCGCGGGCGTCCCGCCCGCACAACACTGGCAAGGCCTCACCCAACTCCTCCACGCGGCTCGACCGGCAATGGCGCCAGGACTCTGCTCCGGCCAAGCCCATGCCGTTCCCGCCTGGGTGGCCGGGTGCCGCATCCCAGGGAAACTGAGCGGCACGCAACGGGAGTGCATGCGGGCGGGACGCCCGCGCTCCCGGGTGGCGCCTCCTCCCATCACACTCGCCCCTCGAGGGAGCTCGCCAGCTTGTCGGGCCGCAGCCCTGCCGATGCGGCAGAGCCATCCCGCTTCGTGTCCCTTCGTCGTTCTTCGTGGCCTTCGTGGATAACTCTTTTTCTTTTGTTCCAGACAAGTCCGCCTCACGGCCCTTGGGGGCGTTTGCTTTCCAGGTAGGAGGCAAAGCGGGGAACCGACACGCGCGCGCGTTCGTGCCAGCCTTCCGCGATCTTCTCGACTTCGTCGAAGGCTTCCAGTTGAAAGCGGATTCTCCGCCCCGCGACCTCGACGATCCGGGTCTTCAGGGTGACTCTCATGCCAAGTGGCGTGGGGGCCAGGTGTTTCAAGTCCATGGCGGTTCCCACCGTTTCTTCATCCTGTTGCAGCAACGGGGCAGCGGCCTGACGGGAGGCCATCTCCAGCCACAGGATCAGGGAGGGAGTCGAGAGCACCGGTTGGACCCCGGGGCCCATGAAGCCGATGCACACCGGCTCGGTGACCACCTGAGTCTGCTCCAACCGAATATTCTGTTCAGGATTTGCCATGAGTCCTGGCCCGGGGCAGATCGAAACAAGCGGTTCAAGGGCTGACCGGCATTCCTACGAAAGCCCGTACGGCTCTATTGGGAGGGCAAATGGTATCCCGCTTTTTTGGTCCTGACCCGCTGGAGCTTGTCGCCCGAAGTGATATAGAGGGTCTTGCTCTCCTTTCCGCGGCCGAAACCCACGTTGGTCGGCAAATCGGGCGTACGAAGATAATCGAGTTCCTTGCCCTCGGGAGAGTAGACGTAGATGCCGGGACGAGTCTGATCCCGAACCGCCACATAGAGGTTCCCCTCCGCGTCCACCACCAATCCGTCGGGTCCGTCCTGCGGATAGTAGTCCACCAGCGTCTTCCTGAAAGTTGCCGTTCCCTCGGGACTCAGGTCGTAGGCCAACAGGGCCATTCTTCCCTTGTGGAAAGGAAGGTCCTGCGAAAACTGGAAGATGTCGAAGTTGCCGTTGTCGTTGGACACCACGTAGAGCGTCTTCTGGTCGGGCGAGACGCAAACTCCGTTGGGTTTACCCGCATCGGTGATGATCTGGTGGATCGATCCGTCCGGGTCGATCCGGTAGACCGCCATCACCCCCTGCTCCATGGGCTCGTGGCCGACGTAGCGGGGATCGGAGAAGTAGATCCGACCCTTGAGATCGATGCTGATGTCATTGGGGGCATTGAACTGCCGCCCGTTATAGAAATTCCCGATGATCACGCTCTTGCCGGTCTTCATGTCCGTTCGAGTGACGCGCCGCCCCCCGAAGTCCGCCCCTTCGGCCACGATCATGTTCCCTCGGGCATCGAATTTGATGCCGTTGGACATGCCGCTGGGGGATCGATAGACGCTGACTTCACCGGTCTTGGGGTCGTATTTCATGATGTGACCCGCCTGCATACCCGCGGTTCGGGTAAAGGTGATGTCGCTGAAATAGATGGTGCCGTCGGGCGCGGCTGCCGCTCCCTCGGTGAGGACCCCGCCGGTGAACAGGGTCTCCAGGCTGTCGTCCTCAAAATAAGCGGACTCGCCGGCGGCAACAACCCACCCGGCATGATGGATCATCGCCACCGACAAGACCACCGACAAGATCAGAAACTGAACGGTTCGAAGCATCGGCTTACCTTCCTCCAGGCTCAAAAGACCTCATTACGGATATCGATACGGTGCCGGGTATTCTATCAACCTCTGTCAAACGGCTCGGCCAATCGCCCCCGCTCCTCATACCCCTCTTTTTTTGAAGGAAAGCTTCCCGGACGCGATAAAATAACAACCTGTATCCACCGGCAGCAGTGTTCACATTCGCCCGGCTGGTCAATTCAGAGAGGATCGAGGTGAGCTTGACCACTCGTCCCCCAAGATCAGCGGCTCTCGGAGTCATTCTGGGCTTCTGCCTCGGGGGCTTGGCCATCCCGGCTGTCTGCAGCGCGGAGGCCCTCCGGAAGCCTCACAAGTCCGGCAAGCCCCAACTCCTTCGGCGGTCTCGCCTGGAGATCCTGCAAACGCTCATCAAGTCGAGGCGTTGGGACCAGGCCGAGAGGGTGGCCACCCGGCTCCTGGCCGGCTCCCCCGACAACCCGAAGGCCCTGTTCCTGGCGGGGATGGTCCAGTTTCGACAGGCCCGCTATGACCGCGCCATCCCCCTGCTGAAAAGAGCTCAGGACCTTCGGCCCGAAACTCCCGTCCTGGCCAAGACTCTGGCCATCTGCTACTTCTCGTCCAGGCAGCACCGGCTGTTCGAGTCCCAAATGGAGCACGCCTTCCTCCAGACCCCAACCGATCCCGAGCTGTCCTTTTTCTGGGGACTCCACCAGACATCGGTGAACGACAACCCCCAGGCCGCGGTCAAGGCCTTCGACAATGCCCTCCAGCACAGACCCAGCTACGTGCAGGCGCTCTACCATCGAGGGCGCGCCTTCCAGAAAATGGGTCGCAAGGACAAGGCTCGCAAAGACTTCGAGGCAAGCATCGCACTCATCGAGCAGACCTTCTTCAGAGGCTACAGCTATCCCTATCAGAGCATGGCCCGCCTGTTGCTGGAAGACTCGCCCAAAGGGGCCCTTCGCTTTGCCCTGAAATCGGTGGAAGTTCAGCCCAAGCTGAAGAACACCCACATCCTGCTGGGAGAAATTCACTGGCGGCTGGGTCAGTTCAGAAAGGCAGCCGAGGCCTTCGAGGACGCTACCTACCTGGATCCGGAGGATTCCCGGCTGCACTACTGGCTGCACCTTCTCTACCAGCGGCTGGGCAAAAAGAAAGCCTCGAAAATGGCCCTGGTAGAATTTCGACGGTTGAATCCGTCCGAGAGCGGAGCCTCGCAACCTGCCACGCCGGTGGCCACTCCCTGAATCCTCCCAATGGGCTTACGCCCCGGCGCCGATTTGGAAACGCTGTGCCCTCCCCAACGGGTGCTTCTTATTCGCCGCATTCGCGGCTGGGTTAATGCAGAATCGATACGACCCCGGGTTGCCACCCGGGGCTACCCTAAGCCGCAGCTTCGCAGCTCTATAAGGATGGCCTGTAAGAGACGTTTCCTCGGTTCGCCACGCCAACCGCAGCTTCGCAGCTCTCCCTTAAGTTACGACACTGCATCGACGTTACGAATTTGTAAAAGAATTCCCGAGCTTGTGCTCGGGAACTCGTTACTCCCTCACATTGTCGAGCCGCAAACGCGGCATCAGCAGAATTCCATGGGCCCCAGCCCGCGGAACTCAATGGAGGAGATCAGTCGTGGGCAGCTACACCAAACTGACCTACCATGGGGTGTTTGGCACCAAACGCCACCAAATCGAGTTCGACGCTTGCTGCCTCTTCGAAACTGAACACCAGGGATGATCGTGTCTCCCAACATCACGTCTGGGCATAACTCAAAAATCCTGTCCCAATTCAATGTCGTGACTTAAGGGAGAGCTGCGAAGCTGCGGTTGAAGTCAGCAACCCCATGAGACGCCCCTTACAAGCCATCCTTGTAAAGCTGCGTAGCTGCGGCTCAGGGTAGCCCCGGGTGTCAACCCGGGGTCGTCTGAT